>CAXMUJ010000147.1:0-3279 GCA_964196455.1 uncultured Myxococcota bacterium | reverse complement strand
CAAAGGACCAGTGGTGTTCGCGCGCGCCGAGTTTGGCGGCTGATTCAAAAGATGCGTCACCGTGGTGGCCAGCCTTATAAAACGCATGCAGAAATGTAGGTCCCTGTTCAGTTCCGGCAGCATTGATGCCATGACATGCTGCACATACGTCCTCAAATACGATCTGGCCACTTTGCGCCACTTGCGTGAATTCCGGAATATTGACCCCGATAACTTCTTCATTTGCGTTACCAGGGGATGCAAACAATGTCCAAGCGCCATAAGCAGCGGCGATAATCACTGCCAAAGCAGCTAGCATTTTGATGTTCATGATTTTTCCTTAAATGTATTTTCACCGGCCAATCCTTGAAGGATCGGGCAATCCGGCCTGTCATCGCCGTGACATTTGTTCACAAGCTCAGACAACGTCTGCTGCATGGCTTTCAGTTCTGCAATTTTATGTGCCATTTTATCCAAGTGCACACGCGCCATAGTCTTAACATCGGCGCTCGCACGGTCGGTATCTTCGTAAAGGGACAACAACGTGCGGCACTCCTCGATTGAAAACCCCAGCCCCCTTGCCCGACTTAGGAACGCAAGCTTGTGCATGTGTGTCTCGCTAAAATCGCGGTACCCGTTGTCGGTGCGATCAGGCGAAATCAGCCCGATGTCTTCGTAATACCGGATGGTCTTTGCGGGCAATCCGCTGTTTGTTGATGCTTCGCCAATGTTCATTTTCGAACCTCCGGCTTCCAGCGTTTTAGCAACAGAGAATTGCTTACGACGCTAACGCTGGAAAACGCCATAGCCGCCCCCGCCAAGGCAGGATTAAGAAACCCTAGCGCTGCAATCGGAATACCTACAACGTTGTAAATAAACGCCCAAAACAGGTTTTGCCGGATTTTTGCCGAGGTCGCGCGCGCCACCTGAAGGGACGCGTGAACCAGACCGGGGTCTGATTGCATCAGAACAAACCCAGCCGTTTCAAGTGCCACATCGGCACCACCGCCCATGGCGATCCCAAGGTCCGCAACGGCCAACGCAGGGGCGTCATTCACCCCATCGCCAACCATGGCCACATGACGCCCGTCAGCCACTAACGCGTTAAGTTCATTAACTTTATCATCTGGTCGCATCTCGGATTTGACTTCGTCTATACCAACAAGCCCAGCAATATGTGCTGCAGTCTGCGGATTGTCACCGGTAAGCAACATGGTGCGAATTCCGTCAGCCCGCAACGCCGCCACAGCAGCCTTTGCCTCTGGTCTTGGTGTATCTGCCAAGCCCACAAGCCCCAGTATTTCGGTGTCGCGCGAAGCCCAGACAACCGTTTGACCTTGGGTCGCCATCTTTATGGCAGTGGCCTTCATTTCTTCGGTTGCGCCCAGGGCCGCAAAAGTTTGCCGTCCGACAAGAATAGTCGTGTCGTTTACACTTGCCGTAACCCCTTCGCCAATCTTGGCAGTAAATTCGGTCGGAGGGGATAACGTCAGTTTACGTGCTTTGGCTGCTGCGACCATTGCTTTACCAAGCGGATGTTCAGAACCGGATTGGGCCGAGGCGACCAATGCCAACAGATCATCTTCGGTCTGACCAAAACTCTGAATGCTCACGATTTCGGGCTTGCCAATAGTCAGTGTGCCCGTTTTATCAAACACAACTGTATCAATGTTTTTGGCACGCTCAAGCGTTTCAATATCACGGATCAGAATTCCGTGCTGCGCAGCCACACCTGTTCCCGCAACCAATGCTGTCGGTGTCGCCAAGCCAAGGGCGCAGGGACAGGCAATAACCATAACGGATATTGCGGCCGTTAATGCGGCCTCAAAACTCGCACCACTGACCATCCAACCGATCAGCGTAACAACTGATATAACCAGAACCACAGGTACAAATATCGCAGCAATGCGATCTACCAGCCGTTGAATCGGGGCTTTGCCGGTTTGGGCTTCCTCAACCAATTTTGCGATTTTGGCCAGCGTTGTATCGGTACCAACCTGTCTTGCACGAACGCGCAAAAGGCCTGCACCGTTAATCGAACCCGCGATGACCGCATCGCCCTTTTGGCGCACGACGGGCATGGATTCACCGGTTATCAGGCTTTCATCAAGTTCGCTTTCACCGCGGATGATATCCCCGTCAACGGGCAAGCGTTCGCCGGGTTTGATGATGACGACGTCGCCAATAAGCACCTCGGAAATGGTAACATCGACCTCAACGCCCGCGCGCAGAACGACGGCGTTATCAGGGCGCAGTGACATCAGTTGGCGAAGCGCCGATGAGGCCGAACGTTTCGCGCGTGCCTCTAATACCTTACCGGCCAGAATTAGGGTAATGACAACCGCCGATGCTTCGAAATAAAGGTGTCCTTTTGCAGCAGAACCCAACGTTAGCAGCATCCAAAGGCTGTAGAAATACGCGGCACTTGTGCCCATAACCACGAGCTGATCCATGTTACCGGCTTTGGCCTTTAGCGCACTCCATGCCGCACGATAAAAACGGCGGCCAATCCAGAATTGAACGGGCGTAGCCAAGGCAAGCTCACCCAGTGGCGGGATAGCCAAATCAATCCCCAACAGCATAAATATCATCTGCGACACTAGTGGTACTGACAAAACCGCAGCGATGGTAAGTTCAATTAAGTCCTTACGTTGCGCGATTAGCACTTCCTGTTCCCGGTCGTCACCGGACTCGCCCACGACCTTTGCGGGGTAACCCGCGTCGTTGGACGCTTTGGCGATAATCGAAGGCGTTGTTTGCCCGGGAATGTAGTGAACCGAGGCTGTTTCTAGCGCCAGATTAACGGTCGCCGAAAGAACGCCCTGCACGTTTTGCATAGCCTTTTCCGAGCGCCCAGCGCACCCCGCACAGGTCATTTTGGAGATGTTAAATGTCACCTGAGCTTCGCGTATGCCATACCCAGTTGCGCGAACGGTCTCGGCTATTCTTTTGGGCGACAATGCATCTGCGTCAAACGACACATCCAGCTTTTCCAGCGCCAGATTGACAGTGGCGGATTCGACACCTGGCATAGACCCGACCGCCTTTTCAACACGACCAGCACAAGCCGCGCAGGTCATGCCTGTGACTTCAAAATCAATACTCTCAAACTGGTCTCTAGCCATATCTGCCATGTCGCGATTCCTTCGTTTTCAGCCGTTATGTAGACCTTCCAGTGACTGTAAGGTCAAGGGAGAAATCCGGTTATTTTGAAAATCGTTATAGAATCGTGGGCTTAGCCGTCATATAAGACCTTGAAACCACAGCGGAGGCGACACTATGCGGACTGCAAGAATTGAA
>CAXMUJ010000146.1:0-4044 GCA_964196455.1 uncultured Myxococcota bacterium | reverse complement strand
ATAATCAACGTCAGGGCGCTGGCCTCTCGCAGATCGAAATTGCGATCAACCGGCGATGCCATTGGTGACGCCAACATCAGTTCGCGCACTTCGTCGCGTTTTAGCGCCACATTCAGGATACCGGCATTCTCCAACAACTCGGCTTCGAGCTTGGGTTCGACCATCTGATCGGGTGCCGCCAACAAGGCCAACGACGCAATCTGGCCCCGCTCCAGACGCGCTTGCAGATAATCGGCGCGAAACCGCGCAACCGAGGGGACAAAGATCATCACCTCGGCCAGCATCACACCGATGATGGTCAACAGCAAAAACCGGCCAGAGAGTGATTTTAGAAACATATCGGTTCCATTATTAGTCGTTGGTCTTCTTACCTTTTATCTAAAGCGTTGGACAAGCTTTACTACTTTCTTGACGATATTGCTTTCGAAGAGGCGCGGTGCATAATATTGACCCGCCGCCCGCTTGTTGATCTCGCCCAGTGTCGGATAGGGCGCGACCATGGCAGCGACCGCCCCGATTTTAAGCTTGTTGGCAATAACAAGGGCCCAAGTCTGGATCAATTCACCAGCTTGTGCGCCAACGATTGAAGCCCCGACCGGACGACCTTTGACGATCATAACCTTGATCAAACCGGTTGTTGCCAACTCGGTACGCGCACGATCATTTTCCGCGTACTCAAAACGCAAAACTTCAAGCCTGTCACCATGGGCCTCGCGCGCCTGCGCCTCGGTCAGACCAACCTGTGCTATTTCTGGATCAGTGTATGTGGCCCAGGGGATATGCCGTGTGCTGGCTTTGGAGGGCAGACCGAACAGAGCGGATTTGATGATCACGCCTGCATGATAGCCCGCCACATGGGTGAACTGCAGACCGGCGGCAACATCGCCAATGGCATAGACTTTTTTATTTGTGGTTTTCAACTGGTCGTCAACCTTGATCCCACCACGCACAGGCTCTATGCCCGCCGCTTCCAGGTTCAACGTGTCGGTGTTGGGCTTGCGGCCCGCAGCCATCAACAGATGCGTTCCCTGATAGACAGCACCATCCTTGGTATGCACTTCAATTGCACCGGCCTTGCCTTTGATCTCGGACGCCATGGCTCCCTCAACAATCTCGACGCCTTCACCGCGAATACGCTCCAACGCTATGGCCGCCATTTCCGGATCATCATGCCCCAAGGCTTTGAGCCCCTCTAACACGGTCACTTTGGATCCCAACCGGGCGTGCGCCTGTGCCAGCTCCATGCCGATTGGCCCGCCACCAATGATGATCAGGTGGTCGGGCTGTTCCATCAGCTCGAAAATATCCTCGTTGGTGTAATGCACCACGCCGTCCAGCCCCGGGATCGGAGGCACGAACGGTGACGAGCCGGTCGAGATTACAAAACGGCGCGCTTGGAAGATAGTATCGCCGGCCTGCACTTCAGTGGGCGAAATAAAGGCACCATATTCCGTTATGACTTTGACGCCCAGGCTTTCGAAACGCTCAACACTATCATGGGGCTCGATGCCCTTGATCACATTGGACACATGCGCCTTGGCGGCGGCATAATCCACCTGCGGCGTGACCGGCGTTATGCCAAAAGGCGCACCGGTCGTCATTGCATGGGCGTGTTTGCCCGCAGCGATCAATGCTTTGGACGGCACACAGCCATAATTCAAACAATCACCGCCCATTTTGTCGCCTTCCAGCAAGACCACGGTTGCGCCCATCTGCACGGCCCCTGCTGCCACCGACAAGCCGCCTGACCCGCCGCCAATGATGCACAGGTCGGTTTTAATTCGCTTTGTCATGCTCATGTTTCCTTCTTGGTCGTGAATTTTCCGATCAAAATCGGCAGTGCGGCCAGTATGGACAGCCCCAGGATCGGGCCCAGCACTTGCAATTCAAAAATGACACCCAAATTCGGGGTCTCACCGCGGGCAAACACGTCGCCCAAACCGGCCCCGACCGAAGTATAAACAACAGCGCCCGGCATAATGCCAAAGAACGTGGTCAGTGAAAAATTCCTCAGCTTCACACCCAGAAAGGCCGGTGCCAGATTGGCCAGAAAAAACGGAATTGCCGGAACCAGACGCATCAGCAACAGATAGCTGACCTCGTTTTTATGCAGTCCCGCCTGCATTTTGGCCATGAACCCGTCTTCGCCTTTTCCGTCGTGTAGTTTTTTGTGCAACGCATCCCCCAAACCGGTCTTGGCCGCCAGAAAAATCGCAATGGCCCCCAATGTGGCCCCGGTCACGTTGAACAATGCGCCGGGGAATGTGGCGAACAAAAAGCCCCCCGTCAGGGTCATGATCGTCGCCCCTGGCAAGGAAAAGGCAACCACAGCGATATAGGCTGCGACAAAGGTGAGCACCGCCAAAATATAGTTGTCGTCGCGCCAGGTATTCAGCATCTCGCGGTTTTCGGACAACATCTCGAAGCTCAGCACATCTTTGAGCGCAAAGAAGCCGACGGCAGCAACAAACGCAATTATCAAGAGCGGCAGCATTCGTTTTAGACTGATACGGCCGCCGGGGGGATTGGTTGTGGACATTGCCATTTCATTCCTCATTGATAAATTCTCTGCCCCTGTCTTGCGCGAATCTACCATTCAGCGAAAGACACCTCACGCGGCATTGATCGCTGGTGAGCCAATGTTTCAGATTTCAGAGTGTTTTGCGGTCGGTCACCACGATTGTGACAAGCAAACTGTTTAAAAAGGGGGAATTGTTGCAATAAAAACCGCTCTAACCGAATTGACTTCATCAGAATCTGCGCCTAAACAGCGGTTTCTGAATAGCAGTCCTTCGAATCCGGTATCGGGTTTGGGAAAAACCGATCAGGAGATCGACATGAAACGCACTTATCAGCCGAGCAATCTGGTTCGCAAACGCCGCCACGGGTTTCGGTCGCGTATGGCGACAAAAAACGGCCGCAAGATCCTGAACCGTCGTCGGGCACAGGGCCGTACAAGCCTGTCCGCATAGGGTTCGCCCTAAGCGCCCCATCGGGGCACTGAAAAGGCATTGACTATGAAACCGCCGGAGGCACCACAAGGCACCCATCAGGGCGCCGGTGAGACGCCACCGGCGGTTTCCGTTTGTCTGGAAACCATCAGGGTACGCGCCGATTTTCTGGCGGCGTCGCGTGCCAAACACCGTGGCACCAAGGGGCTGATGCTACAAGCCCGCCCGCGCGACGATGACACCGAGACCATTCGTGTCGGCTTTACCTGTTCCAAAAAAGTTGGCAATGCCGTGGCCCGCAATCGCGCCAAACGCCGCCTGCGCGAAGTTGCCCGCGCTGTTTTGCCCGACAAAGGACACAAGGGTTGGGACTATGTCCTGATCGGCCGCAATGGCACCACCGCAAACCGCGATTTCCAAGACCTGCTGGGTGATCTGCGTTATGCGCTGAAAAAGGTGCATGAATGACCCCGCTGGCGTTTATCTTGGCCCTGCCCGTTCATGCCTATCGCAAAGTGTTTTCGCCTTGGGTCGGGCACAACTGTCGCTATCACCCGACCTGTTCGGCCTATGCGCTGGACGCGCTGCGCAAACACGGCGGCATCAAAGGCAGCTGGCTGGCGCTAAAACGCATCGGGCGTTGCCAACCTTGGGGCGGATCAGGAATTGACGAGGTGCCGGAGGATTAGGTGGGTTTTGCGATCTTGAGTATTTGAAGAACAATGAAGCATGGGGCATAGATATTGATCAATTGTACCCATTAGTTTTGTTGGAATGTATCTAGGGTCAGGACTCATTGATTGATCCAGAAGATTACGACTGCAGCAATCTGGATCGCGGACATGAAGGTATGTGCGCAGCGATCAAATCGCATGGCGATACGGCGCCAGTCCTTGAGTTTGGCGAACATGTTTTCGACCAAGTGACGCTTTTTATATAAGGTTTTGCAGTATGTTGCGGGGTTCTTGCGTTTGGCTCTGGGCGGGATACACGGGGTAATGCCGCGCTCAATCAGGGCAGCGCGGTAGGCGTCACTATCGTAACCTTTGTCGCCCAACATCTCGGTTGCCGCTGGCAATTCGGGCAGCAATGT
>CAXMUJ010000145.1:0-1747 GCA_964196455.1 uncultured Myxococcota bacterium | reverse complement strand
AAAAGGTGTTGTTGTCTTACGGTTTCCGTCGGAAGAAGCTGTGCGGGGCTTCGTAAATGACCCCGAGTACCAGCCAGCCAAAGAGCTTCGCATTGCAGTGACAACCAATGCCAACGCTGTGCTCGCGCCAGAGTTTCAGATACCCGAAGGCTGACGGAGACGAGTCGTAACCGCGGGCTATGGATTGTTGATGGCCGCTTGTGGCCGGAACCGTTTATTCGTGTTGCTGAAATTTGCACCAATCCTATAGCAGCTTACCGGCTAGGACCGGCCCCTCGACTCTTGTGGTGGCGTATAGGAGGTATCGGCCAATTGCTGCCCTATCACGTACGCCAAGACGCGACCAACATTATGCCGTGAACGATGGCAACTTGACATCAAGGCTCGATTAGAGAGTCGCCAACTTTCGCCTAAGGGTGCCTACTCTTGGTGGTGGGTTAATTCAATACGGAAGACGGTTTCTCGTCGGTCAGAAACGCGCGAATTTCCTGTGCCAGTATTATTGCGGCCGGCTCGCCGCCAATCGGCACATGATTGTCCGATTCGAGCATTACAAATCTGGCATGGGGGATTTTTGACGCGATGAACCGCCCTTCCTTGATGCTAATCGCCAGGTCACCCTTGCAATGCAGAACCAGCGTCGGCACGCGCACCTTTTCAAGCAAATCGTCAACATCAATATCGCTGATCGCCTGCAACAGTCGAACCGCGGTTTCAGCTGACGTTGTTGTGCTCTGCATTTGATCAAACTCATCCGCGATCGCGGGGTCAACGGACGGCACAAACATGGCCGTAAAGACGCGTCGGAAGGTTGAACTGCGTTGCCCCCAGCCGACCCGCATCATCTCTTTCATCACCTCAAGCTGCGCGCGTGCTTTCTCACCGCCAAATTTGGTAACGCCGTGGGCGAAACTCCCGAGCAGGACCAAATGCGTCACACGGTCTGGATATTTCACCGCGAATTCGATCGCGGCAGCGCTGCCCTGTGATATGCCCAGTAGCGCACATTTATCAACACCGGCAGCGTTGATAACGTCCTCCAGATCGCTCGAGAACCGCGCCGGACTGATAGTTTCAACCGTTCGGTCACTCAAACCGTTGCCGCGCTGGTCAAACCGGATCAATTGACGATAGCCGGAGATATCGCGGATTATGTGCCCCCAGAGGCTTGATTTGAAATCATCCTCCAGATGGGTCATCCAGGTCGCGGCTTTGACCAGAACCGGGCCCACGCCGGTTGTTGCATAAGCCAGTTGCACGCCGTCCGACGCCTGACAGAACTGGATATTCTGCTGCATGATGGGCAGAGCTTCAGGCGGGTCGGATTCCCGTGGATCCCGCACGATGCCATCAGGCTTGCGCTGAAGCGCCCAGGCGATCACCAGGGCCACAGGGAAACCGAGGCCGAGCGCGGCCAGCACCATCGGCATAAACCAACCGGGAAAATCCAGATTATCGGCGATCAGATCGCTAACCTGCGCCAGCACCCAGGCGACAACCAGATAGGCGCCACCGACCCGGAACATATGCCGGCGTTTCAATTCGTTAAAAAATGACAAGGACTGGCTTCTTTGTGTCCGCTATTGCTGTTAAGCATAGTTGCTTAGCCAACAAATGCCAAAGAGAATCATTTAATCTCATAGTTTAACGGTTAGCTGATGGGCTGCTTGTGGCCGAGAGCCGTCGTACGCGGTAACAGGAGTCGAAGGACCGTTTCGGGCCAGATTGCTGCCGTTCAGATGGGCTG
>CAXMUJ010000144.1:0-2933 GCA_964196455.1 uncultured Myxococcota bacterium | reverse complement strand
CCAGGCCTGATGAATGCGATGATTGCGATTGCGATCGTTTTGCAACCGCATTTTGTCCGGCTGACGCGCGCCTCGGTCCTGAACGAGATGAACCGCGAATATGTCACCTCGGCCCGCGTCGCCGGTGCATCGCCGTTCTATCTGATGACAAAAACCATTCTGCCAAACTGTCTGGGACCGGTGATTGTGCAAGCAACCCTGTCGTTCTCGAACGCCATTCTGGATGCAGCGGCACTGGGGTTTCTGGGCATGGGGGCGCAGCCGCCGACGCCGGAGTGGGGTACGATGTTGGCCGAGGCCCGTGAGTTCATTCTGCGCGCCTGGTGGGTTGTAACATTCCCGGGCCTGGCAATTCTGATCACGGTTCTGGCGATTAACCTGATGGGCGACGGTCTGCGCGATGCGCTGGACCCCAAGTTAAAGAGGACATAATGGCGCTTGTGAACATAGAAAACCTCTCGGTTGATTTTAAAACCGCAGGCGGGCTTTTCCGCGCTGTAGACAGTGTCGATATCGCCTGTGAAAAAGGCGAGATACTGTCGATTGTTGGCGAGAGTGGCTCGGGCAAGTCCGTAGCAATGCTGGCCCTGATGGGTCTGTTGCCCTGGACCGCTCAAATTAGCGCAGACCGGATGGAGTTCGACGGCAAAGACCTGTTGACGATGGCCAAAAAGGACCGGCGCAAGATTATTGGCAAGGATATTGCCATGATCTTTCAAGAGCCGATTTCCAGTTTGAACCCCTGTTTCACCGTGGCCTTTCAGTTGGGCGAAGTGTTGCGTCTGCATCTGGGTATGAACCGCGCCCAACGGCGGCAACGGTCGATTGAATTGCTGGAACTGGTTGGCATTCCGGCACCTGAAAGCCGGCTCAGCGCCTTTCCGCATCAATTGTCCGGCGGCATGAACCAGCGTGTGATGATTGCCATGGCGCTGGCAGGCGACCCGAAACTGTTGATTGCCGATGAACCGACAACTGCGCTGGATGTGACCATACAGGCGCAAATTCTGGAATTGCTGGTCAGTTTGCAGCGCGACAAAGGCATGGCGCTGATCCTGATTACGCATGATATGGGCGTCGTCGCCGAAACCGCAGAACGGGTTCAGGTTCAATATGCCGGCCAAAGGGTCGAAGAGCAAACCGTCGTCGAGCTGTTCACGAACCCGCACCACCCCTATACATCGGCGCTGTTGTCAGCGCTGCCTGAACGCGCGGTCGAACGCCGCCTGCCGTCGATCCCGGGCGTTGTTCCGGGGCAGTTTGATCGCCCGACCGGATGCCTGTTTGCGCCGCGCTGTTCGATGGTGCAGCCCGATTGCCACCAAGGTGTCAAACGACAAAACGCGGCCCTGGGCCATGTGCTGTGCAACTATCCAATCGCATCGCAACCGGCAGTATCAACAGCGCGAGGCTCCAAATGACAAAACCTATCATCACCGGCATGGACCTGTCGCGATATTACGAAGTTGGCGGCGGTATGTTTTCCAAGCCCGGCTTGGTCAAAGCGCTGGATGGTGCCAGCTTTTCGCTGGCTCCTGGAAAAACATTGGCCGTTGTCGGCGAGAGCGGTTGCGGGAAATCGACGTTGGCGCGGTTGGTCGCAATGATCGAGAGCCCGACCGCCGGCACCTTGGAAATCGATGGCAAACCGGCTGTTGTCGGCTCGGTTGAACATCGCAAAACCGTTCAGATCGTCTTTCAAAACCCGTTCGGGTCGTTGAACCCGCGCCACAAAGTCGGCACTATTCTCGAAGAACCGCTCAAGCTGAACACGGATATGGAACCGGCAAAGCGGCGCCAAAAGGCCGAGCAAACGATGGAACGGGTTGGGCTGCGACCCGAGCATTACGAACGCTATCCGCATATGTTTTCCGGCGGACAGCGCCAGCGGATCGCTATCGCCCGCGCCCTGATGCTCAATCCCAAGGTTTTGGTCTTGGACGAACCGGTGTCGGCGCTCGATCTGTCTATTCAGGCACAGGTTTTGAACCTGTTGGCCGAACTGCAGGACGAGCTGGATCTGGCCTATCTGTTTATCAGTCACGACTTGTCTGTGGTGCGCCATATAGCGGATGATGTCATGGTGATGTATTTGGGCAAAGTGGTCGAAGCGGCGAAGACCGCCGATCTGTTCGCAGCCCCGCAGCACCCCTATACAGCAGCGCTGCTGTCCGCGACACCCAAGGCCGATCCTACGCGCAAGGCTGACCGGATTATGCTGACGGGTGAACTGCCTTCGCCGCTAAATCCACCGGCCGGTTGCGCCTTTAATCCGCGCTGTGCCTATGCCTCCGATCAGTGTCGGTCTGCGGAGCCATCACTTGAAACTTTGGGTGCAGCCGACGTCGCCTGTTTCCACCCCTTGGCCGAGGTGGCTCAAGCCGGATAGGATGTCCGGTTCAGGAATAGGCCTGCATCCACGACAGGCCCTCTTCGACGGTGCCGTGTGGTTTGTACTCCGCGCCGATATAGCCGGTGTAGCCCGCGTCATCCAGCCACGCCATTATCGGCAAATAGTCCAGCGCCCCGCGATCCGGTTCGGTCCTGTCCGGAACAGACGCAATTTGAATATGCCCGATACTGGGCAAATTGCCCTTTAGCAGGTCCAGCACGTGGCCGTGGGTGATTTGAGTGTGATAACAATCAAACATGATTTTTAGGTTGTCACGATCCAGATCGGTCTGGATTTTCAACGCATGATCAAGGCTGTGTAAATGATAGTCGGGTACGTCGGTCTGGTTGATCGGTTCGATCAATATTTTGAGCCCGAACGCCTCGGCCCGGTCGCAGGCGTAATTCAGATTGCTCAGAAACGCATTTTCTGCTTCGGCGCTGTGATCTGTAATGCCGGCCATGACGTGGATGTATTTTGCCTGTATCGCGGCGCAATAGCCGACCGCGCGATCGATATAGTGCTGGGCCTCGGGTTCGCG
>CAXMUJ010000143.1:0-2139 GCA_964196455.1 uncultured Myxococcota bacterium | reverse complement strand
GACATGAAATACCGTTTCAAAACACCTGAAGGCGATGTAATCGACGAAACGGTCGAGGACAGCTGGCGACGTGTCGCTCGCGCATTGGCGGTGAACGAAAAAGACACAGCAAAATGGGAGGGCGTATTTTATAACGCCCTTGAAGGATTCAAATTTCTGCCAGCTGGCCGCATTCTGGCCGGTGCCGGAACCGAGCGCTCAGTGACGCTCTTCAACTGTTTCGTCATGGGTACGATTCCAGATACCATGGGCGGGATTTTCGACAGCCTAAAAGAAGCAGCCCTTACCATGCAGCAAGGCGGCGGAATCGGGTATGATTTTTCTACTTTACGCCCAAAAGGTGCAAGCGTCATTGGGGTTGGTGCTGATGCCTCGGGTCCGCTGTCGTTTATGGACGTTTGGGATTCGATGTGCCGGACTATAATGTCGGCAGGTTCGCGGCGTGGTGCGATGATGGCGACCATGCGCTGCGACCACCCCGATATCGAAGATTTCATCACTGCCAAACAGGACGCTGCCCGCCTTCGGATGTTTAACCTGTCGGTGCTGGTGACTGACCCGTTCATGGAGGCCGTGAAGGCTGACGGCTCATGGGATTTGATGTTTGGTGGCAAAATTTACCGCACGGTGCAAGCGCGCGGCCTTTGGAACAAGATCATGCGGTCAACTTATGATTTTGCCGAACCGGGTGTGATCTTCATCGACCGGATTAATCAGAAAAACAATCTGAACTATTGCGAAACAATTGCGGCAACCAACCCTTGTGGCGAACAACCACTACCACCGTACGGTGCGTGCTTGCTGGGCTCTATTAACCTTGCACGGCTGGTTTCGGACCCATTTGAGGAGGCCGCAGCGCTGGATGAAAACGCGCTGCGCGAGCTGGTAACAACCGCCGTTCGGATGATGGACAATGTGGTCGACACCAGTCGTTTCCCGCTGCCTCAACAACAAGCTGAAGCGCAGGCTAAACGGCGGATCGGATTAGGCGTAACGGGGCTTGCGGATGCCCTGTTGATGATAGGATTGCGGTATGGATCAGACCAAGCCGCGCGGCAAACGGAAGAATGGCTGAAAGCGATCGCGCACGCGGCCTATTTGGCGTCAGCACATTTGGCTGCTGAAAAAGGGGCGTTCCCGTTATTTGACAAGACGGCCTTCCTTGCAGGCGACACAATGATGGCGATGGACGACGAGGTTCGCGCTGCGGTGTCTGAAAATGGCATACGCAACGCCTTGTTAACCTCGATTGCCCCGACAGGCACGATCAGCCTTTATGCAGGCAATGTATCGAGCGGAATCGAACCGGTGTTCGCCTACGCTTACACTCGTAAAGTTTTGCAGAAGGATGGTTCGCGTACGGAAGAAGAAGTCGAAGATTACGCTGTCAAACTTTGGCACGAGAAATTCGGCGGCGCAGAACTGCCCGAGCATTTCGTAAACGCGCAAACGCTGGCGCCTATTGACCATGTGCGAATGCAAGCAGCGGCGCAAAAGTGGGTCGATTCCAGTATTTCCAAAACCATCAACTGCCCGGAAGATATCGATTTCGAAGCCTTTCAGGAAATCTATCTTGAAGCGTGGGAAACGGGATGCAAAGGCTGTACGACCTATCGCCCGAATGATGTGACGGGATCAGTCCTGTCAGTAAGCCAGAAAGTTGAGGCGCAGTCTGAGGGCGAAGCGCCCGATCATGCAGGAGATGTGGTTTATCTATCCGAACCCTTGGATCGGCCTGAAAATTTGCAAGGCCAGACCTACAAGATCAAATGGCCCGAAAGCGAACATGCGATCTATATCACCCTGAACGACGTAATTATTGGCGGACGACGTCGACCGTTTGAGGTGTTTATCAATTCCAAAAATATGGAGCATTTTGCATGGACGGTCGCCCTGACGCGCATGATCTCGGCCGTTTTCCGGCGCGGCGGGGATGTCTCATTCGTGGTTGAGGAACTCAAAGCCGTGTTCGACCCACGTGGCGGCGCATGGGTTGGTGGGAAATATATCCCGTCCATTCTCGCGGCAATCGGCGGAGTGATTGAGCGCCATATGGTTGAAACCGGATTTATTGGCGGCGAAGGTATGGGGTTAAAAATCGACCCGCAAGTTGACGCTGTTGCAGTTGGCGAGCGTCCA
>CAXMUJ010000142.1:0-7382 GCA_964196455.1 uncultured Myxococcota bacterium | reverse complement strand
GCTCGTCCATTTGGAAAGTTTTATAATGTTGAGCCATGGTCGGTTTTGGTCCACATTTGACGTCCGAGACATCTGGTCTGAAAATGGGGGTGGATATGGGCGCGCAAACGGATATTGAAACAGTAATGACGTCGGTAAATGTCGCAAAGGGTTTGCCCAATGCGCATTACGTGTCTGATACGGTGTTCGAAGAAGAAAAGCAGGCGGTTCTGTTCAAAAACTGGTCGGGCATCGGGTTTGCCTCTGACGTGCCTGAAGCCGCGGATGCCATGCCGGTAAATTTTCTTGGCGTACCCCTGCTGATTGTGCGCGATCGCGATGGATCCGTGAATGTGTTCCAGAATGTATGCCGGCATCGCGGTATGACATTGGTGTCCGAGGCGCAGAAAATCCGGGGCACTATCCGCTGTCCCTATCACAGCTGGTGCTATGCGCTGAACGGCGAGCTGAAGTCTACGCCGCATGTCGGCGGGCCCGGTTTTAACACACACGACGATATCGACCGCGATGAACTTGGGCTGTTTCGCGTACGGTCTTATGTCTGGCATGATGTCGTATTTGTGAATATTTCGGGTGACGCGCCTGAGTTCGAAGACGTGCATCAAGACCTGATGTCCAGATGGGCCGATTTTGAAAAGCCGATGTATTACAATGCAGTCGACTCTGGCATAACCCTGGACTTGGCTTGCAACTGGAAATTGGCGGTTGAAAACTATTGCGAGAGCTATCATCTGCCTTGGGTTCACCCTGGCCTGAACAGCTACTCCAGGCTGGAAGACCACTATAATGTTGTGGAGCTTGGCAGATATTCAGGCCAAGGTTCGCACGTCTATACTCAATTGAAGCGCGACGATGGATCGACCCTTCCTGATTTCCCAAATTTGCCGGATAAATGGGCCAAGACAGGAGAATGGATCACGGTTTATCCCAACGTGCTGTTGGGTGTGCAACGGGACCATACATTTGCCTTGGTCTTGGAACCCGTGACCAAAGAGCGGACAATCGAACACATCAAATTGTTCTATGCGTCCCAAGATGCGGTGGGGGACGTGTACGCCGATATGCGAGCCCGGAACGCGGCCCTGTGGGGTGACGTGTTCAAAGAAGATATCTTTGTGGTCGAAGGAATGCAAAAAGGGCGTCATGCCCCGATGTTTGACGGTGGAAAGTTCTCTCCTGTTATGGATGGGCCGACACATTGTTTTCACCATTGGGTGGCGTCGCAAGTCTCGGTAAATCGAACCGCGACCTGACAGGTTAATTGGGGATGGGATCGGACGTGGAATACTCTCTTGACGCGCTGGCCGAACAGCTTTTGGCGGCGCATTCGGCCAATGATGCGCAGAGGCTGGTGGCTTTGTACACGAATGCTGCAGATTTGCGAGAACAGGCAGGCGATATCAATGCCGCCTGCTTTTACTTGACCCATGCCTTTGTCTTTGCACTGGAAATTAACGCCGCCGAGCGCAGAGACCTGCAAATACGGCTTTGGCGGCACGGACGAGAGGTCAAACCCGAAGCATTGGATTAGCACGGCCCCGGGCGGTTGTTTTCACGGAACTGTTCTTACAAACACTGACTGTTTGTGTCGTATTTGGCTGCGACTTGGCACAAAAGTTCAGCAAAACTCACCCAAAACTCACCCAAAACTCACCCAAATCTCACCCAAATCTCGCAACCATCTGAACGCGCGGAGCAGGACAAGAACGAAAGACAAGGCCATGAAAACCCATGCACAAGCCGTCGTTATCGGAGGGGGCGTCATCGGGTGCTCGATCCTCTACCATCTGGCTAAACTTGGGTGGACCGACGTTGTTTTGCTTGAGCGCGACGAGCTAACCTCTGGTTCGACATGGCATGCCGCTGCAAACATTCACGGTTTGCACGACAGCACCAATATCAGTCGCATTCAACACTACACGATGAATTTGTATAAAGAGCTGGAATTGGAAACCGGGCAGGGCTGTGGTGTGTTTCAACCCGGATCGCTGTATCTGGCGCAATCAGAGGCTCGCGAACACCAGTTGCGACTGCAAGCCGCCAAGGCCAAATATTACAATATGAACTTTCACGAGGTTAGCCGCAACGACGCCGAAAAGTTGCACCCTTTGGTAGATTTTGACGGTATTCGCTGCATTATGTATGAACCCGACGGCGGCAACGTAGATCCGTCTGGCGTAACCCAGGCCTATGCCTCCGGCGCACGGGCCAAAGGCGCGTCGTTAGAGCGGTTCACGCCGGTCACGGCCACCACTCAACGCCCCGACGGGTCGTGGATAGTCGAAACGCCCAAGGGCAATATCCATGCCGGTGTCGTGGTGAATGCCGCCGGTTTGTGGGCCCGCGAAGTGGCAGCCATGGCAGGGTTCGAATTACCGCTGATCCCGACCGAGCATCAGTATTTTGTGACCGAGTCGATTTCTGAAATCGCCAGTATGGACCATCGTTTGCCATCTGTGGCGGACCGTGACGGCGAATACTACCTGCGCCAAGAGGGCAACGGTTTGCTGGTCGGAGCCTATGAAAGGGATATGCGGTTCTGGGCCGAACACGGCACGCCTCTGGGATTTGGCCACGAGTTGTTTGCCGACGATCTGGAACGGATCGAGGACAATATGATGCGTGCGATTGATCGCGTGCCTGTTTTGGGCGAGGCCGGTATCAAGCGGGTGATCAATGGGCCAATGATCTGGTCGCCCGACAGCAATGCTTTGTATGGTCCGGTACCAGAGCTGCAGAATTATTACTGCTGTTGCGGGATTATTCCGGGCTTCTCTCAATCTGGCGGGCTGGGACTGATGACCGCCGATTGGATCGTCACCGGCGAGCCCAAGCTGGATATGTTTGCATGGGATCTGGCGCGGTTTGGCGATTGGGCCGACAAGAAATTCACCAAGGCTCGTGTTGGCGACCAATATGCCAAGCGGTTCGCAATCCACTTCCCCAACGAAGAACGTGCGGCCGGTCGACCAGTGCGGGCGCGTCCGGTCTATAAGATGCAAAAGGAATTGGGGGCGGTGTTTGGTCTGAACTATGGCTGGGAACATCCGTTGTGGTACGCCGATAGTCCTGAAAATGCCCATGAGACCAATGGGTTTACCCGTCAGAACTGGTGGGAACCAGTGGGTGCAGAATGCCGGATGCTGCGCGAGACAGCAGGGATTATCGATATCTCGAACTTTGCCAAATACATGGTGCAAGGAGCGGCTGCCTTGGACTGGTTGGATGCGGTATTTGCCAACAATATGCCAAAGCTGGTTGGGCGGTCCTGTCTGACACCATTAATCAGCAAACGCGGCGGGATCGCGGGTGATTTTATGGTAACTCGACTGGCCGACGATGCTTTTATGGTGGTTGGCTCGGGTATGGCCGAACGCTATCACAAACGCTTTTTCGACGCGGTAAAGCTGCCTGCCGGAGTTACCTTCACGTCAAAAACAGTGGACATGTGCGGGTTCAACGTCGCGGGGCCCAAGTCGCGCGAACTTTTGTCGCGGCTGACTAACGCGGACCTGTCGACCGAGGCTTTTGCGTTTATGCGGTCCTTGCATACGCAGATTGCCGGTGTTGATGTTGTGGCAATTCGCGTGTCGTTCACGGGTGATCTGGGCTGGGAATTGCACTGTGCGACCCAAGATCAGCTACGACTCTACACTGCGCTGATTGACGCGGGCAGGGGCCTTGGGGCTGGACCCGTGGGATCGCGTGCATTGATGTCACTGCGGATCGAAAAGGGTTATGGCAGTTGGAGCCGTGAATATTCGCCCGAATATTGGCCGCAAGAAGTTCATCTGGACAGGTTGATAAAAATGGACAAGGAGTTTCTGAACAAAGACGCCTATGCCGCGATTGCCGACGCTCGTCCCCGAGAGACGCTTGTGCTGATGGAAATCAACGCCAAGGACGCTGATGCGTCCGGTGGTGAGCCTATATTTCTGCCAGATGGCACACCGGTCGGGCGTGTGACGTCAGGAACCTATGGCTACACAGTCGGAAAATCCCTGGCACTGGGGTTTCTAAAAGTCGAGGCATCTGTGGCGGGAACCGAGCTTGACGTCTTTGTTCTCGGGGTGCCGCACAAAGCGCGTGTTCTGGCCGAGCCACCGTTTGATGCAAGCGGTGCGCGGTTGCGGGCGTAATCTGGATCAGGCCGAAGTCGGGTGCGTTAATATTAAAAGATGACGGCAATACGATGCCAAAGGCCGCGAACTGATAGTGATTGACAAGGTGCGGGGCCCGCGCCCTTATGTGTTTTTGGCCAAGGCGACGGGACGACTATGAGCTTGCGTGAATGGACCTTGATCTTTGTGCTGGGCATCGGCTGGGGGTCTTCGTTTTTCTTCAACGAGATTTTGCTGCGCGAGGTCGGGCCGATCACGGTGGCCTGTGGCAGGATCGGTCTGGGTGCGGTCGGGTGTTGGCTATTTATTCTGGCAACACGACGAAACTTGCGATTTCCACCCAGAGTATTTGCAGACTTCATGGTTATGGGGATGATCCAGTTTGCCATCCCGTTTTCGGCGTATTCCTTTAGCCAGGAAAATATTACCAGCGGGGCTGCGGGTATTATCAATGCGCTGACACCAGTGCTGGTTGTCGTCGTGTCTCATTTCTGGGTTGGAGGCGAACGCGCCACAAAGATGAAGTCGTTGGGGGTGCTGTTGGGGTTCCTCGGGATATTGTTTTTGGTCCTGCCAGCGGTGCAGTCAGGCCATAATTCCGAATTCTGGGGGTTGTTGCTGGCAATGTTGGCGCCAGTGTTCTATGCGATTTCGACGAATTTTGTCCGACGTCTAAAGGGTGTGGATCCCGCAACTTTGTCCGCCATGGCGATGACAGCAGCGACGCTGGTACTGGTGCCGCTGACTTTGATCAATGAAGGGGTTCCGGTGATCACACGCACCGAAACATGGGCGTCCTTTGCAATCATCGGTTTTGTTCTGACCTCGGCGTCTTTTATAGCGCTGTTCTGGCTTATCCGTAGGATTGGGGCCACCAATACGTCTATCATCACATTTATTGCACCCGTATCGGCAGTATTGCTGGGGGTCGGTATTCTGGGCGAACAGGTGCTTCTGCCGCAATTGTTGGGCATGGGTTGTATCTTTTTAGCGTTGCTGGTGATGGATGGCCGGCTGTTCCGTCGAGTTGCCAAAACATAAAGGGCCGCAGAGTGGCTCTGCGACCGAATAATGCTCAGTTGTATCGGCCCTAGCGGATGCGGATTTCGGTTTTTCCGTCAAACAGCATTGTGCGAGATACGTCGAATTTGATGCCGACCCGCCCCCCAATTTCGCTACGCTCGTCGCCGCGCTCTTCGACGACGACCTTTTCGCCGGTATCGGATGTCAGGTAAGCATAGGAAACACCGCCCAAAGCTTCGGTCAGGTCAACCGAATGCGTGTCGCCATCGGGATCAATTTTGATATGTTCGGGTCGGATGCCAAGGCTGACTGCAGTGCCGGCGGCCGGCAATTCTACATTCAGTTTATAGTTGCTTTTCAGGCCGGGAACCTCGGCGCCATCTGCCGTGGTGACAGCATCAAGGAAGTTCATTGCGGGCGAGCCAATGAAACCTGCCACGAATTTATTGTCGGGGTTTCGGTACAGTTGCAACGGCGCGCCAACCTGTTCGATGATGCCCTTGCGCAGCACCACGATTTTGTCGGCCAGTGTCATCGCTTCGACTTGATCATGCGTCACATAAATCATAGTCGCGCCGATTTCCTTGTGCAGACGTGCGATCTCGACCCGCATTTCAACGCGCAATTCGGCGTCGAGGTTGGACAGGGGCTCGTCAAACAGAAACACTTCGGGGCCGCGAACAATGGCGCGACCAATCGAGACCCGCTGACGTTGACCACCCGACAGGGCGGCGGGTTTGCGATCGAGGTATTCTTCCAGTTTCAGAATACGTGTGGCCTCGGCCACTTTGGCTTCGATTTCTGGCTTTGGATAGCCGTTCATTTTCAAGCCAAAACCCATGTTGTCCTTAACCGTCATATGCGGATACAGCGCGTAGGTCTGGAACACCATGGCCACGCCGCGCTCGGCGGGATCCATTCGGGTTACGTCGCGCGTGCCGATGCTCATTGATCCTTCGGTGGTTTCTTCCAGTCCGGCAACCATCCGCAATAGCGTGGATTTACCACAGCCCGACGGGCCAACAAACACGCAGAATTCGCCGTCTTCGATTTCCAGATCCACGCCATGTATGACTTGCACGTCACCATATCGTTTGATGACATTTTTCAGTGTTACACCTGACATGAGCATTTCCTTTTTGAATGAAGTTGAGAAGTTATGAGGGGAATTGCCACGACGTGGCCTCGTCCCCTATCTTTTTTACAGAGTTCAGGAGGGGCTCGCGAAAAGCGGTCAACCCATCCAAATTGTGACGTGTCGTTGATGTTACGATGGAAACTGCACCGACGACGCGACCGTTTGTGGACAAGATTGGCGCGGCAATGGAAATGATGCCTTGCTGGTGCTCTTGACGGTCAAAGGCGATACCATCCTTGCTGATTTGCTTCAACTCGGCGATCAGGCCCTTTTCTGTTGTATGCGTGGATGGCGTATATCCCAAGAATGCTTGTTGTTTCAGGTTAAGCTCTTGTCGCTTGGGCGCCATAAATGCCATCATCACCTTGCCGACCCCGGTACAATAGGCTGGTGCTACTTTGCCGACCTCAGCAAGCGTTTCGAACCGTCCACTTGTATTTAGTTTGTCAACGAACAGAACTTGGCCACCATCGATCTGGGCCAAGTGAACCGTTTCACCAACTTCGGCGGCAAGCTCTTCAATGAATGGTCTGGCGATGGGTGCAAGCGATGCGTTTTTCCAAGCCGCATGTGCAAGTCCCATTAGTCGAATACCCAAGCTATAGCTCTGTTGCAGATTGTCGTATGACAGCATTTTCTCGTGAACCAGGTTCTGCAGTATGCGGTAAAGGGTCCCCTTGGGATACGGCGAGTCATTTAGGACTTCGCCAAAGCGTACAGGCCGTTCAAACGCGGCTACTTGATCCAGAACCGACAGTGCTTTGCCAACGGTGCCGCTGACATTCGAGTCATGTTTCATTAGTCTTCCTCCCGGCTCCATCAGCGCCAATCCCCATCAGGAAACTGTTGACAATCGTAGGCGATTCGGGGTTATGTTTCAACATGTAAAATTAAGTTTCACTATTTGGAACAACTTGGGAGGAAAACATGAGTTTCAATTTAAAGGAGTCCTTTGCGGCGCTCGCAACTGGTGCAATGTTGGCAACCGGTGCAAATGCTGCGTCACTGACTGGTGATCTGAAGATTTTCTCGGATATGGCCAACCCTGCGCCGCGCGCAGTTATGGAGGGCATGGTAGAGCGTTTTGGCGCACTGCACCC
>CAXMUJ010000141.1:0-7200 GCA_964196455.1 uncultured Myxococcota bacterium | reverse complement strand
GCTGGCCGAGGATGCGATGAAACAAACGCGTCTTTTGGTCAACAACCCGCGGGAAATGACCTATGAGGCCGCTTTGGACATCTACACCCAAGCGCTGTAAGCAACTGATATAACGGAGAATAATCATGGCTGGATCAGACAACGGCATGGAGAAAATGTTTCAGATGTGGCAAGAAGGCCAAGATGCTTTCTTTGGCGCACAAAAGGAAATGGCAGAAACTTTTGCCAAGACTTTTTCCGAAGGAGCCGCACCTAAGCCCAAAGATCCGGCCATGCAAGGTTATGAAGCCTTTCAAGATTTTATCAAAGCATGGGCCCCGTCATGGGACCCTGCATCGGCAATGAGCATGACGCCGTCGAGCTTTGCCAAAAACCCCGAAAGTATGTTCAGTATTTTTGACCCATCCACATGGATGACGCAAACGCCTGAACAGCTTCGGGTCATTTTACAGAGCATCGCCAGCGCGCCACAGTTCGCCGATCTGGTTATGCCACAGTCCGACGCGGCCAAAGGCTGGCAAGAGATGTTGGACTTTCAAGAGGCCAGCAGCGGTTTTGCCAAGGTAATCTATGAAGCATGGCAGCGCAGTTATCAGGCCTATGCCAAAAACCACAGCCTCGCGGATCTGAAGTCCGGCAAGGTCGAGGACGCGCTGAATTCCTGGTTGAAACTGGCGAACAAGGAGCTGATGAACACCCAAGGCACGGTCGAGTTCATGGAAGCCCAGACAAAATTACTGCGCGCGTCCATGGCGCTGAAGAAACGCCAGACCGAACAGGCCGAAGCCTGGTGTGCTGCTTATCAAATCCCGACCCGCACAGAGGTGGATGACCTGATCCAGGTCGTGCACGGGCTGCGCAAGGAAATCCGCACGCTGAAACGGGATCTGGCCGAGGCCAAAAAATGACCGGCAAGCCCGACAGCAATTTGCCGGATTTGACGGCTTTTTCAGAGACTTATAATGCCGCCATTGAACAAATGATGGCGGTGGGCAACCGGGCGATCAAATCCAGCGAGACATTGTCCAAGCTCAAACAGGAAGACGTGCAAATCGCCCAGACGCCTGCGGATGTGGTTTTTGGCGTCGATAAAGTGACGTTGTCGCGCTATCGCCCGTTGACAGACAAGGTGGCGGATGCACCGCCGGTTGTCATCTGTTACGGGCTGTTTGGCCGCCAATCTATGATCGATTTGCAAGAAGACCGATCCTTGGTGCGCAATCTGCTGAATGACGGCATCGACGTCTATGTTGTCGACTGGGGCAATCCAACCCGTGCCGATCAATTTACGACATTGGACGATATTATTCTGGGCTATCTGCGCGACTGCGTCGAGTTCGTCGTAGACCAAAACAACGGCGCGCCGGTATCGATGTTCGGTATTTGCGAGGGCGGCACATTTGCCTCTTGTCTGGTGGCGCTTGAGCCTGAGCTGTTCAGTGGGCTGGCTTTGGCCATCACACCGATTGATTTCAAAGGTGATCCCGACAGCTTTAAACCCGGCGAGGGTTTTTTGAACAGCTGGGCCCAGAGCATGAGCGAAGACGACATTAACAGCGTCATCGACACCTATGGCAACATGCCCGGCGAGTTGACCGGCGCTATTTTCTCGTCTCTGACACCGATCGCGACGATGACCAAGTATAATTTGGGACTGGCGCGGCTGAACGGTGACGAGGCCGCGACGCTGAACTTTTTGCGCATGGAAAAATGGATTTCTGACCGTCCGGACCACCCCGGCGCCGCAGCCAAACAGTGGTTCAATAAATTGTACCGCGAAAATCAGTTGGTGAATGGCACGTTCGAGCTGGACGGTCGCAAGGTCAATCTGGGTCATATCAGCGTGCCCGTACTCAATATTTACGCGGAACGTGACCATATTGTTCCGGTCAGTTGCACCAAGGCACTGGGGGAATATGTGCGCCCTAAACTGTATCGGGAAATCGGTTTTCCCGGTGGCCATGTCGGTGTTTTTGTCAGCAGCAAGGCCCAAGGTGTCGTTGCCAAGGGCCTGTCGAACTGGTTGATCGAAACCCAGGGTAGCACGCCGAAGCCGGCGCCAAAGAAACCCACCAAGAAAAAATAGCTTGCCGCCAAACTGGCGTGAAAGGGATGAACCATGGTCGATAAAATTACATCGCTAGAGGATGCAATCGCACTGATTGGCGACAATGACACGGTCTGTGTGTCCGGCTTTGTCGGGATCGGAACGCCCGAAGCCCTGGTTCGGGGTCTTGAAGACCGGTTTCTGGCCAGCCAATCACCGCGCGACATCTCGTTGTTATTTGCGGCCGCCCCCGGCGACGGCAAAGACAGCGGCCTGAACCGGCTGGCCCATGACGGGCTGGTCAAACGCGCCATTGGCGGCCACTGGTCGCTGGTCCCCAAGCTGGGCAAAATGGCGGTTGAAAACCGGATACAGGCCTATAACTTGCCGCTCGGCTGTATTTCGCAGCTGTACCGCGACATCGCATCCGGCAAGCCCGGCATGTTTTCCAAAGTCGGGCTGAATACATTTGTTGATCCGCGTCAACTGGGCGGAGCGATCAATGACACATCGACTGAAAAACTGGTCGAGTTGATGGAACTGGCTGGCGAGGACTGGCTGTTTTACCGGTCCATTCCAATTGACGTGGCGCTTATTCGCGGCACCACCGCCGACAAAACCGGAAACATCACCATGGAACGCGAGGCCCTGACCCTTGACAGTCTGGCGGTGGCGATGGCCGCCAAGAACAGCGGTGGTTTGGTGATTGCACAGGTTGAGCGTATCGGGGCCGAGGGGTCTTTGCCGCCGCGCGAAGTGGTTGTGCCGGGCAATCTGGTGGATTGCGTGGTTGTCGCCGCCCCCGAAGAACATATGCAGACCTATCAGACATCGTATAATCACGCCTTTTCCGGACGGATGCGCGGCGTGGTAGATCAATTGCCACCGATGCCGTTTTCGGATCGCAAAATCATTGCGCGACGCGCGGCGATGGAACTGCCGATTAACGGCGTCGTTAATCTGGGTATTGGTATGCCGGAAGGTGTGGGAACGGTCGCGAACGAAGAAGAAATTATCGACAAGATCACCCTGACAACCGAGGCCGGCGTTTTGGGCGGCGTGCCACAATCGGGGCTGGATTTTGGCGCGGCGATCAACGCCAATGCGGTGATCCAGACCAACCAGCAGTTTGATTTTTATGACGGTGGCGGGCTGGATCTGGCGGTTCTGGGCATGGCAGAGGTCGATCGCCACGGCAATGTAAATGTCAGCCGGTTCAAGGATCGTTTTGCCGGTGCCGGTGGCTTTATCAATATCAGCCAGAACGCCCGCAAGCTGGTGTTTGTTGGCACGTTCAAGGCCAAGGGCCTGCGCATTGAATGCAACGACAGCAAGCTGAATATCACCAACGAAGGCGCGATGATGAAGTTCATCGACGAGGTCGAACAAGTGACATTCAACGGGCGCTACGGTGCCGAACTGGGACAAACTGTGCTCTATGTCACCGAGCGCTGTGTCTTTCGTCTGACCGCACAGGGACTGGAGCTGACCGAAGTCGCGCCGGGGATCGACATCGAGACCGATATACTGCCACATATGGCGTTTCGCCCGATCATCAATGATCCCAAGCTGATGAACGCAACGATTTTTCAAGACGCGCGGATGAAGCTCAAAGACCAGCTTTTGAATCTCAAAATGGCAGACCGGCTGACCTACGACGCCGACAGCAACACGGCGTTTTTGAACTTGAGCGGGGTCGAGTTAAGCACCGACGAACAATTTGAGGCGCATTCTGCCGCGATGTACGGGTTTTTCCAGAGTCTTGGTAAAAAGGTCAATATCATCTCGAACTATGACGGCCGCTCTATTGCCCCCAGATTGCAAAGACGTTTTGCCGATTTTGTCACCGATCTGGAAAAGACCTATTACCTGTCAGCGGCCCGCTATACCACCAGCGCGTTTTTGCGGCAAAAAATGGGGCAGGACCTGAAAAACCGCGAAATTGCGCCGCATATTTTCGAAACCGCAGAAGAAGCCCGCGCCTATATCGCGTCGCAAACGACCAAGGGCTAGATTGGCCTAGATCGGCTTAGATCGACCCGCCCGGGTGCGCGCCTAACTGTGACCGTTGACCGCCAGAAAGTCGGTCAGCAGCGCCGCAACCCGATCAGGGTTGTCTATGCATGGCAGATGGCCGGAGCCGCGTATGATTTCAAACCGGCATCCAGCGATTAAACCCGCGGTTTCGCGCACGACGTCAGGGGGTGCCGCCGTGTCCTTTTCACCGGCAATGACCAGTGACGGCAAACGCAGGCGCGCCGTGCTGTCAAAAAGGTCGGTGTCGGCGATTGCCTGACAGGTGCGGGTGTATCCGGTGGCGCGCGTTGCTAACAGCATATTGCGCAGAAGCGACACTTTGGCCGAGGTTCGCAGGAACTCCGGCGTGAACCAGCGCTGCATTACCATGTCGGAAATAGACGCCAGACCGTGTTGCTGAACCTGCCGTATCCGGTCCTGCCAGACGTTGGGTGCGCTGACCTTTACGCCGGTATTGGACACGATCAAAAGTCGAACCAGATCGGGCCGCTCTGCCGCCAGACCTTGGGCAATCAACCCGCCTACAGACAGTCCAGTCACCGCCGCGTGGGCCAACCCCAGATGATCCATCAACGCCGCCAGATCATCGACGTTGTCCTGCATGCCCCAGTTGGCAGTTGGACAGTCGGACAGACCGTGACCGCGGGTATCATAGCGCAGAATACGATAGGCGTTGGCCAGCGCCGCGACAACATCATCCCAAATCCGGAAATCAGTGCCCAGCGAATTTGAAAACACCAGAATTGGCGCGTTTGCGGGACCGCTAAGCCGGTAGTGCAGGTACGTGCCGTTTACGTCGACAATTTCCAAGTGTTCCCCGCCAAGACTGCGCGCAAGTGAATTTTGGTGATCCCGGCAGGACTCGAACCTGCAACATCCTGCTTAGAAGGCAGGTGCTCTATCCGGTTGAGCTACGGGACCGTTTTGGCGCTAGTGGGTCCAGACCCGGCGCCGGTTTGTGGCAAAATTCTCGCCATAACCGCCAGCGCGCACAACTGGCTTGCGCTTTTGCGGCTGAGAAATGCGGTAAGCAATACCATGTTTTGTGGCATAGGCAATTGCTGCATCCTTGCTGTCGAAGGTCAGACGAACCTGCGAGTTCATATCGCCAGAGCTGGACCAGCCCATCAAAGGATCAACCGATCTGGCTTGCTCGGGAGCAAATTCCAAAACCCATTGTTTGGTTTTGGCTTGGCCGGATTGCATCGCATTGCGCGCAGGTTGATAGATTTTTGCCAACATGTTCGACTCCGTTTCGAAGGATCGGTCTTTTATCTCTAATTCACGGGTGCTGCGCAAGCCCAACGTTTTCCGGCGTGTTGTTTTTACAGAAAATTAGTGAGGCGATGAGTAGTTTGAGTTACCAACCGAACACATGGGAGCGAGGGGTGGGGTGGGTACATGTCCCCGATTGGTAATCAATCTTGCTGCTTGCACGCCAAGCTAACCCGACAAACATGGTAAACGCAACGTTCATTTTCCGGTAAAGTTGTAATTTATTTCTCTTTACAACCTAAAGTGTTAATCGTTTTTTTACTATCCTGTGCGTCGAGCGAAAAATCCAACTGACGTGTTAACGCGCTGTAAACATTTGACGCTATTCAAGAGAATCGCTTGAACACCGTCCAACCCCATCCCGGGCGTGACGCCCAGCGATCCGTTGAGACTAGAAATTGCGCGTCAATGCGATCCGGCACTCGCTGACATTGTAGATAAAGAATTCAATGTTTGACCTGTTGCGGGTGTAGGAACAGGACAGCCGCGGCGCAATGCCCTTAAACTCGAACTTCGGGCTGAACAGACTGGCCGAAACACCCCAAAAATCGTCTGCGCGCGGAAAACTGCGCAGAATGTAATTGTCTTCGAAGTCTCGCTTGCCGACATTCAATCCAAAACTTGTGCGCAAGCCGTTCTCCCAGCTTTTGGTCACTGCTCCGGTTAGCTTTACACCTTTGTAAGCGAACCTCTTGTCATCGGCCCGGTGATATTCCAGCTGGGTTCCGACATTGACTGCCAAATCTGGTCGCAACTGTCGTCCGAAACCCAGCGTTGAGTAAAAGAACGTTCCGTCCTGCGTTGTCGTTCGCGTGTAATCGCGTTTTTCGCCAGAGATATAGAATGACAGGCGGTCGCGGTCGGACAAGCGGCGCTGAAACCCGTAGCCGAGGCCAAAGCTGGTGGAGCTGGTAGAAAAGCTAAGGTCCTCGCTGTCGTCTAGCGTCGAACGACTGGGATAAGACCAGCTGTTGCGAACAAAAGGCGAGACAGTCCAGTTCCCCCAGTCGGTGTTCCGTTGATAAGTTGCAGACACGCGCGCTGTTGCGGTATCAAACTGTTGGTCACTGTATTTGACCCCTTGCAGAGACCAATTGAAGGTCAACCGCGATCGGGGTGACAGCGTTTTGCGGAAGAACCCGTTTACACCCGCCTGCACACCAATGCCCGATCTGGCGATGCTGTCCTCGCCGATAACTCCGGTCCCATGCTCATCGGTGAACTCTTTGTATGTGGTGCCTCGGTTGACGTTGCTGCTGGGAGCAAGCGCGAATGACCCAGAAACACCCGCAGGTTTGTTCTGGGCGATCACTGCCAGAAACCGGCGGTAGGCGGTCTGCATAGTTGGCGACGGATCATCACGCAACAATTGCTCAAAGTGATACTCGGCGACACCAAACTGTTGTGCCAGCATCATGGTATGGGCCAGTTCACGGCGGGCATTGATATAGCCGGGGTCGCGCACCAGTATCTCTCTGAAAATGGCGACGGCCTTGTCAAATTGGCGCTGGGATTTCAACACCCGACCGACAAAAAACAGCTTGTCCTCGACACTGGGATTGCTGGCGTTCAACAGGGTTTGCGCCGATTGATATTGCCCGGCCCCGATCAGGCGCGACAGCTGGCTGTCCAGCGACTGGGCCGATGCCATTGTTGAAATGCAAACAATACAAATAAGGCTACCCAATAAACCAATAAATTTCAAAACACTCTCCCGACACAGGCTGTCTGATTATAAACTTTGAAAGGTGCAGATGGCGGATTTAACCGGTCGAAGTCAACCAACATCTGCGCCAATCGTGCAGGGTTCCGGTCGCCCGCATTTGGCCGAGCGACCGGCA
>CAXMUJ010000140.1:0-1508 GCA_964196455.1 uncultured Myxococcota bacterium | reverse complement strand
AACAGCCATTCAAAACAGGCGTGGCACTCAATGGCGATATGCAGACGCCCTGTCTTGCCGGATTGAACATCCATGAAATCCTGCTCAACGCGCAGAACCTGCGGCAACACATCCTCGGCCAAACGCAGTAGCCGATGTCCGGCCTTGGATAATTTTAACGGCTTGGACCGGCGCAGAAATAATTCCATTCCGACCTGTTCTTCCAAGGTCTTGATTTGATGGGATAATGCCGACTGGGTAATGTTCAACACATCGGCTGCACGGGCCAGACCACCTTGATCATGTATGGCCTTGATGGAACGCAGATGGCGAAATTCGAGATACATGGCGGCCTCAATATGAATTGAATAGATATTTATTATGAGAAATATGAATTTGATTCAATAATAAATTCATGGCATTCAAGGTGAAATCGAAATTGAGTACGTAAAGAGAGTTCAAATGACCCAGCCATCCACAACGACCCCGCGTGAGTTTGGACTTTCATTTGAGTTTTTTCCGCCAAAATCTCTGGAGGCGAGCTTCAAGCTTTGGAATGCGGTGGACACATTGGCCGGTCTGGACCCGAATTTCGTATCGATCACCTATGGTGCAGGCGGCTCCACGCGCGAGATTACGCGGTCTGCTGTTGCGGTTATCAAAAAGAACTATGATCTGAATGTTGCGGGTCACCTGACGTGCGTAAATGCCAGCCGTGAAGAGACACTAGCCGTGGCCCAACAGTATGCCGAGGCCGGGGCAACAGAGATTGTCGCGCTGCGCGGTGATCCAGAAAAGGGGCAGGGCGCATTTGCGGCACACAAAGACGGTTTCGAAGGCTCGCTGGATCTGATCCGGGCTCTGGCAGATATGGGAAAGTTCAACATTCGCGTGGGCGCCTATCCTCATCGTCACCCCGAGGCCGCAAGTGAAACCGCCGACATCGATCATCTGAAAGCAAAGTTCGACGCAGGGGCGTTGAGCGCGATCACCCAGTTCTTTTTCGAGGCCGAAGATTTTTTGCGGTTTCGGGACCGTTGTGCCGCAGCAGGAATTACCCAAAAAATTACACCTGGCATATTGCCAATAGAAAACTGGGATAAAACCCGAGCCTTTGCCCGTCGTTGTGGCACGTCCACGCCCGACTGGATGGACAAGGCGTTCTCAAATGCCAAACAAACTGGCACAGAACGGCTGCTCTCGACCGCTGTTTGCACCGAGCTTTGCGATGACCTGTTGATCGAGGGTGTCGAGGATCTGCATTTTTATACGCTAAACGACCCAACTTTGACATTGGAAGTATGCCGGTGTCTGGGCCGCATTGAACGCCAGATCGGTTTGACGCAAGTCGCCTGAGGCTACGCCGAATTTTCCCGGACAAAGGGGCAGCCGTTTGCGCGACTGCCTTTTTGTTTGCCCGGATTTTGCCGGTAAGAGCTAAGCGCGCTCGACGTATTCCATTGTTTCGGTGTTGACGACAACAGAGGTGTCCTGATCCACAAACGGCGGGATCATAATGCGAACGCCAT
>CAXMUJ010000139.1:0-2738 GCA_964196455.1 uncultured Myxococcota bacterium | reverse complement strand
CGTGGTATCTTGATCTGTTTGGACCAAGTGCGCCCGCAATTGAACCCGCCGGACCTGTGGTTGCTCTTTGCCCCGATCAAAAAGGCGCGAACCGATTTCATCGTCGAAAAAGCGACCGAAATGGGCGCGGCAGCGATTTATCCGGTGCAAACAGCGTTTACCAATTCCGACCGCATCCGTCAGGACCGCCTGCAAGCCCATGTTATGGAAGCCGCCGAGCAATGCGGTGGTACCTTTGTGCCGCCGGTGGCAGACTTGCAGAAACTCGCCAAACTGTTGGATAATTGGCCCCCAGATCGTCAGTTGCTGTTCTGTGACGAAACCACTGCTGGACAGGCGCTGAACGGACTGCAACAGGCATCGAACGGGAAATGGGCGATCCTGATCGGCCCCGAAGGCGGATTTTCGGCAGATGAGCTGACCCGATTGCGGTCCATGGCAAACGCCACAACAATGACGCTTGGCCCCCGCATTCTGCGCGCTGATACCGCTGCGGTTGCGGCTCTAACCTTGTGGCAACAGGCGCTGGGGGACTGGCAATGAGCTTTTTGCGTCCAGAAGTCCGCCGCACTCTGAACAAATGGTCGGAACCCTTGGTGATGGGTGCGATCTTGGTGGCGGGGTTCTGGTTGTATCTGCGGGCCGAGGCCACGGCCAATGTGTCGCTGGTTGTCATTGCGTTCGTCGTGATTGGTGCTGCCGGTGCGATGCTGGTGCTGGCGCTGCGACGGGTGCGGCTGCGCGGTGATCTGCGCGCCGCCGGTGTGGTCGAGGTTCAGGAACGCAAGATCACCTATTACGGGCCAGACGACGGCGGTGTCGTATCGCTCAATGACCTTCGCCGGATCGATATTGTGTCTACGCACAGCTTGCCCTTTGTCGACAATCTGACGTGGCGCTTGTCGGATCAGGAAGGTTTCGCGCTGAACATTCCGGTCGGGGCCACAGGTACAGATATCATGATCGACAACTTCTCGGTGCTGGACGGTGTGAATTACGAACTGATCGTCAAGGCGCTGAGTGCAACTGATGATGCCGTGTTCACGATTTGGAAAAAGCAGGGATAATTCACCGCCTGTCTATTGCCACTGACCGCGTGCTTTGATTATGTCGGCACAACAAAATCTAACAGCGGGCTCTTATACCATGTCTATTCCACAATCCGGCGGCGGGCCGATCGAACATCACGATCAGCTAGCTGAATACCTATCTTCGGGCTGCAAACCGGTCGAGGACTGGCGGATCGGAACCGAGCATGAAAAGTTCGGCTATTGTGAAGATACGCTGCTGCCCCTGCCGTACGAGGGGCCACGCTCGATCCGGGCGATGTTGGAGGGGCTGCAACAAGCCTTTGACTGGACCCCGGTGCTGGAACAGGGAAATATTATCGGGCTGGAGAAAGACGGCGCCAACGTGTCGTTGGAACCCGGTGGGCAGCTGGAACTGTCAGGCGCACCGCTGGAAACCATCCACGGCACCTGTGACGAGGTCAACGCCCACCTGCGCGATGTAAAACACGTGGCCGACAAGATCGGTGCGCGGTTTATCGGGCTGGGTGCGGCGCCCGAATGGACCCATGCGCAAATGCCGATGATGCCCAAGGGCCGCTACCGGTTGATGACGGACTATATGCAGCGCGTCGGAACCCACGGCCGGCAAATGATGTATCGCACCTGCACGGTACAGGTGAACCTCGATTTCGGGTCCGAAGCCGACATGGTGCAAAAATTCCGGGTGGCGCTGGCGTTGCAACCTGTGGCTACGGCGCTGTTTGCCAACTCGCCGTTTTTCGAGGGCAAGCCGAACGGGCATCAAAGCTGGCGGTCGCGTATCTGGCGCAATCTGGATGATGCGCGCACCGGAACCCTGCCGTTTGTGTTTGAGGACGGTATGGGGTTCGAGCGCTATGTCGATTATGCGCTGGATGTGCCAATGTACTTTGTCTATCGCGATGGCAAATATATCGACGCGCTGGGCATGTCGTTTCGCGATTTTCTGCGTGGCGAGCTGCCCGCTTTGCCCGGTGAAAAGCCAACTCTGTCGGACTGGGCGGATCACTTAACGACGATTTTTCCCGAGGCGCGGATCAAGCAATTTATGGAGATGCGCGGCGCTGATGGCGGACCTTGGCGGCAAATCTGTGCGCTGCCTGCGCTGTGGGTCGGTTTGATGTACGACCCCTCGTCGCTGGATGCGGCATGGGACCTGTGCAAGGGCTGGTCGACGGAACAGCGCGAGGCGTTGCGGATCGCGGCCTCGGTGGACGGGTTGAACGCATCGGTCTACGGGATTGATATGCGCAGACTGGCAGGAGAAGTGCTGAATATTTCCCATGCAGGTCTGACGGCACGGGCACGGCCAGGTGCCGGTGGTCTGGTGCCTGACGAGACGCATTTTTTGAATGCGCTGCAAGAAACAGTCGAAAGCGGCATAACCCCGGCGACGGAATTGCTGGCGAAATATAATGGCGAGTGGAATGGTGATCTGAAACGGATCTACGCCGAATACAGTTACTGATCCGGCGTAGCTTTTAGACCCTATGCAAGCGGATCAGGCCCGAAACGGTTTGGTCCGTCTGTGCCCTTCTGGACATACCAGACAATCATAATGAGCCAGCCAACCAGGGGAACGAACCAAATCAATATCCACCAGCCAGACTTGTCTTTGTCATGCAAGCGGCGAACGCCCACTGTGATGCTGGGCGCCAGAAGTCCGAGGCTCACGACAAAATAGAAGAT
>CAXMUJ010000138.1:0-2654 GCA_964196455.1 uncultured Myxococcota bacterium | reverse complement strand
AAACGGGTCTTGGAAAACCATCTGTATCTTGGCCCTCCATGGGCGCATTTCTGCGCGGTTCAACGTCCGGAGATCTACGTTGCCTATCATAATCTTTCCACTGTCGCTGTCCAACAACCGGATGATGCAGCGCGCCAGTGTCGATTTTCCAGAACCGCTTTCGCCGACAATGCCAAGGGTTTCGCCACGGCGCAATTCCACCGTTACATCCTTGACCGCGTGCACAATACGATTGGGTTGCCCGAAGCCAAAAAAACTCTTGCCGCCGCCAAAAGTCTTTTGCAGGTCTTTGGTCTCAAGCACGATGTCCTCAGAGCGCGCCCTTGGGGGGCGGGGCGTCAGACTGGGCACCGAGGCGATCAAAGCTTGCGTATAGGGATGTTCGGGGTGGTTGAGCACCTTGTCGACGCTGCCGGTCTCGACGACGCGGCCATATTGCATCACCGCGACGCGGTCTGCGATATCTGCCACCACACCGAAATCATGGGTGATGAACAGCACAGCGGTCTTGTGGACCGCCTGCATATCGCTGATCAGTTTCAAGATCTGTGCCTGCGTGGTGACATCGAGCGCGGTGGTCGGCTCGTCGGCGATGAGAATCTTGGGCTCAAGCGCCAGTGCCATGGCAATCATTGCCCGCTGACGCTGCCCACCTGAAAGCTCGTGAGGATAGGCGCTAACAATTTGTTTGGGGTCAGGTAGTTGCACGTCGGCAAGAAGCTCAATGGCCCTCTGTCGGCGTTGCTGGGCCGACATGTCGGCATGGAAACGAAAGATTTCATCGATCTGGCTGCCGACTGTCATCACCGGATTGAGCGCGGTCATCGGCTCTTGGAACACCATAGATATTTCGCTGCCCCGGATTTCCCGCAAGCGCCGTTCGGTGACTTTGGTCAGATCCTCGCCACAGAAATCAATCACTCCCTGCGAGACCCTTACATGCGGGGCCGGTAGCAGGCCCATCAGCGCCCGCGCGGTCAGTGATTTTCCTGAGCCGCTTTCACCAACGATGCAGAGCGTTTCGCCAGGGGCCAGATCGACAGATAGGTTTTCGACCGCCAAAGCCCTTTCGGACCCCTCGGGCAGAGTGATGTCGAGATTTGATATTGTGAGCAGTTTATCGGTCAATTGCGTTCTCTCAAGCGGGGATTCAAGGCGTCGTTTAATCCTTCACCAACAAGATTAATGGCAAGAACGGTGATAAGGATGGCGATACCGGGGAAGGTGCATATCCACCACGCCGATCTCAGCATTGTTCGGCCGGCGCCGATCTGAAAGCCCCAGCTCATGATGTTGGGATCGCCCAGACCCAAAAACGCCAGCCCGCTTTCGATCAGTATGGCTGTTGCTACCATTAGCGAGCCGATGACGATGATGGGGCTGAGGCAATTGGGCAGGATTTCAGCCAGCATAATGCGCCGGTCACTCATCCCCAGTGTATGACAGGCCTGTACAAATTCGCGGTTTTTGAGCGCAAGAAACTCGCCCCGGACCAAGCGGGCCACGCCCGGCCATGATACCACGGTGATCGCGATCACAATACTGTTTATCGAGGGCTTCAATATTGCTACCAGCAGGATCGCAAACACAAACGAGGGAATGGTCTGGAACACTTCGGTGATGCGCATCAGGATGTTGTCTGTCCGACCGCCGTAATAGCCGGCCAATGCGCCAAAAATGACCCCGATGAACACCGCAGCAAGCGTGGCAATCAATCCGATCAGCAGCGATGTTTTGGCGCCATGTGCAATACCAGAGGCCACATCACGGCCAAGTGAGTCACTGCCCAGCAGGAACCCGTTCTGCCCGGGCCCAGACATCGGCTTGCCGGCCAGACTGAATGGATCGTCTGGGTAAAGAAGACTGGCGATTGCGGCAATAAAGACAACCAACATGAGGATCATCAAGCCCAACACAGCAGAGCGATTGCGCGAAAATCTTTTCCAAAAATCGTTCATTTCAATTAACTTCTATTCTTGGATCGAGAAAGCAATAGATCACATCCACAATCAAATTTACCACGACCACCAGCGCAGAGGACAAAAGAAAAATACCCAGCAAGAGGTTCAAATCACGGGCAAACAGAGACTCGAATGCCAGCATACCAAGACCGGGCCAGGCGAAGACGGATTCAACGATGACCGAGCCTCCGATCAAGGCCCCGACTTGTACGCCGACCATTGTGACCACTGGCAAAAGCGCGTTGCGCAGCACGTGCACGAAGGTGATCCGGCGTTCGGTCAGGCCCTTTGCCCGGGCGGTCACGACATAATCCTGGCCGTATTGCTCAAGCATCGAGGCCCGCATCATCCGCGTGTAGAGTGCGAGATAAAACAAAGACAGGGTGATCGTCGGCAGGACCAGATGGTGCGCGATGTCCTTGACGCGATCAAACCCCTCATAGAAGGCGCCGATGTTTTCCATACCACTGGTCGGAAACCAATCGTTTTTTATCGAAAATAGGATGATCATCATCAACCCGACCCAAAACAACGGGGTGGCATAGGTGATTAACGCAAAGACGCTGATCAACGCGTCTTTCCACGTGTTTAAATTCACGGCGGCAAATACGCCGAGTAGAATGCCAAAACTAACAGCTAGCGTTATGGTGCTGACCATTAACAGCAAGGTGGGCCAAAATCTGTCGACGATCA
>CAXMUJ010000137.1:0-6315 GCA_964196455.1 uncultured Myxococcota bacterium | reverse complement strand
GCCGCTGTTCTGCGCGGCCATCACAAGAGGCAAGAATGCTCTGCCCAAGTGATTCCAGCAAGGATTATTTCAATTCACTGGTATTTTTGAAACCGGTTTTACGCAGAACGTGCTGTGCGTTGGATTTCCAGTAGAATATCCAGCGTACCGGCCGCGTGATCCTGTTTTGATATATATCCGGCAAGGGCTTTTAGCTCGGTGCTGGCATTGCTGGGGCAAAAGCCTTTTGCCACCGCCTTGAACATGCTGACGTCGCCGTTGCTGTCACCGATGCCATAGGTATTGCGCAGATCCACACCCTCTTCGGCGGCCATCCGGCGCAAGGCAGAGCCTTTGGAAACGCCCTGGGGCGTGATATCGACAGATGTGGTGGAGTGGGTCCATGAAACCGGATAATCCGCGTACATTGTTTTGAACCGGTCCATTTGCGCCCGAATGCCGTCGTGATCCTGTTCCGACAGGGACGGGCCGGTAATACACAGGCTGAACGCGTTGCCAATTTCCAGAAACAGACGGTCATTCAACAGGTCGGATGCTTCTATCGCGGTGCGCAGTGCGACTATGGCCCGCAACGCCTCTGGCTGCGCCAACGGGCGGTAAATGTCACCTCCGGGGGCGTAAATCATCGCACCACCTTCGCAAATCAGAGGCCGTGTTGTCCCTAGTATCTGTGCGATGGCTTCTGCATAGGGTTGCGGGCGGCCCGTGCACAGGCGCAGGCCAATATCCAGCGTTTCAAGGGCTGTGATCTGCTCTTTGATCCGGCTCAGACGCGGCAGGTCAAACGCAGTGTTTTTGCCAAAGTTCAGACAGCCGTCAATGTCGCAAAAAATTAGTTTTTTCATTGGATTTCGCGGCTCACGTTAAGCAAAAGATTGGTCGCTGATTGTGACCAACGTATCAAAAAGTGTTGGCGTGGCTGCGACGACACGGCCGCCGTTCAGGATCATATCTCGGGCGTCCTGTGCCTCGATTTTTCCGCCGGCTTCCTGAACCAACAGCTGTCCGGCCAGACAATCCCACGCGTTCATGTGCTCTTCGATATAGCCGATCAACCGGCCGTCCGCGACATAGGCCAGCGACAAGGCACCGGATGCGTTGCGGTAAAATACGCCGCCCCCGGCCACGACGTGTCTTAGGGCCTCAAGCAAGCCATCGGATTTGACGCGATTTGAAAAGCCGACGCCGACAGAACCCTGGTGCAAACCTTCGGAGGATGAAACGCGCATGGGCGTGTCGTTCCGAAAGGCGCCGCCGTCCTGTGTCGCTGCAAAAACTTCGTTGTGGACCGGATCGAGGATGACACCGATACATGTATCGGCACCGCGAACACAGGCCAGCACCACGGTCCAGGCGGGTATTCCGGTGACAAAATTGGCGGTGCCGTCGATCGGGTCAATAACCCAGGTATATCCGGATGTGCCGATGGTGTTGTCGTGCTCTTCACCAACCACGGCGTCATCGGGAAAGTTTTCGGCCAAGAGCTTGCGGATCAGAAGTTCGACGTTTTTGTCGGCCTCGGATACCAGATCCTGATGACCTTTTTGCTCGATCGTCAGGGTCTCGATGCGCTGAAAGTAGGCAAGGGCCGCCGCGCCAGCCGTGACGCATGTCTCTTTGGCAAACGAAAACCGGTTTGCGATGTCTGTGGACGTATTGTTGGGCATACTATTCTCCGGATGGCTCGGGCTGGACTGGTGCCGGCCAATTGCCGACCGGATTGACCCTAGGGCAGAACCCCGCAAAAGGCTACGTTGATATTGCCGCTGTCTTGTGACCGGTATATTGCTAGGATGGACACGGGTCGCCCACACGGCGACGGGCCAAGCGAAAGACGGACAATGCGCGAGACAAGTTTTGTACCCAAAGGGGCCGCCGAGTTTCATATCGACCATGATGGTCCGGCGAAAGAGTATTATTTTCTGCTGTTGCCGCAGCTGACAATGCTGGCGCTCAGCTCGGCGATCGAGCCGCTGCGCGTGGCCAATCAGGTGTCCCAAAAAGAGTTGTATCGCTGGTTTACGCTGTCCAATGGCGGGGTGCCGGTGCAGTGTTCCAACAACATCGCCATCACGCCGGATGACGACCTGATTAACGTCCCTCGGCAGGCGCGGGTCTTCGTCTGTGGTGGCACCGAGCCGATGCAAATGCTGAATTCCCGAACCACAAGCTGGGTGTCCCGACAGGCCAGATTCGGCGTGCCGGTCGGAGCAATTTGTACCGGGGCGTTTTCGCTGGCCAAGGCGGGATTGCTGGCGGGGCGAAAATTTACGGTTCATTGGGAAAACCAACCTGCCTTTGCCGAGAGCTTTCCTGATCTGGTCCCCAGTGCGAACCTGTTCGAGATAGATGGTGATTTAATGACGGCGGCGGGGGGCAGCGCCTCTGCCGATATGATGTTGGGAATAATAGAGACGGATTTTGGCCGCGACTTTGCTGTGGTTGTTTCGGATATGTGCCTGCACGGGCGCAGCAACGCCACCGCGACATTACAGAAATCCGCCTATTCTGCGGCGCTGGGCACGCGCAATCCGAAATTGATCAAAGCCATGCAGCTCATGCGCGAAAATGCCGAAGATCCGCTGACCTTGGACGAGATTGCAGCCGAGCTGGATATATCCAGACGGCAACTGGAACGCACATTCAAAACCCATTTGGGGGCGACACCCAAACAGTATTATAATAATTTGCGTGTCGAGCGGGCCTATGCCCTGCTCAGTGAAACCGAAATGACTGTGCTGGACGTTGCGATTGCAACCGGATTTACCAGTTCAGTGGCCCTGTCGCGCAGATTTCGAGCCCGATATGGTATGGTTCCCGGCGCCTTTCGCAAACAGTGGAACACGCCGTTGAAATCCGAAGAATAGCCTGTCGGGTCAACCAAACAGCGCTTTTTGGCAGACGCGTGCGCCCTGCGCCGGAACCGCTGGTCGAATAGGTTTGAACCGGCCGGTATCTTTGGGTAATTGAAAAGAAATGCCGGAGAAACCATGCCAAAAGTAATTCAAGCGGACAGAACAGGCTATCAGAAGTTCGCTCTGGCGATCTATCTGGTGTGTGTCGCTGTGGTATTGGCTGCATGTCTGAGCCAGAGTGACGGGCGGTTTATCTATCCCCTGGATGACCCTTATATTCATCTGTCGGTCGCCGAAACCATTCTGCGCGGTGGCTACGGTGTTAATTTCCCTGAATATTCCTCGCCGTCGTCTTCGATCCTGTTTCCGTGGTTGCTGGCCGCAGGATTGGCCGTTGGTCTTGGGGTTTACGGCCCGTTGGTTTTGGGCATTGTCTCGGGCGCTGTGTCGGTCTGGATCATGGCGGGTTTTGTTTGGAGCCACACCGTTCAGGCGGGGTCGCCGCAATCAGCTGGCGTGGCCTATATAGCCGGAGTGTTGGTAATATTTGCAAGCAATTCCATAGGTTTGGCCGTAATCGGCATGGAGCATTCCCTGCATGTGCTGTGCACGGTTTTGACACTTGTCGGTCTGACCCGATTGCGCCCCGGTGCGGCGGTGCCTTTGATCTTGCTAGCCGGCGTGTTTTTCGCGCCACTGATCCGGTTCGAGGCGGCGGCCTTGTCGGCCTTTGGTATTGCGGCGCTGCTTTGGCAAGGACACAGGACGGCGGCGCTGGGCGTCACTGTTGCGCTGGCCAGTGTTGTGGCGGCGTATGGTATTTATATGCAGTCCATCGGCCTGTCTGTGCTGCCAAGCTCGGTGCTGAGCAAGTCCGGCGTGTCGGCGGCGGTTTTTGACAGTGGTGGCAGCGGTGTGATGGCCGAGGTTTTTGAGGGCGTAAAGCGGTCTGCGGCCACACAATGGGGGCCGATATTTGCGGCCGCCATCGGCTTGGCCATATTTTCCATATTCCGGGGTAGCAAACAGGATTACCGGCAAAAAAGACTGGTTGCCGGTGCCATCATTGTGACACTGAGCGCCCATATTCTGTTTGGCAAATACGGCTGGCTGTCGCGCTACGAGGTTTATGCGGTTGTGCTCATGTTTTTGGGGCTGGCCTATCTGTTCTCGGAACAGATATCGACCGCGACCGCACAGAGCCGGATACAAGGATACAGCCTGCTGGTTGTGATGACGGTGTTTGCTTTGGGCTATCTGGTCACGACAATTATAACACCCAAGGCGTCGAAAAATGTCTATGTGCAACAATACCAAATGCACCGGTTCACGACCGAGATGTTTGATCATCCTGTGGCGGTAAACGATCTGGGATGGGTGTCATTTCGCAACGATACCTACGTATTGGATCTGTGGGGATTGGGGTCCGAGACCGCGCGCCGGTTGATCCGCAGCGCTGGAATGACACCCCAAGCCGTTGGCGCACTGGTTGACGCCAAGGGCGTTAAATACGCGATGCTGTACGAGAGCTGGTTTAACTATGATTTGCCGGTGAAATGGTGCCGTGTGGCCGTTCTGGAAACAGAAATGGTAACCGCCGGCGACAGCCGTACCAGCGTGTTTCTGATTGATCCGTTGCTGGCTGATGACATGGCGGTTGCTTTGCAGACATTTGAGGCCAGTTTGCCTTTGGCGGCCGCGTTCCATCGCTCAGAGTGTTCGGATCGCGAACGGCGCGGGGGTTGAACCGGTTACAAGATGCCCGGCAGGTTCAATTTGTTTTCACGGGCACAGTCCCGGGCGATATCATATCCGGCATCGGCGTGGCGCATGACACCTGTTGCCGGGTCGTTCCACAGGACACGCGCGATACGGCGGTCGGCGTCGGTCGTTCCGTCACAACAGATGACAACGCCGGAATGTTGACTAAAGCCCATGCCCACACCGCCGCCGTGATGAAACGACACCCATGTAGCGCCAGACGCTGTGTTCAACAGCGCGTTCAACAACGGCCAGTCAGAGACAGCATCTGATCCGTCTTTCATCGCTTCGGTTTCGCGGTTGGGCGATGCCACCGATCCGCTGTCCAGATGATCGCGGCCAATGACAATCGGCGCGCTCAGCTCGCCGGTGCGTACCATCTCGTTAAACGCCAGCCCCAGACGGTGCCGGTCCCCCAGCCCAACCCAGCATATGCGCGCCGGCAAGCCCTGAAACGCGATGCGGTCTGCGGCCATATCCAGCCATTTGTGCAAATGTGTGTTGTCTGGCAACAGCTCTTTGACCTTGGCGTCGGTTTTGGCGATGTCGGCGGGATCACCTGACAGAGCAACCCAACGGAACGGGCCGATACCACGGCAAAACAGTGGCCGCACATAGGCCGGCACAAAGCCCGGAAAGGCAAAGGCATCTGTCAGGCCCTCGTCAAAGGCGACTTGGCGGATGTTGTTGCCATAGTCCACCGTCGGCACGCCGGCGTTGTGAAATGCCACCATTGCCGCGACGTGTACTTTCATCGATGCGCGTGCGGCGGCTTCCACCGCTTTTGGATCGCTCTCGCGCGTGTCGCGCCACTGGCCCATGGTCCAGCCTTGCGGCAGATAGCCGTTGATCGGATCATGGGCGCTGGTCTGGTCGGTGACCAGATCGGGACGAATGCCACGGCGATACAGTTCGGGAACGATATCCGCCGCATTGCCCAGCAATCCGACAGATTTCGCCTCGCCGGCTTTGGTCCATTGCTCGATCATGGCCAAAGCCTGGTCCAGAGTTTCGGCCCGCTCGTCGACATAGTTGGTGCGCAGCCGGAAATCTATACTGTCAGGATTGCACTCTATGGCCAGACAGCAGGCCCCTGCCATCACTGCGGCCAAGGGCTGTGCGCCGCCCATACCACCCAGCCCGGCCGTCAGAACCCAGCGCCCGGACAGATCGCCATTGTAATGCTGTCGACCAGCCTCGACAAAAGTTTCATAGGTCCCCTGAACGATGCCCTGCGATCCGATATAGATCCAAGATCCCGCAGTCATCTGGCCGTACATCATCAGACCCTTGCGGTCCAATTCGTTGAAATGATCCCACGTCGCCCAGTGTGGCACCAGATTGGAATTGGCGATCAGGACCCGCGGGGCGTCTTTGTGGGTCTGAAACACGCCAACCGGTTTGCCCGATTGCACCAACAGTGTTTCGTCGTCTTCCAACTGCCTGAGGCTCTCTACGATCTGGTCAAAGGCTTTCCAATTGCGCGCAGCCCGACCGATGCCACCGTAAACCACCAGTTCGTGCGGGTTTTCGGCCACATCGGGGTGCAAGTTGTTCATCAGCATGCGCATGGGCGCTTCGGTTTGCCAGCTCTTGGCAGTGATTTGGGTGCCGGTGGGCGATTTTATGGTGCGGGTGTTGTGGCGTGGATCAGTCATTGGATAAGCTCGCTTGTCTGGGGGCGTGGCAGGGACGGGGC
>CAXMUJ010000136.1:0-36824 GCA_964196455.1 uncultured Myxococcota bacterium | reverse complement strand
GGTGCGTGAACTGTTCGCGGATCAGAACTCTTTTGACGCCCACCAAGTACGAGTGCGCGCATCTGATTGGGGAAAAATCACCGATGGCATCCCGCGGAGCTATGATATTATTGATGTTGATTGATTTTTTGCGTTAGGTATATCACTTAACTGGCTGTTATTTAATTATATAACCCACTACCATCAACCGATCATTTTCCGCGTCAAGCACAACCAGATACCAAGTATGTTCACAAAGACCTTGCGCTTATCTATGGGCTGCTTCTAGTGTCCAGATGTTCACGAAAGCAGCAGAATGTCTCAGACAACATCTTCTCAGGACGCCGGTTCAAACTTGCTGCGGGCGGGCCTGTGGATGTCGGGCACGATCATCTCTTTTACCGCGATGGCCATTGCCGGGCGAGAGATCAGCTTTGAACTCGATACGTTCGAGCTGATGATGTACCGGTCAGTGATCGGGCTTGTACTCGTGCTTGTCATTGGTCGCATTGCCGGCACGCTACCTCAAATTCGCCGCACGCACTTAAAAATGCATTTTTTCCGAAACCTTGCGCATTTCTCCGGCCAAAACCTGTGGTTTTTTTCGCTTGCTATGATTCCCCTGGCACAGGTCTTTGCCTTGGAATTCACGTCGCCGATCTGGGTGGCTCTGCTGGCGCATTTATTTCTGGGCGAGCGTTTGAACAAGGTAAAGTCGATCTCGGTCCTGGTTGGGTTTTTTGGGATTCTAATTGTAACCCGTCCCTGGGTGTCCGGTGTTTCCTTGGGAATTATTGCGGCCTTTATGTCGGCTTTGTTTTTCGCAACCACCAGCATCATGACCAAGGCTTTGACCCGACTCGAAACTATAACATCCATCATGTTCTGGCTCACCTGCCTACAGTTGGCATTTGGGGTTATCTGTGCCGGCTATGACGGCGATGTCACCCTGCCAACGCAACAAACTCTGCCGTGGGTTTTTGTGGTTGGGATCGGTGGATTGCTGGCCCATTTCTGTTTGACCAAGGCACTAAGCGTCGCACCGGCGTCGATCGTTGTCCCGATAGATTTCGCCCGCCTGCCTATTATCACATTTGTTGGCATGACCCTTTACAACGAGCCGTTAAGCTTTTGGGTGTTTTTGGGGGCTGCGATCATATTTGGCGCAAATTATGCAAATATATTGCACGAGCGGCGCCGTATCCCGGCCAACTGACCAGACCGAAGACCGTCCGGTTCCTCGTCAAATGTGAAAACAATTGAATTCCCGCGCTAAATTTGCTTTAGCCTGTGCACAAGCTTTGGGAAAATGCACATGCTCTATCGGACTGCTCAGGATTGGCGAAACGCCCCGCAAAAACGGACTATGTTGTTTGGCATGTCCGGACTTGGCAAAACCTATCTGTCGAATATTTTGCGCGCGTCCGGCGATTGGTTCCATTACTCCGTCGATTACCGCGTTGGCACACGCTATATGGGCGAACATATCGTCGATAATTTCAAAGCCGAAGCGATGCGCAATCCGTTTCTGGCCCAGCTTTTGCGCAGCGACAGCATCTTTATTGCCTCCAACATTACCTTTAACAATCTGACGCCATTGTCTACATATTTGGGCAAGCCGGGCGATCCGGCCAAGGGCGGCATACCGTTTGAGGAATATCTACGCCGGCAGCGGTTGCACCGCGACGCCGAGGTCAGCGCCATGCTCGATACAGTCCGGTTTATCAACCGTGCCAAATCGCTGTACGGGTATGATAATTTTGTCTGCGACACCTCTGGTTCAGTTGTTGAAGTGGTTGATCCCGAAAATCCTGCAGATCCGGTGATGTCGGCCTTGTCTGAACATGTTCTGCCCGTCTGGATTGAAGGCACGTCAGACCACAAGGCCGAGCTGATCAAGCGTTTCAACAAAGATCCCAAGCCAATGTATTATCAAGAAGGTTTTTTGACCGATTGTTGGCAGAGATTTCAGCAAGACCGTAAGGTGACCGCCGACCAAGTCGATCCCGACGAATTTATCCGCTGGGGTTATGCTGAATTGTTGGAGCACCGCTTGCCACGCTATCGCGCGATGGCGCAAAAATGGGGCGTTACTGTCTGTGCACAACAGGTCGCCCAAGTGAACACGCAGACCGATTTCAATGAACTGATCGCGCGTGCCCTTGAGAAGCGCGCCTAACTGCACTATCTGGCACAGTTCACATTAGGAATACCAAATGCCCATCAAGATACCTTCCACCCTGCCCGCTTTTGACGTTCTCTCGAACGAAGGCGTGATGGTGATGTCTCAAACTGCCGCAACCCGGCAGGACATTCGCCCGCTTCAGATTGGTCTGGTCAACCTGATGCCAAAAAAAATTCAGACCGAGACACAGTTTGCCCGGCTGATCGGTGCAACACCCCTGCAGATTGATCTGACGCTGATCCGCATGTCCGAGCATCAGCCCAAGAACACGTCGGCCGATCACATGGAGGCGTTCTATCAACCGTTTAGCCAGGCAAAAGAGCGCAAGTTCGACGGGTTGATCATAACCGGCGCACCCATTGAGCATTTGCCGTTTGAGGACGTAAGCTATTGGGATGAATTGATTGAGTTGATGAACTGGACCCAGACCAATGTGCATTCGACCTTTGGTGTCTGCTGGGGCGGAATGGCAATGATCTATCATTTCCACAAGATCAACAAACATATGCTGGACCACAAAGCGTTTGGCTGTTTCGACCACCGTAATCTTGCACCAAACTCGCCGTTCCTGAACGGGTTTTCGGACGGCTGCGTGATCCCGGTGAGCCGTTGGACAGAAAATCGTCGCGCAGAAATCGAGGCAGTCGAAGGTCTGCGCATTCTGGTTGACAGTGAACAGTCCGGCCCTTGTCTGGTCGAGGACCCTGCTCATCGCGCGCTCTATATTTTTAACCATCTCGAATATGATAGCGGCACTTTGAAAGAAGAATATGATCGCGATGTCGCGTCCAATACGCCGATAAATATCCCGATGAACTATTATCCGAACGACGACCCTTCGCGTCCGCCGGAAAACCGCTGGCGCAGCCACGGGCACCTTTTGTATGGCAACTGGATCAACCGGATTTATCAGACCACGCAATACGACATGAGTGAAATAGGCACCTAGACGGATGCCGGCAGCAATTCTGATCAGTGGCGCCACAGTTCTGGCGGCCACAGTTTTGGGGCTGGCCGCACGCCGCGCCACGGCTGCTGCGCAAACCAAACACCCCCCGATCGGTGACTTTGTCACTATTGGCAAGACCCGTGTTCACTACGTCAAAAAGGGCACTGGTCCGGTTGTGATTGCTCTGCACGGTGCCGGTGGAAACCTGCGTGATTTTACCTTTTCACTGTTGGATCAATTGGCTGAGACCCATACAGTTATTGCCTTTGACAGGCCGGGGCATGGTTATACCGATACGCTGCACAATGGCGGCGAAACCCCCACCGAACAAGCAAACTTGTTGCGCGCGGCCGCACGAAAACTAGGTGTTAATTACGCAACGCTGCTTGGATATTCCTATGGCGGGGCTGTCTCTTTGGCCTGGGCGCTGGACGACCCTGACATGATTACCGGAATGGTTCTGGTGGCATCAGTTATCCATCCCTGGCCCGGTGGCGTTGCCAGTTTTTATTGGCGCGGCGGTGGCGTCATTCTGGGGGCGATTTACCGGCCAGTGGCGGCACTGGCAACGGACCGGCAGTTGCGCAAAAGCGTCTCTTCGGTTTTTGAACCGCAATTGCCTCCCGACGGCTATCTGGACTATGTTGGAAAGGGTCTGGCTGTGCGCCCACACACAATGCGGGCCAACGGTCGACAAGTAACCAAACTAAAATCTCAGGTCGAACTGCTGGAAAAACGGTATAAAAATTTGAAAATGCCGATTGAAGTGCTGCACGGCACTGCTGATAAATCCGTTTTTGCCAGCATCCATGCCGAGCCCTTTGCCCAGACGCACTCTAACGCAAATCTTACATTGATCGAGGGCTTGGGCCACGGAATTTTACAACTCGAGATACCACAAATTCTAGCGGCGACGCGCCGCATATCACCACCGGCTGCGTAACCTGACCGGTTGCAAGCGCTGCCCGGCTTGCGCATAGTGACCCAAAAGAGGACAACATGGCCAAGAAAACCTTCCCCAAGCCCTTTGACGGAGCGATATCGGAATTTTATGCCAAGGATGCGCCAAAAGCCGTCCGTAAAACCATTGCAGATGCTCAAAAAGGTAAAATTCTGGACCGGACATATCCGTATTCTGAACAGATCGGGCGAAAAGACTACGAAGATCAGATTGAAGATCTGCAAATTGAGTTGGTCAAAGTACAAAGCTGGGCCCAAGAGGTCGGCGCGCGCGTGGTCATCGTGTTTGAGGGCCGTGATGCGGCTGGCAAAGGCGGCACTATCAAACGGTTCCGCGAATTCCTCAATCCCCGCTCGGCCAAGGTTGTGGCCCTGTCCAAACCAACCGAGGCAGAGCGCACCCAGTGGTATTTCCAACGCTATGTCGATCATCTGCCAAGTGCAGGCCAGATTGTTCTGTTTGATCGGTCGTGGTACAATCGCGGGGTTGTCGAGCACGTGTTTGGTTTTTGTGACACGGACCAACGGACCCACTTTTTCAATCAGGTCAATGACTTTGAGAGTATGCTGGTGGACGAAGGGATCATTGTTGTCAAACTTTGGCTCAATGTCGGTCGCGCTGAACAGCTACGCCGGTTTCTGTCGCGCGAGGGCGATCGGCTAAAACAATGGAAACTGTCCGGCATTGATGTCAAAGGCCTGTACAAATGGGACGCCTATACGGATGCTATTGCCGAAACTTTCGCAAAAACTCACACTGATCACGCGCCTTGGCATGTGATCCGGTCAGACGACAAAAAGCGGGCGCGATTGGCGGCGATAAGAACTGTTCTGTCAAAACTGGATTATCCGACCAAAGATGCCGATGTGGCCTATGGACCAGATGAAAAAATTACCGGGGGGCCGGACATCCTCAATGGTTAGAAAAGGCTATCATCACGGCAATCTCAAACAGGCATTGGTCGAGGCCACGATTGTCCTGATCGAAGAGAAGGGGCCGTCAGGCTTTACCATGGCCGAAGCCGCCAAACAGGCTGGCGTGTCAACCGCTGCTCCCTATCGTCACTTCAAAGGTCGCGAAGATCTGATCGCCGAAGTGGCGCGGCAAGGCTTCGAAATTTTTGCCGATTTGCTGGAATTTGCATTGGCCAAGGGCGGTGGTTCGTCTGTGCGCGGGCTTGAAAGCGTCGGCCGGGCTTATCTGGCTTTTGCCCAAAAATACCCCGGGTACTATATCGCCATGTTCGAGAGCGGCGTGTCCATCAATGCCAACCCCGAACTGGCTATGGTGGCCAACCGCGCCATGAATGTGCTGATACAATCAGCAGAAGACCTGTCCAAACACATGCCGCGCGACAAACGCCCGCCCGCATCCATGGTCAGCCACCACATCTGGGCCTTGAGCCACGGCGTTGTCGAGTTGTTTGCCCGTGGCGAACCGGGCACAAGGTCGCCGTTTTCGCCCGAAGAATTGTTGGAAAGTGGACTGGGTGTATACCTGCGCGGATTGGGAATTGTTCCCGAGGACAAGTAAGCTCCGAAAACACACACAGACAGCGGGGTTCCGCCTTGACGTCGGACGTTAACTGGTTTGTATGGCGTCAAAGCATTAGGGAGGCGTGCAGAAAAAATTTGCGCACTGCCCCTTTAAATTTTTAGTTTAATGCTTAACTATATTTAAACGGAGATATAATGACAGAAATACTTTTAGAACCAAATTCCTACCCTTTCACCCTATCGCTTGCGATTGTACTTGGCTTATTCCTGCTGGAAATCATTTCCTTAATACTTGGCGGTAGCATCCTGGCAGTCGGCAGTGACGGTCTGGACGCAGACATCGATCTGGACGCCGATTTTGACGGCGATTTTGATGGCAATTTTGACGGCGATTTTGACGTCACAGCAGAGTTTGACATCGATGCGCAACCCGACTTTGGGGCCACAGTCGAACCGGACTTCGGGTCAGGTATTGATGATGGTGTCAGTGGTTTATCGCCCGCCAGCCTGATAAGTTGGCTCGGCATTACCAAAGTGCCGTTTTTGATCTGGCTTATCTCGTTTCTGACCGCCTTTGGTCTGACGGGGTTGGTCCTTCAAAGCCTGTCGTCAGGGCTATTTGGCATGCTTCAGCCCAGCAGCCTTGCCAGCCTCATCGCCTTTGTGCCGGCGCTGATCAGCACCCGCACAATATCGGCTGTAGTTGCTACGATCATGCCAAAAACCGAGAGTTCGGCCATGAAAACCCGGTTTTTGGGCGGCCACCACGGTGTAATCACCCAAGGCACAGCGCGGCGCGGCCATCCGGCCGAAGCCAAAATCAAGGACCGTCACGGCAATACCCATTATCTGAGGGTCGAGCCACTAGAGGATGACGAGGACCTGCCACAAGGTACGGAAATCCATGTCATCCGCAAGAAGAGCGGCGTCTTTTATGCCGTTAACATCACCTAAATCACACGCCTATTCACTTTGAAAGGAGAATTTATGGACATCAATTCTATTCTAATAATTGCGGGCAGCATTATCGGGCTGTTTATTTTCATCGGCCTGATCATGGCCAGACTATACCGCCGGGCAACACGCGAGGTCAGCTTGGTTAAAACGGGCTCCGGCGGCAAACGCGTTATCATGGACGGCGGCACAGTTGCGATCCCGTTCCTGCACGAAATATCACTGGTAAACATGAAGACCCTGCGACTGGAAGTTTACCGGATCGGCGACGGCTCGTTAATCACCAAGGACCGTATACGCGTCGATGTGGGTGTCGAATTCTATGTCTCGGTGAATGCGACCGAAGACGGGATTTCACGCGCGGCGCAAACATTGGGCGACAGAACGTTTAACGTAGAACAACTGCGCGAGATGATCGAAGGCAAATTGATCGACGGCCTGCGTTCGGTGGCGGCACGTATGACAATGGATGAGCTGCACGAGAACCGCTCGGAGTTTGTTCAGGAAGTGCAGAATGCCATTTCCGAAGACCTGTTGAAAAACGGTCTGGAACTGGAGGCCGTTTCGCTGACCGCACTGGACCAGACACCGTTTGATAATCTGGACGAAAATAACGCGTTTAACGCAGTTGGTATGCGCAAACTGGCCGAAGTTATTGCAACTTCGCGCAAAAAACGCGCCGAAATTACCGCCGATGCCGACGTGTCGGTACGCCGGTCCGAAATGGAAGCAGAACGTTTGAAATACCAGATCGAGCGTGACCAGCAACAAGCCCAGATCGCGCAAATCAAGGAAATCCAGATCCTGCAAGCCGATCAAGAAGCCGCAATTGCCCGTAACCAAGAGGCGGCAGATCAGGCCAAGGAACAAGCCCGCATCGAAAAGGAACGTGCAATCCGCACCTCCGAGATCGAGCGCGAACGGTTTATCCGCGACGCAGAGATTGCCAAGGAACGCGAACTGGAAGTGGCTGATCAGGAACGCCAGATCATCATCGCCAAAAAATCCGAAGAAGAAAGCCACGCGCGCGCCTCTGCCGACAATGCGCGAGCCGAAGCCAAGACGGCCGAAGAGGCCATCGAGACCGCACGCGCCGTATCCGAGGCCGAACGATCTAAACGTATCGCACTGATCGAAGCGACCAAAGAGGCCGAACGTCAGGCAACCGGTATCCGTCTGGCAGCCGAGGCCGAGAAGGACGCCGCAAGCGATCGGGCGGCTGCACTGTTAGAAGAGGCGCAGGCCGAGGCAACGTCTTTGACCATTCGCGCATCCGCGAAAAAAGATGATTTGCTGGCCGAGGCCGAGGGTCGCCGTGCGATTGCCGATGCGGAAAATGCATTGAGTGCGGAAATTATCAAGATGAAGATCGACATCGCACGCCTAGAGGCCCTGCCCCGGATCATCGCGGAAATGGTTAAACCTGCGGAGAAAATCGACTCGATCAAAATTCATCAAGTCACCGGAATGGCCGGTGCAAATATTGGTGGCAGCGATACCGGCGGTGGCACGCCGGTCAATCAGGCGCTGGACTCGATTATGGGCATGGCCTTGCAGTTGCCCGCGATGAAGAAGCTGGGCCAAGAGCTGGGCATCAGCATGGAGAACGGTCTGGCAGACGTGGCCAGTGGCGCCATGGATGACGCTGCGATCAATGGCGCCGTCGATACGAGCGCGACGCCGGTAGAGGCCCGCGGAACCTAATCCACCGCCACCACACCGACCCAAGGCTCGCCACTGGCGGGCCTTGGGCTATCTGCCTCTGAGCTTGTGGGCAACCAAGTGCTGACGTCGGTTCGTAAAAGCACAAAATGCACCCTGCTGAATGTGAAAACCGAAAGACGTCCTACCTGAACATTTTTTGAAAATTTTTCCCGTGGCACTTGCAATCGTCGGGCTCGACTATATGTTAATGTTAATAACATTTACATTACTTACCACACCAACTGAAAGGAAATACTCATGACTACCTCCGCTTCTTGGCTCGCATCTTCGGAGTCCTGGCTGGATGAGCGCGGCAAAGTCGCGTGGATTGTCGCAATGATCCTCGGCTTTGTCTTCCTCTGGCCTGTTGGCCTCGCTATTCTATTTTATATGATCTGGAGCAAACGTATGTCTCGTTCTTTTTTCGCCTGCAAATCGTCGCGTCGCCACAACCGTCACAGCTCTGGCAACACCGCTTTTGATGCCTACCGTGATGACACAATGAAGCGTCTGGAAGATGAACAGAACTCATTTCAGTCATTTTTGCAACGTCTGCGCGATGCCAAGGACAAAACCGAGTTTGACCAATTTATGGACGCCCGTGAAAAAGATGTCAAAGCAAGTGCCTGATCTGTCCTCCCCTCTTGAGGCCTTGCAACTTCGCCCCCATAAAGGGGGCGGAGTATTTTTTGGAACACTGAAATGACATATGATCTAAGCGGCCTGCCCGATCCTCGGCTTGATACACAATTCTACCGCGGCGTCGCGCTCAAGCGGTTGCTCGCCTGGGCCATTGATGCCTTTATTATCCTGTCAATTAGTTTTGGTGTTGTCGTGCTAACATTCGGTATTGCCGCGTTTTTCTGGTTTTTTGTGACGCTTTTAATCAGCTTTTCCTATCGCAGCATTATGATCAGCCGAAGCTCGGCCACATTGGGTATGAGAGCCTTGGGAATTGAGCTTAGAAATTCAAACGGCGACAAGCTGGACGGTTCACAGGCCATTTGGCACGTTGTTTTATACCTGTTTATGTTGTCCTTCTTTGTCTTCGGTCTGATCAGTATGGTGATGATGGTGATGACCGCTCGTGGACAGGGTTTGCATGATGTTTTTTTGGGAACCACCGCAATCAACGTTCCTGACGACTGATCACATTTTTAACTTGGGTATTGTTGCGCGCAGAAACTGTTGCTACGATTTTAGAATAGTTGAAGAGTAGGAATTTTCATGCGCCATTCGTTGCCACTTGCAACGCAGTTCTATGTCACCGCTCCGCAGCCCTGCCCGTATCTGGCAGGCCGGACGGAACGAAAACTTTTTACTGCATTGCAGGGCGATCATGCAAACCTGCTGAATGATGCCCTGTCGCAACAAGGGTTTAGGCGGTCACAAAATGTATTGTACCGCCCGGCATGTGCTGAATGTTCTTCGTGTCTATCTGCGCGTATCCGTGTGGCTGATTTCAGCCCGACACGCGGTCAACGGCGCACGATGCGAAAGAACGCAGAGCTGATTTGCGAAGCCTCGACCCCTTGGGCAACCGAAGATCAATACGATCTGTTCCGCAAGTACCTGGAGGCCCGCCACTCGGACGGTGGCATGGCCGACATGGATGTGTTCGAATTCGCAGCAATGATCGAAGAGACCACCGTTCGCAGCCGCATCGTCGAGTATTTCATGCCATCGCAGACCAACAAAGGCGCCCGCGAATTGGCGGCAGCTTGTTTGACAGATGTGCTTCATGACGGGCTGTCGCTGGTTTATTCTTTTTTCGATCCTGATATGTCGAAACGGTCGCTTGGCTCTTTCCTGATCCAAGATCATATCCGTATCGCTCAGGAGGCCAAGTTACCCTATGTCTATCTTGGCTATTGGGTCCCCGGTAGCCCCAAAATGCACTACAAATCCGGCTTTAGCGGGTTGGAAATATTCCTGCGGGGCCAATGGCAGTCCGTACCCGATCCGGCAAAATTTGAACCTGACAATCATCCTTTGGGTACCGAACCGATCCCCGAACAAGTTGCAGCGATCAGCCTGCCCGATATCCTGACACCCACCGGAGGCTGACCTTCTGTTCCCAAGCTGTTCCCGAGGGCCAAAAGTTAATTTGGCAACAGATTGGGGGCGCTCGTCACAACAGACGGGAATGACCCAAGTTTGGCAACCGTTTTGCCTCCCAGATCTGGCATGCGGACGTTCAACACCTACAGCAACTTAACGCCCTCGATCTTTCAATATCCGTCCGGACGGTCAAAAACCCACCGCAAAAACAAGAATCGCAAACTGGGGTTTGCCATTACGGCCAGCCTAACGCGTTACGCGATTGAACACGGTGTGCTGGATGATTGCGGAACTGATTCCCGAAACAACGGCAATTAAAGGTAAAATTACCAAATAGCCGCCATTTTTGTAACTTAATTGCGTAAAAGTTCGGAAATCTTTCGTAAATCAACAATAATGTGCTTGACCCGCCTCTTTGTCTGACTACATTGGCCCCATGAAAATCACGCACGTCATCCTAGGGGTCGCAAGCCCCCATCGCACCGGCCGGTAACTGATCAAGCTATCACCCTTATGCGATGCCCCCTCTCGGGGGTTTTTTTATGTGCAAGACCAAGGAGAATGCCATGAGCCGCCGAATGACCGGAGCTGAAATCGTCATCAAAGCCCTCAAGGATCAGGGTGTGGATACCGTCTTTGGTTATCCCGGTGGCGCCGTGCTGCCGATCTATGATGCGATTTTTCAACAGAATGCTATCAAGCACATTCTGGTGCGTCACGAACAAGGTGCTACGCATGCCGCCGAAGGCTATGCCCGTTCCACAGGCAAACCGGGCGTTGTTCTGGTGACATCTGGCCCCGGCGCAACCAATGCCGTTACCGGTCTGACGGATGCGCTGATGGACAGCATTCCGCTGGTTGTATTGTCTGGTCAGGTTCCCACGTTCATGATTGGCAATGATGCCTTCCAAGAAGCCGATACCGTCGGGATCACGCGTCCCTGCACGAAACACAATTGGCTGGTCAAGGATACTGACAAACTGGCGCAGGCAATCCACGAAGCGTTTCACGTCGCCACCAATGGTCGACCCGGTCCGGTTTTGGTTGATATCCCCAAGGATGTGCAATTCGCCCAAGGCACCTATATCCCGCCGGCAAAAGCCTCCAAAGGACATTATCAGCCCAAAGTCAAAGGCGATCTGGACAAGATCACCGCTTTGGTCGAGCAGATGGAAAAGGCAGAACGCCCGATTTTCTATACCGGCGGTGGCGTTATCAACTCTGGTCGCGGCGCCAGCCAGCTGCTGCGTGAGTTGGTCAAAGGAACCGGTTTCCCGATCACATCGACGCTTATGGGGCTTGGCGCCTATCCTGCGTCGGGTGACAAGTGGCTCGGCATGCTGGGCATGCACGGAACCTACGAGGCCAATCTGGCGATGCACGGATGTGACCTGATGATCTGCGTTGGGGCCCGTTTTGACGACCGGATTACCGGCTTGGTCGAGGCCTTCAGCCCCAAATCCTTCAAAGTCCATATCGACATCGATCCTTCGTCGATAAATAAAGTGATCCACGTCGATATCCCGATCATCGGCGACGTCGGCCATGTTTTGGAAGATATGTTGAAAGTTTGGAAATCGCGCGGTCGCAAAACCAATTCTGCGGCTGTGAAAAAGTGGATGGCGAAAATCGACGACTGGAGGTCTGTCGATTGTTTGAGCTACAAGAACTCTGACGAGATTATCAAGCCCCAGTATGCGCTGGAACGGCTTGAGGCTTTGACCAAGGATCATCCCGACCGCTACATCACGACCGAAGTTGGCCAACATCAGATGTGGGCGGCCCAATATTTGGGGTTTGAAGACCCGCATCGGTGGATGACGTCCGGTGGTTTGGGAACTATGGGGTATGGTTTGCCCGCCTCTGTTGGTGTTCAGGTCGCCCATCCAGGTGCCTTGGTTATCAATGTCGCAGGTGACGCATCCTGGCTGATGAACATGCAAGAAATGGGCACAGCGGCCCAATATAAATTACCCGTCAAGCAGTTGATTTTAAACAACGAACGTCTAGGCATGGTGCGTCAATGGCAAGAATTGTTACATGGCGAACGCTATTCCCAAAGCTGGTCGGAATCCCTGCCAAATTTTGTCAAACTGGCCGAAGCATTCGGTGGCAAAGGCATCTACTGTGATGACCCTGCAAAACTGGATGATTGCTTACAGGAAATGTTAGACTATGATGGACCGGTTATTTTTGATTGCCGCGTCGAGAAACACGAGAATTGTTTTCCGATGATCCCGTCTGGCAAAGCACATAACGAAATGCTGATGGGCGAGGCATCAACCAAAGACGCGATCGACAGTAGCGGCGCGGTTATGGTCTAAGATCTAGGGGGCACTAAGGTGCAACTAGGGCGGGTTTATCCCGCCCTTTTTTTTGGGAACTTCGGTAACTTTAAACAAATTTTAATGACCAACGCGATAGCGTTTTATATGGTTTCAGTTGCCCGGTCCTGTCAAACAGCATCGCACCCGTTGGGCGCTAAGATTGTCTTTGCCTATGGCATGACAAAATGCGGATCGACGCTGGCCTTTGAGTTGGCGCGGACGGCGCTGGAACTATCGGGGTTTGCACAGCCGATCCTGCCGCAACCAGCCACCGGTCACAGCCGGAAAATAAATTTTACCAGCCATCTCGATGATCAGAATATAGCGCTTTTGACGGCCGCTGTACGCGACATTGGACACCCTGTGGTCGTCAAAACCCATACCCGGCCAGACCCGTGTGTCATTGATATGATTGACCGTGGCGGCGCCTTGGTTCAGGCAACATATCGCGATCCTCGTGAAATGGCTCTATCGATGATTGATCACGGTAATCGATCCCGCGCCGCTGGCAAGTTGGCGTTTTCGGAAGTTACAGATCTCGATGATGCGATTGAAAATATCACCAGTCAAATCGACAGTTTGACACAATGGCTGTATCGCCCGAATTGCTTGCCTGTGTACTACGAGGATGTTGCCTTTCGTACGGTGCCAACCATGCGAAGGATTTTGGCACAGTTGCAATTGGATGTATCCCCTGTGCCTATTGTACAATACGTCTTAAGAAAACGCTTTATCCAACTGAATAAAGGGGTTAAAAAGTGATTTCTGGTCGAGATGACACAAGCCGATCAACGTAAATTTCAACAGAGTTTTCGCCCCTTTTACCACCGCCTGATCCGCGACCGGGATATGCTCCCGCAAGACGGTCAGCCCGTATTGTCCGAAAGCATTGTTCTGGCCCCAAGTCTGGGCTGACACCGCCGATCAACTCGCGTAGACTGCCACGACTGAATCGAATCTTGGGAGCATCGGCAATGAACGCGTTGAAAATCACAAAGGGATCGTCCCGCAAGAGCGCCTATAACCTACGCAGCACTTTAGGCGATGACATCGAGACACACACTCTGGCAGTCCTTGTCGACAACGAAGCCGGTGTACTGGCCCGCGTGATCGGTCTGTTTTCCGGGCGTGGCTACAATATCGAGAGCCTGACGGTGGCAGAAGTCGACCACATCGACAATCTGTCGCGGATCACCATTGTCACGACCGGCACACCAGCAGTTATTGAGCAGATCAAGGCACAACTGGCCCGCATCGTCCCGGTTCACGATGTGCACGATCTGACTGTCGAAGGCCCCTCGGTCGAACGTGAACTGGCCCTGATAAAAGTCATCGGAACCGGCGAAACCCGTGTCGAAGCGCTGCGCACGTCAGAAGTTTTCCGCGCCAGCGTCGTCGACAGCACCTTATCCAGTTTTGTCTTCGAGTTGACCGGAACACCCGTAAAAATTGACGCCTTTGTAGAACTCATGCGCCCACTCGGCCTGTCCGATGTTGCACGCACCGGCGTTGCAGCCATTTCCCGCGGCGAATAATACTCGATAATATCCGGAGCTTTTTGCCCGGTGTAGGATTTGCAGCCCGGCTTTTTGCATTGGAGGTCGCCCGTCCGGCGCTTGGGTCGCTGCAAACAGCGCAGACCGCCCGGCGCGGGGTCAGTGGCGGAGAGACAGGGATTCGAACCCTGGGAGGCTCGCACCTCAACGGTTTTCAAGACCGCCGCATTCGACCACTCTGCCACCTCTCCGCAAGGTGTAACGGTCACGCTACATCAGAACCCGAGTGGTAATTCCGTGCGCGAAAAACTTCAAGCCCAAAACTGCACGCGGAACCTTGCTTGCCAGTATTTATCCAGAATATGCTTCTTTAAAAGCGAACCAATCTTGGTTACAGTGTTGTAAATTCTGCAATAGGCAGAAGCAGAGCAGTATACTCCGGGACAAGCGGCACCAAGTTGCAGACCGGACTTTTGGAGGCAATGAAACGACTATGGGTAAATTTCCAACAAGTTTTTTAAAATTCACGCTTATTCCGGTCACAGCGATTTTTCTTGTTGGCTGCGAGGAAGGTGCATTTAACTTGGGCGGCGGCAAACCGACCGAAGAAGCGGCAGAAGCCACAGTATCCGGACCTATCGAATTTGAAGAACGTGATGTCGAAGCACCAAACGTATTTCAAGAGACAGACAAGGCGCTTTGGGACGGTCGACCGTCGCTGGGCGGTGTCTGGATTGCGCATCCCGACAATAAACAGCCCGAACGTGTAATGATTGTAAACAATGCCAACGGTAAATTTGTTGTCGGCGCATTATTTCGCCGCGATGCAACAGCGCCGGGCCCAAAACTGCAATTGTCGTCTGACGCGGCAAGTGCTTTGGGCGTTTTGGCCGGTGCCCCTACAGAGCTGACGGTTACAGCTTTGCGGCGCGAAACAGTGCAAATTGCAGTGAATGACGCACCAGTTGACGCCACACCAACGGACGGACCCGAAGATGTAGCGGCAACTGCATTGGCTGCAATTGATGCAGCAGATGATACTGTTGCAACCACAGGACCCAAAGTTGCGGTTAAAAAACCCACAGCAGCCAAAGCCAAGCCGGCTGCCAAGCCCAAAGCAAAACCCGTCGTGGCAACGGCCCCTGTTAGCAACTCTGCCCTGTCAGCCCCCTTTATCCAAATCGGATTCTACAGCCTGGAAGCAAACGCCAAGGCAGCAGCACAGACTTTAGGCAAACAGGGCATCGCTTCAAAAATTGCGACAACGACAATCAAAGGCAAGACTTTCTGGCGTGTGCTGGCGGGCCCCGCAGCCAACAAGTCCGAAAGAGACAAGACTTTAAAAGCCGTAAAAGGGATTGGTTATAGCGACGCCTACGCAGTCAAAGGTTAGGAACTCGATGCAAAATACTCCTTGGAAATCACGGGCTTTGAGCCTGTGGAAATCACGGGCTTTGAGCCTGTTTCACATCATTTCGGTCGGTGTCTTGTTCCTGCTGCCTGCCAATCTGGCGGTGGCATTGGACACGCCAGCGACGGCCGCATTGGTCATTGATCAAGGAACAGGCACCATTCTGCTGAGCAAGGACGCCGACCGCCCAATACCACCGGCATCCATGTCCAAGCTAATGACCCTGAATATGTTGTTCGAGGCTCTGGCCAGCGAGCGGGTGACGATGGACACCAAGTTTGTGGTGTCAGAAAAGGCCCATAACATGGGTGGGTCAAAAATGTTTGTGAAACAGGGGGACCGCATCAGTGTTGGCGACCTGATCCGGGGAATTATCGTTCAATCAGGCAATGATGCCTGTGTTGTTGTGGCTGAAAATCTGGCCGGAACCGAAGACGAGTTTGCCAAAATGATGACCCAGCGTGCCATCAAGCTGGGCATGGTTAACTCTTCTTTTGCAAACTCCACTGGCTGGCCACATCCCGAACACCGGATGAGCGCGCGCGATCTGGTATTTTTGGCCAACCGCATCATAGTTGAGTTCCCGGAATATTATACATTTTTTGCCGAAGCCTCTTTTACTTGGGCGGATATCGAACAGGCCAATCGCAATCCTTTGCTTAAACTGGGCATCGGTGCTGACGGTCTGAAAACCGGACACACCGAAGAGGCCGGTTACGGGCTGGTGGGCTCCGCAAAACAAGGCAATCGGCGCGTGATCTTTATGATCACTGGGCTGCAATCAAACAGGTTTCGTGCCGAAGAGGCCGAAAAAATTGCCAATTGGGCCTTTCGTCAGTTTACTCAAAAAACCTTGTTAAAGGCAGGCTCCACCGTGGCACAGGCCGATGTCTGGCTTGGCAAGGCAGCAAGCGTCGGGCTAACACCGGCAAATGATATTGTCGGGCTAATCCCCTATACAGTGACCGAAGACGTTGACATGTCCATTGAATACAGCTCCCCCCTGCCCGCACCGATTTCCGCCGGTGAAACCGTAGCGATGCTACGTGTGTCCGTTCCCGGAATGGAACCGGTGCTTTATCCGCTGGTGGCAGATGCCGACGTCGCCGCAGGCGGGTTGATCACGCGGTTCAAAGGATCGGCCAAGATACTTGGGCAGCGCGTCATCGACGCCGCCCTTGGCACCGAGCGCTAGCTTATGGGCGAAAGCGGCCTGTTTATCACCTTCGAAGGCATTGACGGATCGGGCAAATCCACACAAGCCCGAGCGCTGACCGAAGCCTTGCGCAATTCTGGACGAGATGTCGTGCTGACCCGTGAACCTGGCGGATCCCCTGGCGCCGAGGCCATTCGGGGCCTGTTGGTCGAGGGCGACACCGACAGATGGTCGCCCGAAACGGAAATCTTGTTGTTTACGGCGGCACGACGCGATCACCTTGAACGCCTTATCGACCCGGCGCTGGCGGCGGGCCAAATTGTAATTTCCGACAGATTTGCCGACTCCACCCGCGTTTACCAAGGTGTCGCGCGTGCCGATCTACGCCGAACCGTGGACCAGTTGCATGATCTGATGATCGGACGCGAGCCTGATTTGACGTTCATAATCGACATGGATCCAACCAGTGCCCTGTCGCGTGGTTTGGCCCGCAATTCCGGCGAAGACAGGTTTGAGGACTTTGGCTTAAAATTCCAACAAGATCTGCGCAGTGGTTTTCTGGATCTCGGTCGTCAGAATTCAGACCGATGCCACATTATAAATGGCGCACAAGATATTTATAGTGTTACGAAAAATGTAACAGATATCGCTAAGGCCCACATGTCATGAGCGACAATCCTATTCCCGAGCCAGACAAGGCGGAGGGAGCACCACACCCCCGTGATACCACCAGTTTGTTGGGCCAGTCGGTTGCTCAGTCAGCCTTTGCCGAGGCCTTTAACTCGGACCGGATGCACCATGCTTGGCTGATCACCGGCCCGCAAGGGATCGGCAAGGCCACATTGGCATGGCAGATCGCAAAATTTTTGCTGGCACAGCCCACGGATAGTGGCGGCATGTTTGGCGCAACACCGACCAAGGCCGAGACCTTGACGATTGCGCCGGACCATCCGGTTTCGCGTCGCATTGCGGCACTGGCGGAACCCCGGTTGTTTTTGTGCCGGCGTCCCTGGGATGAAAAAGGCAAAAAACTCCGGCAAAATATCACCGTCGAAGAAACCCGCAAGCTCAAGGGTTTTTTCAATCTCTCCGCAACAGACGGCGGCTATCGCATAGCCATTGTAGACTCAGCTGACGAGATGAATGTTGCCGCCGCCAATGCCTTGTTGAAAATACTGGAAGAGCCACCTGAAAAGACCGTGCTTTTGTTGATCAGTCACCAGCCGTCGCGCTTGTTGCCAACCATTCGGTCGCGCTGTCGCAAATTGACCTGTGCACCTCTTGGGGCCAACGATATGGCGGCGGCCCTGTCCAATGCCGGCTTTTCTGCAGGTGATGACGGGCACGCCTTGTCCATTCTGTCCAATGGCTCGGTAGGAGAAGCGATCCGCATCCTGTCCGGGGATGGGCTTTCGCTTTATTCCGAGCTGGTTGCCATGGCGGCGTCTGCGCCCGACGTCAACAGAACTGCTGTATTGCGGCTGGCAAACAGTTGCACTGGCAAAACGGCAGAGGCGCGCTATACCGCAACCCTGCGTCTGTTTTTCCTAATGCTGGCGCGTTTGGCGCGGTTTGGCGCGCTGCAACCCGCAGTGGTCGACGAGGCCGCACAGGGCGAGGCCCGCATGCTGGCTAAACTGGCTCCAAATGCGACGGCTGCGCGCAGGTGGGCCAATCTGGCCCAAGAATTGTCGGCCCGATCTGCGCATGCGCGAGCGGTAAACCTTGACCCGTCGAGCGTGATCTTGGATATGATGCTTAAACTGAATGAAACCGCGCGGGGTTAGTCCGCAAAATCCGAGGCCACAATGGCACCCAACCCATCCGAGATACCGCAAATTGTTGACAGCCATTGTCATCTGGATTTTCCAGATTTTGAAGGCGAGATACCCGAGTTGGTCGCCCGCGCAAACGCATCCGGTGTGGCGCGTATGGTGACGATTTGTACGCGCTTGCGCAATGAGCCCAGCGTGCGCGCGATCGCAGAGGCACATCCATCCGTGTTCTACGCCGCAGGCACCCATCCAATGAGTGCCGCCCAAGAGCCACTGGCCACTGTCGACGAATTGATCACATTGACGATGCATCCAAAAATGGTCGGCATCGGTGAAAGCGGCCTAGACTATCACTATACCGCGGACAGTGCTGAAATTCAGAAGCAAAGCCTGCGGGTTCACATAGCGGCAGCGCGCCAAACCGGTTTACCGCTCATCATCCACGCAAGGGCCGCCGACGATGATATGGCGCGCATCTTGTCCGAAGAATACGCAAACGGGGCCTATTCCTGTGTCATGCACTGTTTTTCCTCTACTGCAGCTTTGGCGCATACTGCCCTTGATCTGGGCTTTTATTTGTCGATGTCGGGCATTGCGACTTTCAAAAACTCCCAAGACGTGCGCGATATTTTTGCCGCAGCCCCAATAGACCGGATATTGGTGGAAACCGATGCCCCCTATCTGGCTCCGATGCCGTACCGTGGAAAACGAAATGAGCCGGCCTATTCAGCCCATACAGCCCGCGTCGGTGCCCAGGTGTTTGGCATGGACTATGCCGATTTTGCGGCGCAAACGACTGCGAATTTTGACGCCTTGTTCACCAAGGCCCAGATCACAGAGCCGGTAGCATGACCAGAACCGTATTCTCTATACTGGGCTGTGGATCATCGGGTGGCGTGCCGCGCATCGGCGGCCATTGGGGGGACTGCGATCCCGGAAACCCAAAAAATTCGCGCAGTCGCTGTTCGATTTTAATTCAGAAATTTGGCCCGGCTGGCGTTACGTCTGTTCTGGTTGATACGTCTCCGGATATGCGCAACCAGTTGATCACTGCGGGCGTGGGCGAGCTGGACGCGGTGGTTTATACACATGACCATGCGGATCACACTCACGGTCTGGACGATCTGCGGGTCGTGGTTATGAACAGCAAAGTTGGCCGCCTGCCTGTCTATGCGGATCAACGCACCTTTGAATGTCTGGTTCACCGGTTTTCCTATGCCTTCCTGCAACCAGAGAACAGCCCCTACCCGCCCATTCTGGATATCAAGCTGATCGATGATCCGGTAACAATACAAGGCGCGGGCGGCGCTGTTACTGTGACACCGTTTCCGGTTCAGCACGGCAATATTGTGGCGTTGGGTTTTCGTGTCGGCGATGTCGCCTATACCCCGGATATATCCGAAATATTGGGCCCGGGTCGGGACCAGCTTTTGGATTTGGATTATTGGATCGTTGATGCCTTGCGCCGTAAACCGCATCCGACGCACTCTCATCTGGACAATACGCTCAGCTGGATTGCCGAATATGCGCCAAAAAATGCGGTGCTGACCAATATGCACAACGATCTCGACTATGCGACAGTTCTTGCCGAAACGCCGGAAAATGTAGTGCCAGCTTATGATGGGATGATGATCGAAGTTCCGGACTGATGCTGGGAATTATCCAAATAGTTCTGCCGGTTTTTCTGGTACTCGGCGCAGGCTATGGTGCTGTAAAAGCAGGTATTTTTACAGAAGTTCACGCCGACGGGTTGATGAAATATACCCAAACAATCGCGGTCCCCTGCCTTTTGTTCAACGCAATCGCCAATTTGGACCTAGCTTCGGTCTTTCATCCTGCACTTTTGGCCTCTTATTACACGGGGTCGATTACATGTTTCGTCTTGGGAATTCTTGGCGCCCGCTTTCTGTTCAAGCGTCGCCCCGGCGAGGCCGTATCCGTTGGCTTTTGCGCTCTATTCTCCAACACACTCCTGTTGGGGCTTCCCATCATGGAACGGGCTTATGGCACGACCGAGCTGAATTTTGCCATTATCGCCGTTCACGCGCCTTTCTGTTACCTCATTGGCATAACGACAATGGAGTTTTCGAGGGCCGATGGGCGGGCATTATTCCAAACCGCCACTGCTGTCGCCAAGGCGATATCCTCGAACCCGTTGACCATAGGATTGGCATTGGGATTTGTCGTCAACCTGCTGTCCATTCCAATTGCCGAACCGGTGCAACAAGGCGTAGACATGATTGTGCGCTCGGCATTGCCGGCGGCGTTGTTTGGCGTGGGCGGTATTTTAGTGCGCTACTCGATGACAGACAGCCTATCCGAAATTGCAATGGTGCTGGGTCTGAGGCTGGTCCTGCACCCCGCCATTGCATTGTTTATGACCACAGTTGTTTTTGACCTGCCGCCGCCGTTTGTGCAGGCCGCTGTGGTCAGTGCGGCTATGGCTCCGGGGGTCAATGCCTATGTGTTCGCGAATATCTATGATCGCGCCAAAGGCACCGCCGCAAGTTCGGTATTGTTGGGAACGGTCGCCTCTATTTTCTCGGTTACTGTCTGGCTCTTGATACTTGGGCTCAGAGGCTAGACGCCAGCGGCAGCGCTCCCTTGGTGGCTAACAAAATGTTAGTCTCGCTCTCGGCAATACCTTCGATTTTGCGCATCAAGCCAAGGGCTGCGTCAAAGGTCATCAAATCTTCTGTTGCCAAATCTGCGATCAAATCCCACTTGCCGTTGGTGGAATAGACAGATTGCACTGCGCTGATCCCATGAAGGCGCGCGATAATACGCTCGGTTTTGTGGCCGGCGATCTTGATCATCATCATGCCGCGCACCGGATGCACCAACCCCTCTTCTCTCAAGGTGACAGAAAATCCAGTGATAATCCCGGTGGTCTGCAATTTTGCCAAACGACTGCGAACTGTGGCACGGGATTTACCGAGCGCCGCCGCCAGATTTGCAATCGACTCGCGGCCATCGCGTCGCAGCCTTGCAATCATTTCCTGATCCAAACTGTCCATTACGGAACTCTACCTCTCCATTACGATCACGTTAGCGCCCATATTGATCACTATTTTCACTATTTTCTACCGTTTAGCAACTCCATACTGGGCTCAACACAGGCAAGGAGACAGAAATGAAAAACTGCATTTTAGTTGGCGCCCCGGTTCAAGAAGGGGCAAGTCAACGGGGGTGCCGCATGGGCCCCGAAGCCATCCGCACAGCCGGATTGGCCGAAGCCCTGACCAATTTGGGCCACGCTGTCTCGGATATGGGCGACGTCGTTGCCGATGATGTTTCCGTGCCAGCGCATCCAAATTCCGCAATCCACGATCTCGACACTGTTGTCGGCTTTACCACAGCCCTTGACCGCGTCGCATATGAGGCCGTCGGCAAAGGAACACCAATCTTTATGGGCGGCGATCACAGCCTGTCTGCCGGCACTGTAACCGGTGTCGCACGGGCCGCGAAGAACGCTGGAAAGCCGCTGTTTGTCTTGTGGCTCGACGCCCACCCCGATTTCCACAAGTTGCACACCACTCAGAGTGGTAACTTGCATGGTTCACCCGTTGCCTATTTCACAGGTCAGGAAAGTTTCGATGGATATTTCCCCGAACTGCAAGCCCCGGTTGATCCGGCCAATATATGTATGATCGGACTGCGATCCGTTGACCTGGCCGAGGCAGAGGCGCTTTTGGCCAAAAAAGTCACCTTGCACGACATGCGCGCGGTAGACGAATTTGGTATTGTGCGGCTGCTGCGCGACTTTATCGACCGTGTCATCGAGGCAGACGGCTGGCTGCATGTCAGTCTGGATGTCGATTTTCTGGAGCCCGCCATAGCGCCGGCAGTTGGTACAACTGTTCCAGGCGGGGCGACCTTTCGCGAGGCACACCTCATTATGGAAATGCTGCACGAAAGCGATCTGGTCACCTCGCTTGATTTGGTCGAACTGAACCCGTTTCTTGACGAACGCGGCCGCACTGCCAGCTTGCTTGTTGATCTGACTTCCAGCTTGTTTGGCCGACGAATAATTGACCGTATGACAAGGAGCTTTTGAGCTATGCAAAAAAATCTAAACACCGTTCCGTTTGTGAGCGTCGAGCACATGATGCAAATCATACTGGAAATCGGCGTTGAGAACTCGATGGCCCAAATTGCGGACTATATTGAACAGGATTTTCGCCGCTGGGAGCTGTTTGACAAAACTCCCCGCGTCGCCTCGCACTCGCACGAGGGCGTTATCGAGTTGATGCCAACTTCGGATGGGATCGACTATGGTTTCAAATACGTAAACGGCCACCCCAAGAATATGAAACAAGGGTTACAGACCGTGACGGCCTTTGGTTTACTGGCATCAGTGGACACTGGCTATCCGGTCCTCTTGTCCGAAATGACGGTTCTGACGGCGCTGCGCACAGCGGCCACGTCTGCGCTGGCCACCAAATATTTGGCACGCAAAGACAGCCGCGTATTGGCTCTGATCGGTAACGGTGCTCAATCAGAATTTCAGGCACTGGCATTAAAGAAAATCTGCGGTATCGATACGGTCCGGCTCTATGATATTGACCCTGCAGCCACCGAAAAAACCATGCGCAATCTGACCGGCGCGGGCCTGACGCTGATTGCGTGTAAAACCGGGCAAGAGGCAGTGGAAGGTGCAGATGTTGTCACCACCTGTACCGCAGACAAGGGATACGCCACAATATTGACCGACAATATGGTCGGCGCTGGCATGCACATCAACGGTATCGGCGGCGACTGTCCGGGCAAAACCGAGTTGCACAAAGACATTCTGTTGCGGTCCGACATATTTGTCGAATACCCACCTCAAACCCGGATCGAGGGCGACATCCAGCAACTGGACGACGACCATCCAGTCAAGGAATTATGGCAGGTTATGACCGGTGAAATCGACGGCCGCACCAATGACCGGTCGATCACACTGTTTGACGGTGTCGGCTTCGCGATCGAGGATTTTTCCGCGCTGCGTTGGCTGCGTGATCGGTTGGCTCACACCGACAAGTATATCATGCTCGACATGATTGCAGATCCCGATGATCCCCGTGATCTGTTTGGCATGGTGCGCCGCGAAGAAGGCAGGATGGGGGCGGCCTGAGGTCAAACGGCCTCTGAGGAACGACATTTCACAGGGCATTTCCGGACATAGGGACTGCCTTGTGCAACCCTAGTATCAGCACTTGCAAATACACTGGATACCGCCTTGCGCCACAGGCTCGCACAGACCATAGTTTGCTCTGGATCAAGGAGGCAAACATGGCCAAAAAACAGATACTGGTGGAATTCGGCATGGGGACGTCGCTGCGCCGGCACGACTATACCGGTGCATCGGAACGCGCAATCAAGGACGCGCTGTGGCACAATTCGATATCCGTCGCCGAGCTGTTTGATTTCCCGAAAAATGCGATGCTGATTGATGTGAAGATCGGGGTTCAGCAGCCAGATCAAGTGGATACAGACCACTTAGCCAGCATCTTCCCCTATGGAAAACCGGTCGTAAAAGTGTCGCACGGCGGGCTGGATATCCCCAAGCCAAACGGAACCGACCACACGATTATAGCGAACTGCGCCATAGCCGTTTCATTTGACATGGAGCCAGCAAAATGAGCCGCAAACGTATTATACTGGAAATGGGCACTGGCAACGACCTCTATGGTGGTGACTATACCAAGGCCGCCTGTCGCGCGGTTCAAGACGCGCTGCACCACTCGTCCATTACCCTGTTCAAGTCGCTGGGTTATGCCCATTCCGATATGCAAGTCGTGGTCACCATTGGTGTACAAGACCCCGACAGCGTGGATCTGGAAGCCGTGCGACGAACACTGCCGCGCGGCACAGCAGAGGTCACGGCGGTCAAGGGCGGGCTGAACGTCGCCACTCCTGATCACGGCGAACCTCATATCGTCGCCACAGCCGCAATCGAGGCGTTTCTGGACGTTGACGCATCTGACTGGCTGCAATCGGCATCCTGATCCTAAATACGCCACCACATCAAAACTGAACCCCTTGCAGCCTGGGCGTGTCGAGGCATGCCCATTGCTCGGGTCTTTGAGCCAGAAAACGCTGACCAATTGCAAACGCGGGACAGTCGGACCAGCGGGCGCGATAGTTCACCGCCCAGATTGAACCCGAGAAATCCTCCGGCTTCCAAGTGGTGTTGGGCGGCACATCAACAGTTGGCGCAGAGGTCTGGGGTTCGGCGGGTTTTGCTTCGACTTTCAGTGACGCCTGGGCCGTTGCCGGTCTGGTTTGCACCGGCGGAACTGCGGCGCTGTGTTCGATGGCAAGGTGAGCATCACCAAGGCCTCGCTACCGGCTAGTGTAGTGCAGCTTTGGCTCAATCTTCTGTTCGGTATAAAGGTCACGCGAAGTGTCGGTAGATGCGCCTCTTGGATCAAGACGCCGCGCCGCAATGACCAACTGTTCGTTGATGGAAAACCCCAATTATTGCAGTCCGGCATTGATTGTATCGGTCACTATCGTACTGGCAAAGACCAAACTGGCTATCAACACCATCCAGTCAACCGACACAGCCCCGTCGTTGTCGGATAAAAAAAGTAGACGCCTCACACGAATTCTCCCACATTTCGAAATGCAAGACGCCGCCGCAATACCCCATTTGTTTGACGTCCAAACCCAAGGCACGCTAACCAAAATGTATTTCTCAATCGTTTATATTAGTGAATATTTAGAGATTTATACTCGGCTCGGTTAATTTTCCAGAGTTTCAAAATTCCCTCGGGTCGCAATTCAAGGTTTTTTTGCCCGATGAAACGCACAATCACAGGCCACTCCAACGGCGTGGAGGCCGTTCACATGCCGACAAGAAGCAGATCGAATTTATCATGCTATTTAAGGGACATAGCCAAGGATTGCTGTCTGCAACATGTATAAAAAGACAATGGGCGGATAAACCGCCCATTACTCGTTTTCCTTGGTCCCGAAGGCTTAACTAGAACGGTGGTACTGTTGCACGTCGTCTTTGCAACATAACGATCATCATCAGCAACAAAAACGCCGGAATAAAGAATATCTCTTTTGGCATCCTGTCGTTTGTAACTGCGACAGTCGCGATTTGGGCCGGTACATCACCATAAAAATCATAGTCATTGGCGAGCGCATCAAAATACTGGGTCCCCGGGAATGGCTCGTCCAGCTGTAAAATCCCGTCCGCTTCCATGACAGTAAGCCCCGCCGCGTCTAGACGCTCCAACCCCGATCCTGCGGCCTCGGGCATGAAGACAACTGTTGTCGATCCCACCTCGCCTGAATCGAAGTCCGGTGCAGAAATAATCAGCCGCACAGACTCCCCGGCTGGCAGATTTCCAATCGCCGCGATCGCGTCTGATCCTGTCAAGTTAGAATACTGATCCTGCCATTGGTTCAGCCAATATCCCGGCCGGAACAATGTAAATACGATCAACAGGATCACGGCGGTTTCCCAGAGCTTGCTCTTGGCAATGAAATACCCCTGTGTAGCCGCCGCAAATAACAACATCGCGACCAAGGACACTACGAACACCATAACTGCCTTGGCAAGGCCCACGTCAATCAACAACAGATCAGTGTTAAAAATGAACATGAACGGCAACAACGCGGTCCGAATGTCATAGCTAAAGCCAATAAGGCCGGTCTTGATCGGATCGCCGCGCGAAATCGCCGCCGCCGCATAGGCCGCCAGCCCTACGGGCGGAGTATCATCTGCAAGAATACCAAAATAGAACACAAACATATGGACCGCAATCAGCGGCACGATCAGCCCGGACTGGGCGCCCACAGACACAATCACCGGTGCCATCAGCGATGACACAACAATATAGTTCGCCGTCGTCGGCAAACCCATCCCCAGGATCAAAGACAGAACCGCCACCAACAACAACAGGACAATCAGATTGCCACCTGAAATCACCTCGATCACCTGACCGATAATCTGATGCGCACCGGTCAGAGAAATGGTCCCGACGATGATACCAGCAGCCCCGGTTGCAACACCGATACCGATCATATTGCGCGCGCCGGCTTCAAGCCCGGCAATGAAATCCGAAAAATCCAGAAGTTTTCTGACACCGCCAAAAGCTTCGCCTCGAAAAAACGCTTTCAGTTGTCGATGGGTCAGCGCCACCGCCACCATCGCGATAGTCGCCCAGAAGGCAGACAATGCCGGCGAAAGCCGTTCCAGATATTCGGTCCGGACCATCAGGTTCCACACCAGCACGAAAATTGGCAAAGCGAAATAGGCACCGCCCCAGAATGTCGGCGTCAAACGAGGTGCTACGACAACTTTGGAATTCGGGTCATCGACCTCGACATCGGGATAGCGCGACGACACATAGACCAACCCCAGATAGGCCAGCCCCAATATGACCAAGGCCGGATAAATCGTGGCCCCCGGCATAGCAGGTTCCAGCATTGCACGGAACATAACAACCGCAAATGTAATCGCGGCCATCGCCAAAAATCCAGTGATAAACAGGATCAAAATCATGACAACACCGATCCGGCGACCAGGTTTCTCCAGACCTTTCAGGCCGAGCTTCAAACTCTCCAGATGCACAATATAAAGCAGAGCAATATAAGAGATAACCGCAGGCAGGAACGCATGTTTAACCACCTCGATATAGGGAATATTCACATACTCGACCATCAAGAAGGCCGCAGCCCCCATCACAGGTGGTGTTAACTGACCGTTGGTCGACGAAGCAACCTCGACGGCCCCCGCCTTTTCAGCGGAAAATCCGATGCGTTTCATCAACGGAATGGTAAACGTCCCCGTGGTCACTGTGTTGGCAATCGACGAGCCCGAGATCATGCCGGTCATCATTGATGACAACACGGCCGCTTTGGCAGGACCGCCACGCAATGCGCCAAGCAAGGCGATCGCGACTTTAATAAACCAATTACCACCGCCGGCTTTTTCCAACAGTGCGCCGAAAAGCACGAACAGAAATATCATCGTTGTGGACACGCCCAATGCGACACCAAAGACACCCTCGGTCTGCATCCAGTAGTGCCCCATTGCCTTGGTAAAGGACGCACCGCCGTAGTTTGTTATGCTGCCGATCCATTGCGAATATCCGCCGAAAAAGGCCAGCGCCAAAAATAGTGACGCGATGATCACCAACGGCAATCCCAGCGATCGGAAAACGGCAACCATCAACACAAACATACCGATGGCGGACATGACAATGTCCGAGGTGCTCCACAAACCGGGACGATCCGCAATCTGGAACCGAAAGATGACCAGATACAAACAGGCGGCAATGCCCAGTACCAACAAGACCCAGTCATATACCGGGATGCGATCGGTATGGCCAAACATCGGGAAAGCCAAAGTCGCCAGAGATAAAGCAAAGGCCAAGTGCACAAACCGGGCTTGGGCCACGATGTTGGCGAAATCATTTATGCCGGTGGCTTGTGCCAAAACACCGGGCACTTTGGACGCGATGTAGAGCTGGAACAGGGACCAGATAATACAGATCGCAAAAATCAGTTTCGAGGCAAAGGGTCCTGCGTTGCGTGCACCGGTATCGGCTTCGGCCACCATATCTTCTGCACTGCGTTCTACGGTATCGCTCATGTGATTGTCCCTTTGGATTTTGCATGTATTTTTTTACGCGTCGTAGGTCAACCAGCGCACCCAATAGATGCGTTGGTCAATTTTCAATTCAGTGAAGGAGCGATTACTCCATCAAACCCAGTTCTTTGTAGGCTTTTATAGCACCTGGGTGCAGCGGCGCAGACAGGCCGTCTTTGACCATTTGCTTGGCGTCCAGATTTGCAAACGCGGGGTGCAGACCGCGGAAATCATCCAGATTGGACATCACCGATTTAGCAACAATATAGGCTACGTCATCCGGGACATTGGCCGATGTTACAAACGTAGCGCCCACACCAAATGTAGTGGTGTCGTCAGGGTTGCCGCTGTACATGCCGCCAGGGATAGTGGCCATACGGTAGTATGGATTGTCTCCAACCAGCTTATCGACCTCTGGGCCGACTACGGACACCAGATTCACGTTACAAGTTGTCGTCGCTTCTTTGATCGCGGCGGCCGGGTGACCAATAGTATAGATCATCGCGTCAATATTGTTGTCGCAAATCTGTTTGGCCATTTCCGAGCCTTTGTATTCGGTTGCCAGGGCCAGATCATCCAGACCAATGCCGAACGCTTCCATCGCGACTTCCATAGTGGCACGTTGTCCGGACCCCGGATTGCCGACGTTTACACGTTTGCCTTTGATACCGGCGAAAGATGTGATGCCGCTGTCTTCGCGGACCAACAACGTAAACGGTTCGGCGTGAACCGAGAACATGGCGCGCACTTCCGGGAACGGGTTCTCGGAAAATTTAGAGGTGCCGTGGAATGCATGATACTGCCAGTCAGACTGCGCAACGCCGAATTCCAGCTCGCCTGCCTTGATTGTGTTGATGTTGTAAACCGAGCCACCTGTGGATTCTACTGCGCAGCGAATTCCGTGCTCTTTACGTGTCCGATTAACCAACCGACAGATTGCACCGCCAGTTGGATAGTATACACCTGTGACGCCTCCTGTGCCGATTGAGATGAATTTTTGATCTTGTGCCATTGCGCTACCGGTGCATGCCACTGCGACTGCGGTTACAAAACCGCCGATCAGGCTTTGATACGTCATCTTAACTCCCATTCTATTTTTACGATACTCCGAGAAGTATCAGTTTGTGTCAGGACAGTTGCCAATGAAACACGAAATGTCATCAAAAAACTAATGTTTTTTTTGCGCTATCCAGTAGGCGTTGTTTTCATTTCTCAATTTTTCATACGATCTGATTCGTGCATGCGCGTCGGTCTCGCCCCGATGTACCAATATTGCGACCAGACTCTCTATCAGTGCGAGCATACCGCTAAAACACCCGAAATGATGGGTGCTGATCACAGAAGCGACCAGAACTGCGCAGGGACGCAGAGTTGGCCCAACGACTTCTGAATCGGTGATAAGGATCAGTTTCGCGCCCCTTTTCTGCGCAAATTCGCAAGCCATGACCGTTTCACGCGAATAGGGGGTAATCGTTATTGCAATCAAGACATCCTCTGGACCGGCGTCATTCAGATCGTCGATAGCGCTGTTGATATGCCGTGGAACGAGTTCCATGGTCGGCAGCGCCATTCGCCCGACATAGTGCAGGTAATATGCCATCGCATGGCTCGAACGGACCGCCGTCAGATAGACCGTTCGCGCCGAAAGCAATATGTCAGCCACCGATGACAGCTCTTCCAGATTTTGCCTTTCGAGTGAATTTTTTACAATTGCCATGGAATTTCGAGCCGCCTCGGCAAAAGTTTTTCCGCTACCGGTGCCGCTGCGCAAATCGTCAATCCAAGACGCCGCACCAGACAGGCCAGAGTTGACCGTCAGCGCGTATCGGAACGGTTCTCGCATTTCTTCAAAACTCACGAACCCAAGGTTTTTTGCCAACTTTACAAAGGTGTAGGTGCTGACATTCGCCTTGCGTGCGCTGTCGCGGATGGGGTCGAGGCCAAACTCGGCAGGATGGTCAACTATGTATTTGCCGGCAACGCGCATTTGCGGTGACAGCGTTTGGACCGCCTCCTTGAGCAAGGCCAAAGTGCGGGTTTTTTGACTTGGATCCATGATGATTCGCTCCTTGGCTCTAATATAACATATGTTATTTAATGGCAACATTGACAGGCTTTGTAATTGCGCTTTCTATTGACGGCGAAACCACAGACCATATGTGGCGCAACATCAACGACTGATGCCTTCCGGAAAAGGATACGACCTGTGCACTATTTCGATCTGATGGTGGCCCCGAACGGCGCGCGCCTGATCAAATCGGACCACCCTGCGGTCCCGCTGAGCCCAAGAGAGCTGGCGGTTTGCGCACAAGACTGTTGGCAAGCCGGTGCAAACTGGTTTCACTTGCATGTGCGCGACCAGATCGGCAGGCATTCTCTGGATCCTGACCTGTATCGTCAGGCCATAGCAGAAATCAGAAAACTTGCCCCGGACATAAAAATCCAAATTACAACAGAAGCGGCGGGAATTTTTGATGTTTCGGAACAAGTTTCCTGTCTTAGGGACTTGCGCCCAAGCGCAGCCAGCATATCGGTGCGTGAAATAGCCGGTGATCCGCACCGCCAAGTAGAAGCCTATGAAATAGTGGGTAAAAATGGAACTCTGGTTCAACATATCCTCTATTCAACGGCTGACGTATCGCTTTTGCTTCAGGCATTTGGCGATGGCACAATCCCCGAGACAATGCGCGATGTGATCTTTGTGCTGGGTCGGCATACAGACGGTCAGGTTTCACATCCCGACGACCTTGATCCATTTTTGAATGCATTATCGGGACACAACCTGCGATGGTCGGTTTGCGCCTTTGGACCGCACGAGCAGGCGTGTCTGCTGTATGCCATCCAATCGGGCGGCAATGCCCGTATCGGATTTGAAAACAACACGGTGTCGCCGGAGGGCACGCCATACCCTGACAATGCAGCATCTGTGGCCGGATTGGTGGCCGCCGCCAAAGCCGTTGGCTTTGCGCCAGCAAAGGAACAATTATGACGCACGTCTTTCCCAGAAGTATGAAATCCGCCGCCCCCACTGCGGTAAAGAGCGAAGGCTGCTATTTTATCGACAGCACCGGCAAGCGGTATTTTGATGGCTCTGGTGGCGCCGCCGTATCCTGTTTGGGACACAGTGACCCTGACGTCATCGCGGCGGTTCAGGCCCAAGTCGCCGACCTTGCCTATGCCCACAACGGGTTTTTCACCAGCGAACCGGCCGAACAATTGGCCGATTTGCTGGTAAAACACGCGCCCGGCAATATCAATCATGTCTATTTTGTCTCCGGCGGATCAGAAGCAACTGAAACGGCGCTAAAGCTCGCGCGACAGTACCATGTCGAACGTGGTGAGCCGCAACGGCGTCACGTAATTGCCCGCAAGCAAAGCTATCATGGCAACACCTTGGGAGCCTTGGCAATGGGAGGCAATCAATGGCGCCGACAGCAGTATGAACCGCTCCTGATTGACGTGTCCCATATCTCGGCTTGTTATGAATATGCAGAAAAAGCGGATGGCGAAACACGACAAAGCTACGGCCAAAGGGTGGCACAGGAACTGGAAGATGAAATTTTGCGCCTTGGTCCAGACACAGTCATGGCGTTTATTGCCGAGCCGGTTGTTGGAGCCACACTGGGAGCTGTGCCGGCAGTAGAGGGGTATTTTTCCCGCATACGCGAGATCTGCGACACCTACGGTGTCCTGCTGATCCTGGACGAGGTGATGTGCGGCATGGGGCGCACGGGTCACTTGTTCGCCTGCGAAGCCGACAGTGTTGAGCCAGATATCCTGTGTATTGCCAAAGGTTTAGGCGCTGGATATCAACCAATTGGTGCGATGCTGTGCTCGCGCAAGATTTATCAAACCATCGAACAGGGCAGCGGCTCTTTCCAGCATGGTCACACCTATAACGGCCACCCGGTTGCCTGTGCCGCCGGACTGGCAGTTGTCCGCGCGCTTCTAGATCGCGGACTGATCCCACGGGTCCGTGAAATGGGCGAAAAACTGGCAGATGCGTTGCGCGCGGAATTCGGCCAACATCCCAACATCGGTGACATTCGCGGACGCGGCTTGTTCCAAGGTCTGGAATTGGTCGAAGACCGGCAGACAAAACAACCCTTTGACCCGTCTAAAAATTTAGCGGTGCGGATCAAGTCGGCCGCAATGGAGCAAGGTCTTGTTTGCTATCCGATGTCAGGGACGCGGGGGGGACAGCACGGCGATCATGTGCTGCTGGCCCCGCCGTTCATCCTAAACGAGGACCAGATTGACGAGATGACGCAGAAACTATCACGCGCGATTGCAAGCTGCCTGCAATAGGAATTTGAGTTAGAGTTTGAGCCGTGTGACCACAATCTATCTGCGCACGTTCTGACATTGCGTTCCCAGCCCGTCGATACCCAGCGTCAGAACCTCGCCGCCTTGTAAATATCTTGGCGGTTTCTGCCCCATTCCAACACCCGGTGGTGTCCCTGTTGAAATGACGTCACCGGGTTGCAGGCTCATAAAACGGCTGCAATAGGCAACCAAAAACGGAACTTTGTAGACCATAGTCGCTGTTGTCCCGTCTTGATAGCGTTGCGCGTCCACGTCCAGCCACAGCCGGAGGTTATCAACATCATCGATCTCGTCGGGCGTGACCAACCACGGACCGATTGGCCCAAAAGTATCGCAGCCCTTGCCCTTGTCCCAAGTGCCGGTGCCCTCGATCTGATAGGCACGCTCGGACACGTCGTTGACGATGCAATAACCGGCGATATGGTCCATTGCATCTGCTTCGTCTATATAGCTGCCGCCTGTACCGATCACGATTGCCAGCTCAACCTCCCAGTCGGTTTTTTCAGAGCCAAGTGGAATGATAAGATCATCGTCAGGGCCCGACACAGCAGAGGTCCATTTGTTAAAGATTACAGGTTCCGATGGAACCGGCAGGTTGGATTCAGCCGCGTGGTCAGCATAGTTGAGCCCGATGCAAACAAATTTACCGATTTGGCCAACGCAAGGCCCCAATCGCAGGCCCTGCTGTGGTGTGCCATCGATTTTAGGCAAGGTGGACAGGTCAAGTCCTTGCAAACGTTCTATGCTGTCGCGTGACAGCGACGGGCCGGAAATATCTGGAACAACCGAAGACAGATCACGCACCTGCCCGCTCTTGTCCAATGCCCCTGGTTTTTCAGCACCTTTAGGCCCGTAACGCAAAAGTTTCATATCATGTCCTGTCTGGAAAATACCTGTTGCAGGCAAGTTTACATCCTGTGAACAAACTAGCAAGCGACTGTTAAATCCGGTGGCCCGAGGCCAGAATTTTCGAATGCTGATCGTCAATAACTCTGGCACTTTTCACCCGGGCCTCTGCGATGACTACCGCTTTCAACTTGAATTGCCTGTCGAGTTACAAAGACCCATTTATCCGACACTAGATTGCGGATCGCCACTCGCCGTGGTGGCACCGCATTCACCAACTTGCCAGCATAATTATTACTATCAAACGGCAAGATATAAAGTGTAATACATAACATTAGTTTCATATCTCAAACATATGTTAACTATGATAAATTTATCCAATTACTTTCTCTAATCCAGATTGAACGCGTAACAATTCGGCCAAAAATTGTTCTGACAAATCACTGGCCTTATCATGAATAGCCGGTGCGCCAATGTTCAGCGCCGCTACCACTTGACGGCGACTGTTGAAAATTGGAACAGCAATGCTGCGCAGTCCGAGCTCTATTTCCTGATCGACAACCGCAAAGCCTTGCGTGCGCACCTCCTCCAGAACAGCCATGATCTGGGACGGGTCAGTGAGGCTATGTACCGTGCGCGGTGTCAAATCAGAGCGCTCTATCAGTGCTCTGGCACGGTCGCCGGGCAGTGCTGCCAACAGCGCACGCCCCATCGATGTGCTGTGGGCAGGCAAACGAGACCCGGGCATTAATCCGATCGACATTACCCGTTGCTGCGCTGCACGCGCGATATAAACAATTTCGGTTTCGTCCAATATGGAAACAGATGCCGAATAGCCAACGCGGTCGGACAATTGATCCAGCCAGGATTGAACGATTTTCGGCAACGGCATCGACGCCAGAACCCCGACCCCTAGCCGCAATACCCGTGGCGTCAATTGAAAGAATTTTCCGTCATAGTCGGCATAACCCAAACTGTGCAGCGTGAGCAGGCATCGGCGCGCCGTTGCGCGATCAAGGTCGGTTTCGCGCGCCACATCAGCCACGGAACACCGGGGATGCGATGCTGAAAAAACCTCGAGCACCCTGAGCCCTTTCGCCAACGACGCTATAAAATCAGTGTTTTTGTTCACCATGCGCACAATAAATTACATTATTTGAACAAATTTCAACATGCGCACAAAAGTATGTCCTCTTTCGCCGGGCTATTATATGTCAAAGTAGCAATTCCTGACCATAGAAGAGCGGTACATCACATGGACAAGACAATAAAAACCCTGACCAAGGCAGTGTCTGGAATTCAAGATGGTGCCACCGTCATGATCGGCGGCTTTGGCGGGTCGGGTGCGCCGATTGAACTGATCCATGCGCTGATTGATCATGGTCCAAAAAACCTGACGGTTATCAATAACAACGCAGGCAACGGCCATATCGGGATTGCGGCAATGATCTATGCGGGCATGGTCCGAAAAATGATCTGCTCATTCCCCAAATCAAAAGATCCGCGTGCTTTTACCCAAGCCTACAAGGCCGGCGAGATTGAATTGGAAGTGGTCCCGCAAGGCACTCTGGCCGAGCGTATCCGCGCCGGCGGGTCCGGAATTCCAGCGTTTTACACGCCTGCGGGTTTTGGTACCGACCTTGCCAAAGGCAAACCGGTCGCAGAATTTGAGGGGCGACACTATGTGCAGGAACGCTGGCTCAAGGCCGACGTCGCGCTTGTGAAAGCCGAACTGGGCGATTGCCACGGCAATCTGACCTACCGCAAGGCGGGGCGCAATTTTAACCCGCTGATGTGCATGGCCGCCACCCGCAGCATTGCGCAAGTCAGCCGCATTGTCGCCTTGGGCGGTATCGACCCCGAACAGGTCATCACGCCTGGCATTTTTGTAAATGCCGTTGTCCAAGTCGCCACCCCGCAACAAGAAGAAATCCTAAATCTGGCAGGAGCTGTGTACAAATGACCGATATGAACACTGTCAAACTTACAAGTTCCCAAATAGCCTGGCGCGTCGCGCAAGATATCGAGGACGGTTCCTATGTAAATCTGGGGATCGGCTTCCCCGAAATGGTGGCGCAATATCACCCCGAAGGCCGGCAAGCAATATTCCACACCGAAAACGGCGTGCTGGATTTTGGCGAGGCCCCGATGGCCGGCCAAGAGGACTGGGATTTGATCAATGCCGGCAAAAAGGCCGTCACCCTGAAACCCGGTGGCTGTTACTTTCATCACGCCGACAGCTTTGCCATGGTGCGCGGCGGCCATCTGGATTTGGCGGTTTTGGGTGCATTTCAAGTGAGCCAAGATGGCAGCCTTGCCAACTGGAGCCTCGGGCGCGGAGGTGTGCCAGCCGTGGGCGGTGCGATGGATCTGGTTCACGGCGCCAAACGAGTTGCGGTGATGACAGACCATGTCACCAAAAGCGGCGAACCAAAACTGCTGGCTGAATGCACCCTGCCCCTGACCGGCGTTGGCTGTGTGACCCGCATTTACACGTCGCTGGCCATTATCGACATCGAAGACGGCAGGTTTGTCGTCAAAGAAAAACTGGCGGCCATTTCAATGGATGAGTTGCAGGCCGTGACCGGCGCGCCCATTCATACCAACGGCACTGTTGCCGATTTAATCATTCCGGAGCTTTGACATGACCGACGTCTACATCTGCGACTATATCCGCACGCCAATCGGTCGGTTCGGCGGCGCACTGTCGTCGGTACGCACTGATGATCTGGGGGCGGTTCCCTTGCGCGCCTTGATGGCGCGAAACACCGGCGTCGATTGGGCGGCTGTGGACGAAGTGATCTTTGGCTGCGCCAATCAGGCCGGCGAAGACAATCGCAACGTCGCCCGCATGTCTGCGCTGTTGGCGGGGCTGCCGGTGGATGTGCCCGGCACCACTATAAACCGACTGTGCGGGTCCGGTATGGACGCGATTGTAATCGGCGCGCGGGGTATCAAATCAGGCGAGCTTGATCTGGTGATTGCAGGCGGGGTCGAGTCGATGTCGCGCGCGCCGTTTGTGATGCCCAAAGCCGAGGCTGCATTTTCGCGCGATGCCACGATCTATGACACCACCATCGGTTGGCGGTTTGTAAATCCGGTGATGAAATCGCAATACGGCGTCGAGTCTATGCCCGAGACCGCCGAAAACGTCGCCGAAGACTTTGCCATTTCCCGCAAAGACCAAGACGCATTTGCACTGCGCTCGCAAAAAAAAGCCGCAGCCGCCATCGCGTCGGGTCGGCTGGCACAAGAAATCACGCCTGTTTTGGTCCCCCAACGCACGGGCGATCCGATTTCCGTAGACACAGATGAACATCCACGCGCAACGTCGCTTGAAAAACTGGCCGGTTTGCGGGCGCCGTTTCGTGACGGCGGTTCGGTTACGGCCGGCAATGCATCTGGCGTCAATGATGGGGCGGCCGCAGTTATTCTGGCATCGGCTGCCGCGGCCAAAAAACACGACTTAAACCCCATTGCCCGCGTGCTGGGCGGGGCGTCTGCGGGTGTTGCGCCAAGGATAATGGGGTTCGGACCAGCCCCTGCATCGCAAAAACTGATGGCCCGATTGGGATTGAGCCAGTCAGACTTTGCCGTGATAGAGTT
>CAXMUJ010000135.1:0-40031 GCA_964196455.1 uncultured Myxococcota bacterium | reverse complement strand
GACCATAAGCATCAAACCGATACCAACCATAGCGCCTGGCACGATACCCGCCAGGAACAGGGCAGCAACGCTTTCGCCCATGACATAAGCATAGATAATCATGATGCCCGATGGTGGAATAATAGGCCCGATAACCGAACTGGCCGCGGTGATGGCGGCCGCGAATTTGCGCGTATAACCCTGCTTTTCCATAGCCGGGATCAGCATCGACCCCAACGCCGAAGTGTCCGCCACAGCAGAGCCTGAAAGACCGGCAAACAGCATTGACGACAAGACATTTACATGGGCCAAGCCGCCGCGCATGTGCCCCATCAGGGCCTGCGCAAACTCGACCAGCCGCATGGTGATGCCGCCTTTGTTCATCAACTCTCCTGCCAACATAAAGAAGGGGATCGCCATGAGTGGGAAACTGTCCATACCATTGTAAACATTACGGTAAAGCAGTGTGATGTCTTTTTCCTGACCATTCAGCCACAACAGAATACCGGGTGCGGCCAGCAGGCCGAAAAATACCGGTAGGCCGATCATCAGAAAGGCGAGGAAGACGGGTAAAAACCATATAAGAATTATTCAGACCCTCCCAAGACTGCCGCTTCGTTGATGCGCGGCAGGTGATCCTCGCCGCCCAGAATGGCAACGATATTACGTAAAATCAGTTCGATATTTATCCACGCCAGCAGCGCAACTCCAACAAGTAAAGACGCCATCATCCAGGACCGCGGAACGCGATACCAGTCGTCGAAACCAAGTGAGGTAGGCAAGTAGAGCGCGGCAGTGGTAAAGCGGCCGCCAAAACCGGTCACTTCGGACCAGCCGATTTTTGTCGCCACGACCAAAACCAACAGCGACATTAACAGCAAGAACAGGGTGACAATGCGCCCGATCATACTGGGCAATGCCACAACAAACATATCAATGGCGACGAAACCGCCGCGTCGAAATGCGGTCGGAGCCATCAAGCCCGTCATCCACAACATGCCAAAGCGTGCGGCCTCATCCGGCCACGGCAATGCATTGTTAAGAACATATCGAAAAAACACCTGTATCAGAATTGCCATCACCATAAAGGCCATAGCAACCACGCCGATGTACCGTCCCATGCGCAAAACCCAAACGTTAAAAACGCTCAGGGGCCCAAGGACTGCAAGCAGTCCACCCATTCAAATTCCTCCCCGCTATCGTTCGCACATGATGTGCAAACGTTGCCGCCCCTATTTCGGAGCGACTAATTTTCCAAATTGGCCGGCATAAAACGCCAGCGGATCGCCATCGCGCATTTCTGCGTCGATTACCTGACCTACCATGATCATGTGATCACCTCCCGGATAGGTTGCAACGCGTGCGCATTCAAAACGTGCCAGACAGTTTTCGATGAGTGGAACGCCCTGCGCGTTCACAGTGGCATCCAGTTCGCTAAACGCAAAGGCGCTTTTGACGAAGCCGTTACAAATGTCGCCCTGGTCTGCGGCCAGGATATGTATGGCAAAGTGGTCTGCCTGTTCGAAATAGGGAAACCGCCGTGATCCTTTGGCCGGTGACCAGAGCACCAATGCCGGATCAAGCGATAGCGACGAAAAGCTGTTGGCGGTGATGCCCACAGGTCCATCTGTTGAATGGGTTGTGACCACCGTAACGCCTGTTGCAAAACGCCCGAAAGCACTGCGTAGGACACTGGTGTTATCTGTGTCCGGTCTGAAGGCCATAGCCATATTTGTGCCTCCGTCTGCCACTATGCTACCTCTTGTCCGAGGGCTGCTGTGTAAAGCTCGTACCAGGTCACGCGATCCATTTTAAGCGTTGCCGCTTGGGACAGCGTAGCGATGCGTGTCAGGTTGTTTGTCCCCATAACCGGCAATATTCCCGCCGGATGCGCCAATAACCATGCCACCGCGATGGTCGCGCGATCTGTGTCGAACCGTGCCGCGATCGCGTCCATAACAGCGCCCAACGGGCCGGTGTTGGACATCAGATCACCACCACCCAGCGGCGACCACGCCATAACCGGTGTTCCGGCCTGTTGGTGAAACGACAGGTCGCCATTTGTAAGCGCTTCATGCGTGCCCAATGACAGCTCGATCTGGTTTGTCGACAACGGTGTTTTCATGGCCGATTGCAACAGGTTCCAGTCCCACGGTTTGAAATTGGAGACCCCGACAGCACCGACTTTGCCCGATGTGACCAACGCATCCAGCGCCGCACCGGTTTCGAAGTGATCCATAATGGGATCAGGCCGGTGGATCAAAAGCATATCAATGTGATCGATAGCCATATTCTGCAACGATGCCTCGACCGAGGCATTGAGATGGGCCGCGGACGTATCGTAATATTTTACCGGTACATCGGCGTATTTTCCGCACGGTGCTATGATACTGCATTTGGTGACAATCTGCATTTTTTGACGCAGAGCCGCATTGCCCCGCAACGCGGTCCCCAAGACAGCCTCGGCAGAATAATCGCCATAGATATCGGCCTGATCAAAAGTCGTGATGCCTTGATCCAGACAGGCATTGATCTTGGCTGTGACATGCTCGACCGATGTGTCTGTATCGTCGGCCACGCGCCACATGCCATAAACGATGCGGCTGAAATCAAGGCTGTCTGTAATTTTTACGCGATCCATTATTTGCGAACTCCGGCAGCAAGGGGGGTTGAGGGGGCACTGGTTGGAACACGACCGTAAGCTTGTGGCATCGAACAGGTGTCCAAATGTGGTAAGACCAGTTTGCCAAAATATTCTGCCTCGTCCAGATGCGGATAGCCCGAGAAGATAAAGGCGCGCATGCCCATCTTTTTATACTCTTCTATTTTCGACAGAATTTGATCAGCCGATCCGACAAGGGCCGCACCACATCCTGAACGGGCCCGGCCAACACCGGTCCACAGATTTGGCTCAATATATCCAAACTTATCCGCCAGTTCACGGTTCTTGGCTTGGTGGGATACACCCAGCGATGTTGCATCCAACGCCCGTTCGCGGATCATCCGACCATAATCATCATCCAGTTTGGACACGATATATTCAGCGTATTCATGCGCCTCTTTTTCAGTTTCACGCACAATCATGTGGACGCGCAGGCCGTAATCCAGCGTGCGGTTGTATTTTTCGGCTACGGCATTGACCGCTTTCATCCGACCTGCCAGCTCTTCCTTCTTTTCAGGCCACATCAGGTAAACATCGCAATGCTCACCGCACAGATCGAGCGCCGATGGTGAATAACCGCCAAAATAGAGCAGCGGACCGCCAGTTTGATAGGGGACAACCGGGTCGGTTGTCAGACCTTCAAAGTTATAGACCTCGCCGTGATGATTGATCTCGGGTTGGGTCCATGCCTGTTTGAGAATTTCGACAACTTCGCGCGATCGTTGGTACCTGTAAGCGCTGTCTTCTTTTTGGCCGGGGAAGTCAGAGCTGATAATGTTGACTGTCAGGCGGCCCTCTAGCATGTGATCCAGCGTGGCGAGAGTGCGCGCCAGCATAATTGGTTGTATCTCGCCACAGCGCACTGCAGCCAGCAGGTTGATTTTATCGGTAATCGGTGCGCAACCCGCAACAAACGACAGCGTATCCTGGCCGACTTGATAAGACGAAGGGCACAGGATATTGCGAAAGCCATGCGCCTCGGCTGTTTTGACAATATTTGAACAATGGGCCCAGCTAGATCTCAAATTTCCGTCAGGCACGCCCAAAAACTGATAGTCGTCAGAGCACAGAGCAGCAAACCACGAAATTTCAGCGGCTTCAAGACCCTGCGATGTTATGGGAACTACGGTCATAAATTTTCCTCGAGATGGGCTTCACTTTCTACTTGCGTAGCATCCGCTTTGATGTAGATCAATAGTGTATCAATTAATTCTGTGTCTTATTGTCGCAAAGTGGATCAACCCGTGAGTCGAATGCGAAAAAACCCGAATGCGTTGCCGAAATACGTGCAGATCAGCGAGCTGCTCATTCGCGATATTGCGGCAGGTCGATTGTTGGACGGGGCGCGGCTGGCACCGGAGCGCGAGATGGCAGACGGGCTTGATATCTCGGTTGGAACTCTGCGCAAGGCGCTGGCCCTGTTGGCGCAGAAGGGCTTTTTGGACCGTATTCAGGGGTCGGGTAATTATGTACGCCACGGTGGGCAGACCGACAGTGTCTATGCCATGTTTAGGTTGGAGTTGCACGCCGGTGGTGGATTGCCGCGCGCGCAGGTGCTGGATGTGTCGGCCATACCAAAGCCGGATGATCTGCCTGCCTTCGGCACTGCCGACCATGGGACCCGCATCCGGCGTTTGCGTCGTTTGAATGACACAATTATCGCGGTCGAGGAAATTTGGTTGGACGGGAGTGCGGGCACGGTGCCGGCAGAAGCCCTGTCAGATTCTCTTTATCATTTTTATCGCCGGCAGCTGGGCGTCTGGATACAACAGGCAGAGGACCGCGTCGGCATCGGCCAGGTACCAGATTGGGCGCCTGACAGTTTCACCCTGCCGGTTGGCACGCCAACAGGGTTCATCGAGCGGTTCAGCTGGGCAGAGCCCCGTGAACCAGTGGAATATTCACGCACATGGTTTGACACTAGCCGGGCTGTTTATGTGCAGCGGCTGAAATGAGGAAGAAAAATGTCCAAGACAATTAAATACGGAATTATTGGGTGCGGAATGATGGGCCAAGAGCATCTGCGGTATATCGCGTTGCTTGAAGGGGCCAGTGTAGTTGCCATCTTTGAGCCGGACGACGAAATGGCCGAGCTGTCACTAAGTTTCGCACCGGACGCGGTACGGGTCGGCAGTCTTGACGACCTGCTTGCCGTTGATGCGTTGGATTGTTTGGTCATTGTCAGCCCAAACTATTGCCATCTGGACCAGTTGGAAGAGATCGGTGCAAAACGACCCTTGCCGGTTCTGGTTGAAAAGCCCCTGTTCACCGATCCTGCCGATATCAACCGCGTGGCGGCGTTCCGCGACGCTTACCCCGCGCCGGTCTGGGTTGCGATGGAGTATCGCTATATGCCCCCGATCGCAGCCATGCGAGAGGCCATAGACGCAGCAACCGGCGGCGTGAAAATGCTGTCCATTCGCGAGCACCGCTATCCGTTCTTGGAAAAAGTCGGGGATTGGAACCGTTTTAACAAATTTTCTGGCGGGACGTTCGTAGAAAAATGCTGTCACTTTTTCGATCTGATGCGCCTGTTGGTGAAATCCGAGCCGGTTCGAATTATGGCCAGTGCCGGTCAGGCCGTGAATCATATAGACGAGGAATATAACGGCGAGAAACCGGATATTATTGATAACGGTTTTGCACTGGTAGAGTTTGAAAACGGCGTCCGCGCTATGCTGGAGCTGTGCATGTTTGCCGATGGTGCGCGCTATCAAGAAGAAATCTCGGCGGTTGGTCCCACCGGCAAAATCGAGGCCCGCATTCCCGGTCCAAGCCGTTTCTGGCCCGCACATCTGGGAACACCACCCGTTGCCGAATTGGTCCTAAGCCCGCGCGACGGTAACGGTCCGCAAACACAAGAGATCCATGTGGATCCGACCCTGCTTGAAGCCGGGGACCACAACGGGTCCACGTTTTATCAACATCAAGGGTTTCTGGAATTGGTGCGCGGCACCAGAGCAGCACCAGAAGTGTCGCTTGATGACGGCTGGAAGGCCGTCGCGATGGGCATGGCCGCGCAAGAGAGTGCAGCCACCGGTTCGGCAGTGATGATGTCAAAATACCTGCCAGCGCCCGGCGAATAGCGCCCAAGGGCCTGCCAATTCTATCACCCTTGGGCTTAACGCTGGGTGATAGAACTTTCCCAATTGCGAATGAAATTTTCCCGTTTTTGGCTGTCGAGAAAGACCAACAGACCGGGGCCAAGCCGGATCGGGCGCATTGCCTTGTCCGCTTCGGCCTTGGCGCCGTTAATCGGGGGTAGTCCGGTTTGCCGCGCCAGATCACTGCCGCTTTGCAAAGACGTCAAAAAGTCGATCATGGCACCGGCATCCTGTTGATTGATATTCGTTTTCGGGATGATTGCCGTCCGTAGCATTACGGTCACAAAATCCTGCATAGGCACAATTTGCAGTTCACTGTCGTCGTTGACCCGAAGTTGAGCATAGCTGCCGAGAACATTGTAGGCGATGGCCAGTTTGCCGTTGGCAACATCGTCGATCATAGAGCTCGAACAGCAATAGAGCCGCGCGTTCAGGCGACCCATCACTTCTGTCAGTCGCCAGAACGTCTCGGTGTTTCGGGACTCCTGTGTAGCGAACAGATAGCCCGCACCGGATTTGCGGACATCATAGGTGCCGATACGACCGTCGAAAACCTTGGGGTTATCACGCAACAGAGCCACCAGTTCTTCGCGTGTGGCTGGAACCTGAAGCCCCTGAAACGCGGCTTTTGAAATGACCAAAAGTGCGGGCTCCAACGTAAACGCAAAAATCTGATTGTGCCACTGAGCCCAAGTGGGCAGTTTTGCGGTGGCATCGGATCGGTAATCCTGCGCAAACCCGTCATTGGCAAGTTTGGTCTGCAAGTCCATAGCCGATGAAATCGCAAGATCGAACGGAGCATTCTCGTCATAGATTGCGCGCATCACTTCGGAGCTGCTGGCGACGACATAGTCGATGGTCACGTTCCGGTTTTCGCGCTGAAACGCCAGAATGATAGGCTCAAAGACGTTGATATCCGCTGTCGAAATAACCTTTAGACGGCGGGTTTCGGAACTTGAAGCGTAGAGCTTTTTCTCTTCGACTTCGAAGGCGGTTGCCGGCATCGACAAAATGAAAATGGCTGCTAGGCTTTGGGCAATACAAGCGTAACGCATGCACCGATCCCTCCTTCGTTTGAGGCAATTATGACCCTGCCTTTGTGAGCGCGGGCAACCTCGTCTACAATTGTCAGACCCAGCCCGGAACCAACAATGTCCGAGACATTGGACCCCCGTGAAAACCGCCCCGACAGGTGGTTGACGTCCGCGCCTTCAAAGCCGCGACCCTGATCCCTGAATGACAATCGGTATTCTTTTGCATCTTCAATACGCACAGCGATCATACTGTCGGCGGGCGAATATTTGATAGCATTGTCCAGAATGTTGCGCAAAGCGTTTTGCAACAACACCGGATCGCCGGAAAAAGGCAGGGCGGTGTTTGGGATAGCCACTGTCAGTTCAATGTCTTTGAGGTCAGCTGTCGGGCGTAGCCGATCACAGGTATCAAGCAACAGTTGCCCCAGATCGATGTCGAGTGGTTCAAATTGATCGGACCTGAATGTGACCATCGCATGGTCCAACAGCTGTCCCGCCGAGCGCGAACTTTCGTCAACGGCGCGGATCATCTCGCGCAGTGCTGTGCGATCTTCGGCGTGTTCCAACCGGCGATGAATGACCTCTGCCTGTGTGCGCACTGTGGCCAGTGGCGTGCGCACGCGGTGGGCGGCTTCTGCGATGAAGTCTTCGGACCGGTTGAGGGACGATTTCAGTCGTAGAATGAAAGAATTCAACGCATCCACCAGCGGCGCCAGCTCGGTGGGTGTGTTGCCGGTTACCGGTCGCAGATCATTGGGCCCGCGCCGAGTAACGGATGCCGCCATGGTATTGAGCGGGCGCAGGGCCGTCTGGGCCGCAAACAGGCTGAGCGCGGTTGCAACCAGGAAAAACAGAACGCCGACGGCTGTCGCGGTCGCGGTAATGCGCGACGACACGGCCGCCAGACCCAGCCGGGTCTGGGCAACTGCGACTGTGACTTCTTTTATTGCGTCGCCGGTGCTGACCGCTCGGGTCAAAACGACTTGCCGCACGTCTTCACCCCTGTAGGGAAACGTATAAAAATCAGGCCCTGTGCCGCTGGACGCCAAAACTGGCAAGTCGTCATAGCCGGTAATTGTCGTGTCCGCGTCAATAATCCGGTAGAAAACCCGATCCTGACTGATCGTCCCCAACATAGAGAGGGCGGAATACGGCAAATCCAAACGTATCTTGCCACGTTCGGAATAGAGCGCTTCGGCAATGGAACTGGCAGAGGCCGCAAGAATGTTGTCTTGCGTGTCGGCGGCGGCTCGTTCGGCCACGGCGCGCACACCCAGAAAAAAGGCCAGCGACAGCAATGCCGCGATTGCAGCCAGTTGCAGCACCAGACGGCGGCGGATTGATATATGGACCAGCTTGCCGCCCATCAAACACCGACCAATCGATACCCAAGACCACGAACCGTTTCAATTCGCGCCGGTGATCCGTCGAGTTTTTTACGCAGACGGCCAACGTAAACCTCGATCGCGTTTTCCGAAACATCCTCTGCAAAGGAAAACAACCGATCCATCAGGTGGCTTTTGGAAAAAATGGTCTGCGGTGAGCCAAAGAAGACTTCGAGCAGGCGAAGCTCGCGGTTGCGCAGCGTTTCAGTCCGCCCAGCCAGCTCAAGCGTGCCGGCATTCGGGTCGAGAATCACCTGTCCAAATTCGATTCGGTTGTGCGCGACCCCGCCCTGACGTCGCAGAACGGCGCGGCACCGGGCCTCCAGCTCGGAAAAATCGAACGGTTTGGTGACGTAATCGTCCGCGCCCAAATCCAGTATTCCGACCCGATCCGACACCTGTGAGCGGGCAGTCAAAACAATAACAGGCGTTTTGTTTCGGCGCTGTCGGTGCCGTTTCAAGAACTCGCGACCATCGCCGTCTGGAAGCATAATATCCAACAAAATCAAATCGTAACCGGTATATTGGATGAACTCTTCAGCTGTCGACAGATCGCCGGCATGGTCCACCGCGTGACCGTCCAGGACAAACCGGTCCGTGACAGCCTTGGCCAACTGTATGTTGTCTTCGACCAATAGAAAGCGCATCCAAAAATCCTGTATTTTGCCCCGCGACAGGTTCCTGTCAGTTTGGGTCTGTTTAGTTTCGACATATTGTGCGGGGAATTTCCCGCAAGTCAAACATGTCAATTGGGAGGACATAATGAAAAATTTGAACCTAACCCGTCGGGTTATGATCGCTGCATCTGTTGCGGCATTCAGCTTTGCAGCACCTGTTTCAGCTGAAGAGGTGCTGGATAGCATCCACTTTTTGATCCCCGGTGGTGCCGGTGGTGGCTGGGATGGTACTGCGCGTGGTACTGGTGAGGCTCTGACTAAATCCGGGCTGGTAGGCAAAGCGTCCTACGAAAACATGTCCGGCGGCGGCGGCGGCAAGGCGATCGGCTTTCTGATCGAAAACGCTGACAGCCAACACGGCACATTGATGGTCAACTCGACACCAATCGTGATCCGCTCGCTGACCGGTGTATTCCCGCACAACTTCCGCGATCTGACACTGGTTTCGGGTACTATTGGTGACTACGCGGCACTGGTGGTTGGCAAAGACAGCCCGATCAATTCGATGGCTGATCTACTGGCAGCTTATGACTCTGATGCGAGTGCAACAGCAATCGGTGGCGGCTCGGTTCCAGGTGGTATGGATCACTTGGTTGCTGCCATGGTCATGGAAGCGGCCGGCAAGGACTCGCTGAACGTCAAGTACATCCCGTACGATGCTGGTGGCAAGGCTATGGCCGCTTTGCTATCGGGCGAGATCAAGGCCCTGTCGACCGGTTTTTCCGAGGCAGTTGATCTTGCAAGTGCTGGTGAAGTTAAAATCATCGGTGTTACATCCAGTGAACGTGTTTCCGCAGCGCCGGACGCGATGACAATGCAAGAGCAGGGCATCGACACTAATTTCGTAAACTGGCGTGGTTTCTTCGGCGCTCCGGGCATGCCCGCCGACAAGGTCGCCGCTTACCAGTCCGCAATCGAGAAAATGTACGATACTCCTGAGTGGGAAGAAGTACGCGCTCGTAACGGTTGGGTGAACATTCACAATTCCGGTGATGACTTTAAGGATTTCCTAGAAGCCCAAGAAACAGTCATCGGCGATCTGATGAAGAAACTTGGCTTTCTTTAAAATCAATCCGGCAAGGCGGGTGACCGCCTTGCCACCATTATTGGGAGCTCAAAATGGCACTTGATCGCTGGGTTGCACTAATTTTACTCGGGGTTTGCCTGATATACGGCTATACAGCTTGGTTCACTATGGATGCGCAACTTGCGCCGTTCATGCAGCGCAATCCAATTTGGCCCAGCACGTTTCCAAAGGTTCTGTCCATATTGGGCGTTGTCGCTTCGTTGATAATCTTGCTGGGATTGGAAAAAAGTGAAGAAAAAATCGGTGACATCGACTACCGTCGTCTGGGTGAATATCATCTTGGACAAGCGCTACTCTTGCTGGGCCTTATGGTCGTCTATGCATTGTCGTTGCGTCCTGTCGGATTTCTCATTTCAACGTCCGGTTTTTTGATCCTCGGATCATTCATTCTCGGTGAGCGCAAGTGGCACATAATGGTGCTGATCGCCGCTGTAGCCACAATTTTTGTTTGGTATCTCGTTCAGGAAGTGCTTGGCATCTATATGCGCCCGCTACCCGGAATATTTGGAGGTTGAAATGTTAGAAGGACTGTTAACCGGCCTGCAAACGGCGCTCTCGATGCAAAACCTGCTGATGGTGATCGGCGGGTGCTTGATCGGGACATTTATCGGCATGATGCCGGGGCTCGGCCCGATGTCCATCATCGCAATTATGATCCCTGTGGCCATTTCAATCGGTGACCCGTCTGCAGCGTTGATCCTGCTTGCTGGGGTATATTATGGTGCGATCTTTGGTGGATCCACATCTTCAATCCTGCTGAATGCACCGGGGGTTGCCGGTACAGTTGCCAGCAGCTTTGACGGTTATCCGATGGCCAAGAAAGGCAAGGCCGGTAAGGCGCTGACTATCGCCGCAATATCAAGCTTTGCAGGTGGTACGATCGGTGCATTATTGCTGTTGGTTTTTGCGCCCGCATTGTCTTCTGTCGCACTGCTGTTCCATTCTGCTGAGTATTTCGCTCTGATGGTTGTGGGCCTTTCTGCGATCGCCGCCTTTGCCGGAACAGGTCAAGTTACAAAGGCCTTGCTGATGACTTTTATGGGCTTGATCATGGCAACGGTTGGCGAAGGGGCATTGTTTAACTTGCCGCGCTTCACAATGGGGATCATGGACCTGCAATCGGGCTTTGGCTTCATCACGCTGGCCATGGCATTGTTCGCGTTGCCCGAAGCGCTGTTTTTGGTGCTCAAGCCCAAAGTGATGAGTGCAGGTAGCGAAGGTGAAATTAAGGATCTGCGTATCAGCCGTGCCGAGGCAAGAGCCATCGCGCCTGTTGTCTTACGTCAGTCGATTCAAGGATTTTTCATCGGCGTCTTGCCAGGCGCAGGCGCAACGATTGCCAGTTTCCTGGGGTATGCGGTCGAGCGAAACATCGCGACTAAGGAAGAGCAGGAGGAGTTTGGCAAAGGTTCGATCAAAGGTCTGGCTGCGCCGGAAACTGCGAATAACGCGGCCTGCACCGGCTCTTTTGTTCCGCTGCTGACACTCGGAATACCTGGCAGCGGTACAACGGCGATTTTGCTTGGTGCTTTGCTGGCACTAAACGTTACACCGGGTCCGCGTCTGATGATCGATGAGCCGCAAATCTTCTGGGCGGTCATCATGTCCATGTTCATCGGCAATCTGGTTCTTCTGGTTCTGAACTTGCCGCTGATCCCCTATATCGCCAAGGTACTTATGGTACCGCGCAACTACCTAATCCCTTTCATCCTCTTCTTCACGTTGATGGGTGCCTATATCGGTCAGAACAACGCCACCGAGCTCTTGATGCTGGTCGGTTTCGGCGTCTGCGCAACGGCATTGAAATTTGCCGACTACCCGCTGGCGCCACTGCTGATTGGCTTTATTCTGGGTGGAATGCTGGAGGATAACTTCTCTCGCTCCATGCAACTATATGATGGCATTAGCTTTGTCTTGGAGCGCCCGATGACGCTGGGCCTGCTGGTGATCGCCGCGATTTTGGTGATATTGCCAAGCTTCCGTGCTCGCCGTGCCCGCGCCCGAGCCCAAGGTGTGGCCGAGGGCGATTGATTTCGCTCAATCCCGACCGGAGTTCGCCCTCTTCGATCCGTTGGATCGAGAGGGGGGCTTTTCAAGTCCGCTATATAGGCCTCTGGTGGCCGCTTTCACCAGCTATTGATACCGGTGCTTTTTTTGGCAGGTCGCACAAGGGTGCCGTGATCGGCAAACGCGGTGCGTTGTCGGCGGCATTGATCAGCGAGTTGCCAATCGAACAATAGCCCAACGTGCTGACCTTGTGCCGCTGGATCAATTGCAAAAACGCCTTGCGGATTTCCGCAGGACGTTTCTGGTCGAGCTTGCAGTTTCCTTCATATCGCCACCATTAGACAACGTTCTATAGTTCTTTCGAAGCATCCGCGATCGGCGTGGATAATTTTCGGGAGGAAAGTATGCTAAGTTTCACCAAAATAGCAGCCGCGGCAATTGTTGCATCCGCAATGGCAACAACCGGTGCGTTTGCACAAGCTAAAGATTACATTTTGAACACGGCCTCAACCGGGGGCACGTATCACCCTGTCGGCACCGCAATATCGACCCTGACCAAAGTCAAACTGTTGCCGTCGCAAAAATTCAGCCTGACGGCGGTTAATTCAGCCGGCTCCGGCGCGAATGTTCAGGCAATGGGTGCCGGAACTGCGGATTTCGCAATTTTGCAGGGCCTGTTCGGCTCTTATGCTGCAACGGGAACCGGGCCGGTTACCGAACCGCAAACCAATATTCGCTCTGTAACAATGCTGTGGCAAAATGTGGAACAGTTCGTTGTCGAGGCCGACATGGCCAAGACAGGCACCGTAGCGGACTTGAAAGCGCTCAAAGGTATGACAATGAGCATGGGCAAGCAAAACTCCGGCACCATCGGGTCAAACGCGGTTCTAATGTCCGGTCTGGGTGTGGATATAGAAACAGATTACAAGCTGATCTATGCAGGCTACGGCCCAACAGCAGATGCGTTGGCCAACGGTCAGGCCGTCGGTGCTGGCATCCCGTCAGGTCCGCCAACGGGTGCTATTACCAAGCTTATGGCCTCGAACGAGGGTAAGTTTACCATTTTGGACGTGAGTGCAGAACAACTGGCGGCAATGGACGGTGGCCGGAACTTGTGGGTGCCCTATACAATCGCGGCAGGTACATATCCGGGTCAAGACAAGGATATCAGCACAATCGCGCAACCAAACTTTTTGGCCGTGAATGACAGTGTAGACGAAGAGCATGTCTATCAGTTGACCAAAACAATGTACGAGAACCTTGGATTTCTACAGGCGATCCACCCTGCAACCAAGGCAATGACTGTTGAGGCTGCAATGGCCGGTCTGCCGGTGCCGCTGCATCCGGGTGCTGCAAGGTACTACAAAGAACTCGGACTGGACATTCCAGAACGCCTGATGGCGCAATAAGTCCGCTATTGTTCTGACAGGGCGGGCAGACAGGCTCTGGCCGCCCTTTTTGCAAGCAACGCTTGAACCCTACGGAGTTTTCTATGTCCGAAGTGACCCAAAATCCCGACGAAATACTCAAAAACATTCACCCCAAGGGCCGTGACGGCTGGTTGTCGCTGGATGGGGCAAGCGAAACCCCGACCAGTCTGATCGTTGCCGGAATTGCCGTATTATTTGGCATATGGCACATCTTGACCAACCTCTGGTTGATCGAGCCCGGCCTGTGGCAGAATGCTATCCATTTTGCCGGATTTGCATTTCTTGCATCCGTCGTGCACAGCCCGTTTGGCACTAGAATGTCGTCTGGTTTCGCCGTTGCCGTTGATATCACTTATGGCTTGATCGTGGCTGGTGCGGCGTTGTGGGTCGCGGGGTCTGAAACGGCGCTCTATGAACGCACGCTGGCGGTTACCGGCCAGGCTTGGCAGTTTGGTATCGTCGATTGGGCTGCGGGCTTTATCCTGTTCTTTGCAGCACTTGATCTGTCGCGGCGCATTGCCGGTTGGGTGATCCCGATACTGGTTGTTTTGTCTGTATCTTACATCCTGTTTCTTGGCAGCCACCTGCCCGGCGTTTTCCGGGCTGCCAGCTTGCCGCTGAACGACGTGATGTTCCGCACATTGTTCAACGACGAAGGTATGTTCGGCATACTGGCCAGTATTTCGTCGACAAATATTACGTTGTTTATGATTTTTGGCGGGTTTTTGGTGGCCTCGGGCGCCAGTGATTTCGTGATTGAACTGTCGAAAATGGTGGCGGGTCGCATTCGCGGCGGTGCGGCATTTGTTGCGGTTTTATCCTCGGCTTTAACCGGTACAATCAGCGGCTCGGCCATTGCGAACACTGCCTCCACCGGCGTGATCACGATCCCGTTGATGAAGTCGAACGGCTTTCGCCCCAAATTTGCAGCTGGTGTCGAGGCAGCAGCCTCAACCGGTGGACAATTGATGCCACCGATTATGGGTGCCGGGGCCTTTGTTATGGCCAGCTATACCTCTATCCCGTACTCGACGATTGTTACGGTGTCGATCATGCCTGCTATCCTGTATTTTCTATCGGTGGCGTTCATAGTCCGGATCGAGGCGGTTAAATTTCAGGTCGGCGACGGCCAAGATCTAACCATCGACTATGGAAAGCTGATTTCGGGCGGCCTGACCTTTGTTCTGCCGCTCACGGTGATGATCTGGATGCTCATGTCGGGTGTTACGCCTTCGTATGCTGCGTCTTGGGCCATTGCCGCGCTGGTTCTGGTGTCATGGGGGACATGGGGCGTGTCCAAAGTGATCGGCAGCGAAAAGTTTCAACCAATTCTGATGGATCATCGCCGGATTACGGATGCGTTTTTGATCGGGATAAAATCCTCTATCATGACAGGTGTCCTGTTGATTACGATCGGCATAATGAACAATGCGATTGTCACCAGCGGCATTGGCAACGGCTTCTCGCTGATGATCGCCCAATGGTCCCAAGGCTCTTTGGTGCTGGCGATTTTGCTGATTGGTCTGGCCTCGCTGGTTTTGGGAATGGGGCTGCCGGTTACCGCCGCCTATATCATTCTGGCGATTCTGACGGCGCCGGCACTGGCCGGCATCATGGCTGACGGTTTGATTGAACAACAGCTGATTGCAGGTATCTCTGACCCGACCAAGCTGGCGATGTTCGCGCTGGTCGACAGCCCGCTGGTGGCGGAAATATCAAACGGGCTGAGCCCGGACGGCGCCAAGGCCCTGATGTCTGCCATGCCGTTTGACGTGGCGATCACCCTGCGCCCCTTGCTGATTGATCCAGAGGCCCAAGTTGTTTTCTTGCTGACGGCGCATTTGATTATCTTCTGGCTGAGCCAAGACAGCAATGTAACGCCGCCGGTCTGTCTGGCGGCCTTTACCGCTGCGGGAATTGCAGGATCCAAGCCAATGGAAACCGGGTTTCAGGCCTGGAAAATTGCCAAGGGCCTGTATATTGTACCGCTGATGTTTGCCTATACGCCCTTGATATCCGGTGATTTTTGGCAAGTCATGCAAATTGGAGTCTTTGGCTTGTTCGGGATTTACGCACTCAACTGCCTCGTTCAGAACTATGCTGAAGGTCCGTTGAATATCGGTCTGATCGCACTGTTGGTCGCGGGGGTAATCGGGGCCTTTTGGCCGCTGTTTCTGATTGCCAATATCATCGGTGCAGGACTGGTATCTGCGGTTGTGGTCTTGTCAAAAAGGGCCGCCCGACAGTCCCTTCGAAACGCCTAGTCAAACGCCCCCGACCGATTGGAATGGGGGCAAATGCGGGGCTATGTTTCTTCCTTGACCCGAAAGACTGCAAGATACAGCGCCGGAACAAACACCAACGTGATAATCGTACCGGCGATGATCCCGCCCATCATGGCATAGGCCATTGGCCCCCAGAAAATCTGACGCGAAATCGGGATAAGCGCCAGGCTGGCCGCCGCCGCTGTTAACAAGATCGGACGGGCCCGGCTGTCACTGGCCTCGAAGACCGCGACCCAGGCCGACAGTCCCTTGTCGCGCAGAACCTCGATCTCGTGCACCAAAATGATCGAGTTGCGGATCAAGATACCGACCAGTGCCAGAACCCCCAAAATCGCAACAAACCCAAGCGGTGCCCCGGACGGCACCAAAGCTGCCACAACACCAATTAAGCCCAGCGGTGCAACGCACAGCACAACAAAAGTCAGCCGAAACCCCTGCATTTGCACCATGATCAGACTGAGCATAATCAAGATCATCAACGGCACAACAGCGGCAATCGGCGCCTGACTGTCGGCGCTCGCCTCGACCGAGCCGCCAACAACGGCGTGATAGCCAAGCGGCAGGGCGGTATTGAAATCTGCGATCCGGTCGGTCAATGCAGCCACCACAGTGTCTGGCTGGTCGTCGGTTGCAAGTGCTGCCTTCACCGAAATTGTTGGCATCCGGTCGCGTTGGTGGATAACCGGTTGTTCGGTCTCGTAATGGAACGTGGCCACAGACCTAAGCGGAATAACCGCCCCGTCAGCCGCACTTAACTCCAGCCCGGCCAATGCCTCAACCGACTGGCGCGATGCGTCATCGCCCCGGGCCACAATATCCACCAAATAGGCATCGTCATGCAGTTGCGTAATGTTGGTGCCGACATAGACCGCATTCAGTCCGTTTGCGATATCACGAGCCGAAATATTTAGCTGTCGAGCCTTGTCTTGCAGGATATCCACCCGCACAACCCGCGCCGGTTCATTCCAATCCAGAACAATACTATCCAAACGGTCGTCTGTGGATATCAGCGCGGCAAGGTCGCGCGCCTGATCACGCAGAATATCTATGTCCGGCCCACTTATCCGGTACTGAACCGGACGGCCAACTGGCGGACCAATTTCCAGCAGTTTGACAAAAGCGTCAACACCCGGGAAATCGGACTTGGTCACTGCATTCATTTCCACCCGCAACGCGTCGCGCGCCTCAACTGACGGGGTTTGGATCACAATTTGTCCGGTATTGGGCCCCGGTGTCGGCACATCAAAGGTCAACAGGAACCGCGGCGCACCTCGACCGACATAAGACGACCAGAACAAAACGTTTTCATTGTTCTCCAAATACTCTTCCAGCCGGTCCATCTGGGCCTGTGTTTCGTGGATCGAGGTATTTTGTGGCAAGGTAATGTCAATAATCAACTCTGGCCGATCGGAATTCGGAAAGAACTGTTGTTCGACAAAACGCATCGAATAGATCGACAGGAAAAACACCAGAACAGTGGCCAGTATTGTTGACCATTTGAACCGCATCGACAGCCGTAAAACCTTGTGAAACAGTCTGCGGAACCGGCCCGGTTCGCCAGTGTGATGCGCCATTTTCTTGGGCAAGAGTGTGACGCCCAGCAGGGGTGCAAACAACACGGCCACAACCCAGGATACCGATAATGACACCGCAATTACCACAAACAACGAGAAGGTAAACTCGCCTGCAGCCGACGTGTTCAATCCGATCGGAACGAAGCCAGCCACAGTAACCAACGTCCCCGTCAGCATCGGAAATGCAATCGACGTCCAGGCATATGATGCAGCCTTGGTACGGCTCTCGCCCTTTTCCATGCGGGAAATCATGGTTTCGATTGCGATCATTGCATCGTCAACCAGCAAGCCAAGGGCGATGATCAACGCCCCAAGCGAAATCCGCTGCAAGGTGAACCCGGCATAGTTCATCACCACAAAGGTAATGGCCAGAACCAGAGGAATGGTCAGCGCCACAACCAGTCCGGCGCGCAAGCCCAGACTGATAAAGCTAACAGCCAGAACAATCAGCACCGCTTCCAGCAGGGCTTGCAGGAAATGGCTGACGGCTTCGTCGACCACATGCGGTTGATCGGCAACCTGATGGACATCTATGCCCACCGGCAAGTCGGCCTGCGCCTGTGCCATCACTTTTGCCAGCTCTGCACCATATTCAATAATGTTTGCACCCTTGCGCATTCCCACCGCCAGACCAATCGCTTCACGGCCCTGGTACCGGAACAGTTCGGTTGGCGGGTCCTGAAAACCCCGGCGCACGTCGGCGACATCGGTCAGGCGGAAAAACCGGTCGCCAAAGCGAAAGTTGATTTCTTCGAGGCTTTTTGCACCGGAAAACTGGCCACTGACACGCACCAAAACCTGCTCGGAGCCGGCATTGATGACGCCGGATGGCAATATGGCGTTTTGCGCCGCCAGTGTGTCCTGAACTGCCTGTTGATTGATCGCCAATGCGGCAAGCCTTTCGGTGGAAAACTCCAAAAATACAACTTCTTCGCGCACGCCGAATATCTCGACTTTTCCGGCATCATCCAGCGCCTGGATCGACCGGCGAACTGTTTCGGCATAATCACGGACCTCGCGCGGGGAAAACCCGTCAGAGGTCAACGCATAAATATTGCCAAAGACATCGCCAAAACTGTCATTGAACAGAAATCCGGAAAATTCCTGTGGGAACTCGCCGCGAATATCACCCATCATGTTGCGAACGGTTTGCCAGATCCGCGGCAGTTCGCCGGCATCGGTCGAGGCCAAAAGCTCGAGATAAACAATTGCCCGGCCAGCCTGTGTCACCGATCTGGTGAAATCGAGCTCTGGCAGGTCTTCGAGTTTCTTTTCAATCCTGTCGGTCACTTGGGTCAGGGTTTCGTGCACATCAGCGCCGGGCAGTGCACCTGATATGATCATGGTTTTAATCGAAAAATCGGGATCTTCCTCGCGACCGATATTGACATAGGCCAAGGCACCGGCGACCACAGAAATGATCATCAGAAACCAGACGAAGGACCGGTGGTTTAGCGCCCAGTCAGAGAGATTAAAGCGGTTCATGGGAGTATACGTCGGCCAACAATTTGCCCGTCCTTAAGTGAATGAATTCCTTTGACGACAACCTCGTCGCCGGTGTTGATACCGCTGGTCACACGGATGCGCGGACCAAAAGTCTCGCCCAGTGTGACGGCCTTTTTAACCACCGTGTTGCCAATACGATTGACGACCCAGACAAATCCGGCGTCTTGGTCTAAATCGACAATGGCGCTGACCGGCAGGCTTATCACGGCGTCGCTTGTGGATCTGGGAGACACACGCACCAGACTTCCAAGTCGAAAATTGGCCGAGGCGGCCGACAACGTCAGATGCAGGCGCCGCGTTCGGGTGGTCTGTTCGGTGACCGGGTCAATTCGCAACAAGGTGGCGCTGGCTGTTATCGCCGAATTGGCCGCCAGAACAGTCTCGAACACCATGCCGATGTCGACGCTGGCTACATCTTGTTCGCTTAGGTCGATCACGACTTCTCGCTCGTTGAAATCCGCCAACTGGACGACGGCCTGACCGGCAGACACGGTTGCCCCGGCTTCGGCAAAGGTTTTGGTAATGACCCCGTCTTGCGGGGCCGTCAGCGTCGCAAACCCAAGCACGTCGCGCGCCCGGGCCAAAGTTGCCTGCGCCTGTTCGCGTCTGGATCTGGCTGCGACCAGCGCGCGCTGTGTATCCTCCAGCCGTGTGGCACTGTCTACACCGCGTTTCCTTAGGGCGCGGGCGCGAGCTTCGGCATCGATAGCAGAGCGCAGCCGTGCATCGGCGACACCGACGCGGGCCACTGCTGCCCGCAGGGCTGCGTCCATATCTGCGGGATCAAGCCGGGCCAAAACATCGCCTTTGGAAACGCGGTCACCGGTTGTGACGGGCCGCTCTGCGATGGTTCCAATGACAGGAAATCCAAGGTCCGTTTCGGATCGCGCAGACACAATGCCAACAAATGTCGACGCTTCTGCCGATTGCAAATTCACCAGTTCGGTTACAATGGGCCGCGGGGTTGTGACCTTGATGGATGTGACGACTGTTGGTTCCGATGCCACAGCCGCGCTACTAGACAACGCCGCCGCCAAGGCGAGGGATAGCGCAAATGAGGCCATGGTCTTACCGGCGAGCTTTGTACTGCAAATCATTGTAACAAATCCATTTTGTTTACTATTCGTCCGGGGTATAATAACTGTGAACCCTTGCCGACGATCCATGTGCCGGCGTCGATGCCAGCCCGGATTATAACGCGTCCGGATTGATATCTGTCGATCGTAACCGGCAGCAGGGACACGGCCATTGTTTCGGGTGATACAACCCAGACCGCGGTTCCCGACTGTGTGGCGGTGAGGGCGGTATACGGCAAGACGATACGAGGTACGCCGGCCAAAGTTGCGCTGCCACGTACCGGATCGCCGTATCCTATGCCGTCCGGAATGCCGTCGACCTCGACTGTTACCTCGACAGTGCCGCGTCGCGGATCAACCAAGGGGCTCACTTCTCGAATGTGACCGTGAAACTGAATATCGGGCCCATCAAGCGGCTGCAGCGTGATCACAGGGGACGGCGTGGTGGTGTCCGTCAACAAGACTTCAGGTGCGGTGAAAATGGCATCAATCCCATCACCAAGCGCCAGCATCAGCACCGGCTGTGCGGCACCGACAACTTGGCCGGGTTCGACCATGCGATCGGTAACGGTGCCGTCGGACGGTGCGATCAGCACCGTGTCTCGCAGGGCCTTTGTTGCTGTGTCCAAGGTGGCTTGGGCCTGTGCCAGTTCACCCTCGGCAATGCGCACAATATCTTCGGCATTGTCGCGATTTATCCGCGTTGTTGCGCCACGTTCCAATAATTGTTCTTGGCGCTGCAGATTTTCGATCGCTTGCAATTGGTCTGCTTGTTCCGTTGCCAGACCCGCCGCTGCCGAACGGAGCGCCTGTTCTTGTTGCAGGGATTCGATTTTGGCCAAAGGATCGCCCTTTTTGACCTTGTCCCCTTGGTCAACCGGCACGCTTTCGATCCGGCCACTGGTCGAAAACGCCGCCATAAGTGTATCACGGGCGACAATCTCGCCTGTTAACGAAATAATCTGGTTTTCCTCTGTCGCTTTGGCCACAATGATTTCGACCACCAAAGGCGGCGCGGCCTGCGTCGCCGGCGCGAGAAACACAAAAGACATAGCAAGGGCAAACGCCGTGCGTGTTTGCGAAAAATCGGGGGTAATCATGCTGATACCTCGTGATAAGGGAGCGCATCGATCATGCGCGTCAGATGGTCAAAGAATTCAAGGCTCTGGTCCTGCGAGATCGGCGATACACCAAACATATCCAGTGTCATAATACCTTCTATGGCGGACCAAATCGCAAGGGCTGCCAATGGGTCTGGGCACTCGGCCAAGATTTCCGTCCACAATACAGCGAAAGTGTCCCCGACGGGGGTCATCAGACCCGGATATTCAGACAGGCCAGTTATCAACGCGATACGAACCTCGGTCTTGTTGCAAAGCTTGTCCTTGCTCGCCAAAACAAGGGCGCGCAGCGTTGGGTTGCTTTGGCCTCTGGATAAAATCAGGGTTCGATGTTCGGTTAGTGCCGCACGCATTTCGGCCATGGCGCGGTCCAACATCCCGGCCAAAAGAGCGTGTTTGGTGGGGAAGTGGTATAAAACCCCGCCTTTGCTCATTCCGGCTTGATTTGCTGCAGTTTCAAGCGTTAACCGTCGCGCTCCATCCCGGATTGCAACAGTTTCGGCGGCTATCAATATCCGGGTGCGGCCATCAAATTTTCGGGTTTTCGTCATAGGGGGATACTTTTGTTACTGTACCGTCCGGTTGGTACAGTTGGCTCGTTTTGATGTCAAGCCTCGAAATGCGCAGTGAACGGTTGCCAACAGTAAAATCTGCCGCCACAACCTGTCAGGCACACGCGACCGCGACCCGTCTTTTGCGGTGCCGGTTCGGTTTCCGTCTGCTGGTGATTTCACTTGCAACATGTTGTGGGACGACGGGCCGCTGTTTCTTGGCTGGCGGCCCGAAAATCTATTTCACAACGGCGTTGACTGCTTGCACTGCGGCGTCGACAATTTGGTCAACTTCAGATTTTGCCAGACAAAAGGGCGGCGCAAATCCGATAATGTCGCCTTGTGGCATGGCGCGTGCGATCACATTGCTTTGCTGCAGCATTGTGCCTGAAATTTGCGGTGCAATCTTGAGGCTTGGGTCAAAAAACGTGCGGCTGTCCTTGTCGGCAACCAATTCGATCGCCGCGAGCATACCTTCACCGCGAATATCGCCTACATTTGGATGGTCGGACAGGGCCGCGTGCAGTGACTGGTTCAGATAGGCACCGACAGAACTGGCATTCGAGATAAGGTTCAGATCGTCGATTAATTTCAGGTTCGCCACGCCTGCTGCGGCACCAATTGGGTGTGCGGAATAGGTCCAGCCATGCCCGATAGGTCCGTTTTCGTCGGTCCCCTGTTCCAGCACCCGCCACATCCGGTCGGACACGATTGATCCTGACAGCGGCGCATAGGCCGAGGTCAGCCCCTTGGCAATTGTTATCAAGTCGGCTTCGATCCCATAGTGATCTGAACCAAACATCGAACCAAGACGGCCAAAGCCGGTGACAACCTCGTCGGCAATCAACAGAATGTCGTGTTTTTTAAGAACCGCCTGAATTGCGGCCCAATAGCCGGCGGGGGGTGGTACAATTCCGCCTGTGCCCAGAACCGGCTCGCCAATAAACGCCGCGATGGTTTCCGCACCTTCGCGCGCGATCAGTGCTTCCAGTTCTGCCGCGCAATGTGCGGAAAATTGCTCTTCGGTCTGGCTGCGGTCTGTGCGGCGAAAATAGTAGGGTGCGTCGGTGTGAAGGACCTGATCCAGCGGCAAATCAAACTTTTTGTGGAACAGCTCTAGCCCGGTCAGTGATCCGGTCATCAAGCCGGAGCCGTGATAGCCGCGCCAACGCGAAATTATTTTCTTCTTTTTCGGGCGGCCCAGGACGTTGTTGTAATACCAGACCAGCTTGATATTGGTTTCATTGGCATCCGATCCGCCAAGCCCGAAGTATACTTTGGACATATTTTTTGGGGCCCGGTCCAAAATCATTTTCGACAGGGTTATTGATGCTTCGGTGCCGTGGCCGACATAGGAATGATAATAGGCCAGTTCGCGTGCTTGGTCGGCAATCGCCTCGGCTATTTCGGGACGTCCGTAACCGGCGTTTACACAATAAAGACCGGCAAAAGCGTCTAACAGCCGGTTGCCGTTACGATCTTCGATGTGAACGCCAGAGGCAGTTTTAACAATGCGGCTTGGGCTTTCGCCGCGGGCGTGTTGGGCCAGATGGGTCGAGGGATGAAAGAAATTCTCGCGGTCCCATTGGTCTAAAATATCGTTCTTCAGCATGATGTGTCCTTTGATGCAAACGGCCCTGTGCCGTCTGAAAAATTTTAGATCGCAATCGTGGTGCCTGCTCCGGCAAGCTTGCCGTAAGCGTGCGACGCGATCGCCGTGTCTTGGGCGCCTGTGCCGGTTAGGTCACAAACGGTGATGTCTTGGGCGTTTTGTCGTCCCTGAACTGCGCCCGATATGATCTGGCCCAGTTCAGGGGGCAGGATGCCAGGCCATAGCTCGTGGTCGAGTGCGCTGCGCAATTCACCCAATTCTTTGCATTGCGCGACGCTGTCACAGACATAGGCGGTGCAATCGCGCAGAATGCGCGGGTCCAATTCGTTCTTGCCATGGGCGTCGGATCCCATCGCCGTTATGTGCAATCCAGAATGAAGCCAATCGACCGATATCACCGGTACGCGTGCGGGCGTTGTTGTGACCACCAATTGGCATTGAGCGACCAAATCTTCAGCGCTTTTGGCGCAGCGTACATCGATGCCCAACGTGTCTGAAATATCTTGGGCACAGGCATTGGCCTTGGCCGCGTCCCGCCCGTAAACCAGAGCCTTGGAAAACGGGCGAACCAAATGCGCCGCTTGAATTTGCAACCGCGCTTGCACGCCCGTGCCAATGACACCGGCGGTCTCCAGCGTTTTTGGTGCCAAGTGGCGCGCCGCCACGGCACCTGCGGCGGCTGTGCGGATGTCGGTCAGGTAGCCATTGTCCAAAAAGACCGCCTCAACCAGTCCGGTTTTGGCCGAAAAAAGGATCATTAGGCCGTTTAGACTGGCCAGCCCTAAGGTAGGATTGTCAAAGAAACCCGGTGATACTTTGATCGCAAAACTGTCAAACCCCGAGATAAAGGCGGTTTTGACGTCAACCTCGGCGTTGATGTGCGGCAGGTCCATCGACAGAATTGGCGGCATGATCACAGTGTCACTTGCCAATGCTGCAAAGGCCGCCTCTATCGCATCCACGACCGGCAAATCCAACGCCACATGTTCTCTCAGGTCTGCTTCGGTCACAATCCGGATGTCATGTGCCATAGCGCCGCCCCTTCAAGGTCAGATCACCCAACTGCACGTCTTGGCCAGCCATAATGCGGTGAAACATGGCCATGTCGACATTACGCCCAGTGATTATGGTTGCTATTGGCCCGGCAACAGACCCTAGTTTTCCGGACAAAACGGCGGCAAGGCCGACGACAGATCCGCCCTCGGCAACGATACGATCCTCATAAAACAGCGCTTGCATAGCGTCGCGGATGTCCGCCTCGCTGACCAAAACGGTGGCGTCCAACAGATTACGACACAACGGAAAGGATAGGCGGTTATGCAGCCCGATGCCGCCGCCCAAACTGTCTGCAAGACTGGCATATTCAGCCACGTCAACCGGATGACCCGCCGTGATAGAGGCCGCCATGGCGGCACCGCGATCCATGGTGATGCCGACGATACGAATGTCGGGTTTTAGGGCTTTGGCAGCCACCGCAATGCCTGCCGCCAAACCACCGCCCGACAAGGGGACAAGCAGTGTTTCAAGGTCGGGCCGTGCGGTCAGCAGTTCCAAACCGATCGTGCCTTGCCCCGCAATCACATGGCGATCGTCAAACGGCGAAATATCTATGAACCCGTCGTCACGCGACAATCTAAGGGCTTCTTGCATCGCGTCGTCTTGGCTGTTTCCGATGATCCGAACCTGTGCACCCAAGGCTTTGATGCCGTCAATTTTGGTTTTTGGCACTAGATTGGACATGCAAATAATGGCTGGTATCCCGCGCTTGGCAGCGGCAAAGGCGACGGCGCGACCATGATTTCCGGTCGATGTGCAGGTGACGCCGACAGTGTCCTTTGGCAACGCGGCAAGGGCCGTGACCGCACCACGTAATTTGAAGGCACCGATGGGCTGTGCAATTTCCAGCTTTAACAGAAATTCCTGACCGCAGACTTGGGTCATAAACGGCGAGGGGACCAGCGGTGTTGCGTCGGCAATGTCCCGGATCACGATTGCGGCTTTTTGGATATCGCTAAGCGTTAACATCGAGCCTCCGTGGCTGGGGTTGGTTCTTGGATAGGGTCACATTTGGGTTGACGCAAAGCCGTCTTGCAGGTCAGTGTTGTGTACAACATCACGTCCAGATTGATTTTGTCAAGAAATTCACACTGAGAATTGGCGAAAAACGGGCTTATGTTGAGGAAAGCTACAAGTCGAGTTCCTTCTTGTATACATATAGGTGAAATTATGCCGATCTCAAATGCCCCGTTCAGTTCTGCTGAATACGCGCGTCGACTGACCAAAACCCGCGCCGCAATGCAACAGGCCGGTATCGACCTGCTGTTTGCTACAGACCCGTCAAATCAGGCTTGGCTGACCGGCTATGACGGCTGGTCGTTTTACGTGCACCAAGGCGTGTTACTGCCGCTGGATGGCGATCCGATGTGGTGGGGGCGAATTCAAGATGCCAATGGAGCATTGCGCACGGTCTGGATGGAGGACGACAAGGTCTTTGGCTATGGCGATCACTATGTCCAATCGACCGAGCGCCACCCGATGCAGGATTTGGCAATGCGATTGCATGAACTGGGGTATGGCCGCGCTCGCATTGGTGTTGAAATGGACAATTACTATTATTCTGCCAAGGCGCATTCGACGCTGATCACAGAAATGCCGGACGCCACCTTAGTGGACGCAACGGCGCTGGTGAACTGGCAACGCGGTGTTAAATCCGACGAAGAGATAGTGTTTATCCGCAAAGCCGCGCAGATATCGGAAAAGATTGTAGGCGTGGCGCTAGAGCGTGCCGAGCCTGGGTTGCGCAAGAACGAATTGGTGGCGGATATCTATTCTGCGGCTCTGACGGGGGTTGGCGATGCATGGGGTGACTATCCTGCCATTGTGCCGCTGCTGCCGTCCGGGGCCGATGCGTCAGCGCCGCATTTGACATGGAGCGGCGACGAGTTGCGCACAGGCGAGGCCACATTCTTTGAATTGTCCGGATGTTATCGCCGCTACCATGCGCCGTTGTGCCGGACTATTCATCTGGGCAAACCGCCGCAAAAGCTGTTGGATGCATCCTCGGCGCTGGCCGAAGGTCTGGAGGCGGGATTGCAGGCTGCAAAGGCCGGTAATCGGGCCTGTGATATTGCGAATGCAATGGCTGCGGCATTGGCCAAAGTTGGTATAGATCGGGTTGGTCGCTGTGGCTATCCGGTGGGCTTGTCCTATCCGCCGGACTGGGGCGAACGCACGATTTCGCTCCGGCCTACCGACGAAACTGTTTTACAGCCTGGTATGACGTTCCATTTCATGCCGGGGTTATGGATGGATGATTGGGGGCTGGAAACAACAGAGACAATCCTGATCCGACCAAGCGGTCCGGCCGAGGCATTATGCAATGTCGAACGCAAATTGTTTGTAAAGGACTAGTCGGTGGAAAAACTGCAGGAAACAACGGAATTACTGGGCACGCTGATCGGCTTTCCGACGATCTCGACCGACAGTAATCTGGAAATGATGGCGTTTCTGGCCGATCGGTTGCAACGGGCCGGCGCGCAGGTTGATCTGTTTCACGACAAGACAGGGGCCAAAGCAAACCTGTTTGCGACGTTGGGCCCAAAGGTCGATGGCGGCATTGTTTTGTCCGGCCATTCAGACGTGGTTCCGGTGGCGGATCAGAATTGGTCCCATGATCCGTTCCAGATGGACGAACGCGACGGGCGGCTGTATGGGCGAGGCGCATGCGACATGAAAGGTTTTATTGCGGCAGCCGTCGCCATGGCGCCCGAATTGGCACGTCATGTGACCGACCGGCCAATCCATTTTGCGTTTACCTATGACGAAGAGTCCGGCTGTTTTGGCGCGCAGGATTTGGCTAAATCGTTGCTGGCTAACGGCTTGCGACCCAACGTGGCCATTATCGGCGAGCCGACCGACATGCGGGTGATCGAAGGGCATAAGGGATGTTTCGAATACACAACCCGGTTCGAGGGGCTGGAGGGCCATGGGTCCTCGCCAGATTTGGGGGTGAATGCGGTTGAATACGCAGTGCGGTATGTGGCCCGTTTGCTGGAGTTAAAGCACGCATTGAAGGCGCGCGTTCCTGTGAACAGCCGCTTTGAACCACCTTGGACCACGATCAACACCGGTCGGTTGGCTGGCGGTTCGGCACATAATATTATTGCAGGCAAAGCCGTCGTGGATTGGGAAATGCGCCCGGTTCAAGCCTCGGATGCGGATTTCGTAAAAGCGGACCTGAAAAACTATTGCGATCACCATTTGCTGCCCGCCATGCAAAGCCTAAACCCGGACGCCACTATCGTCACAGAAATTGTGGCAGAAGTTGAAGGTCTGGAGCCGATGTTGCACAGCGAAGCCCGCGACATCGTGATGGAACTGACCGGTGCCAACGGCGCTGACGTTGTGCCGTTTGGGACCGAGGCGGGTATTTTTCAAAGCTTGGGCATGAGCGCGGTGGTCTGCGGGCCGGGATCAATTCATCAAGCGCACAAGCCGGATGAATATGTGACGCTGGACCAGTTAGGACAGTGTCTGTCGATGCTTGACCGGCTGGGACAACGAATGTCGGGGCGCTAGACGATGTCGAGAGTTCAACATTTTTCGAGCCCGGACAGCAGGCCAAGCGCGCGTGACCGGTTTGACTTGCTGCACGCGGAATTGCGCAACCGGATATGTTTGTTGGATTACCCTCCCGGCATGCGCTTGTCAGAGACCGAACTGGCCGAAGAACTGGGAACCAGCCGAACGCCTTTGCGCCGCGTTTTGGCGCGGTTGGAGGCAGAGGGTTTGGTCAAGTCGGTGCACGGGGTCGGGACCTATGTTACGGACGTGAATATTCAGGATCTGACCCAGACCTACAGTTTGCGCATCGCGCTGACGGATCTGGCAGGCCAACTTGATCCCGTGGCTCCTGACGCCGCGCTGATGGCCGAGCTTTGCGATCTGGCGCAACAGGCGATTGACATGGCCCAAGCCCCCGAGCCGCGCAAGTTTGCCCAGCTTAACATGGCGTTTTTTCAAAAACGGCTGCTCTTGACCGACAACAAACCGTTGCGCGAATTTTGCGAACGGCTGTACCTGCAGACCGCGCGCATTTGGCTGCAATCGACCTTTGCGTCGAAAATCGACCTGCAACAAGAGGCCCGAATTTTTGCACGAGAAGCAGAAGATGTGATCGAAGCTCTGCGCATCGGTGATATTCACGCAGCAGCCATGATCCAGCGGTCACATTTATCGATGAGCTTTACCCGGCTGTTACAACAAAGCTAATATGTAGTGCCGAAAGGTTTTGCCTTTTTTGCACTCGCTAAGTGGTTGATTTTATTAGAATGAAAGTGAATGACGCGCTACTCGTGCCTTTATGGAAACATAAGTTTGCATTTCATTAGCGGACATTCAGAAAATCACGGTCAAGGCCGGGTCGGCGGACTTAGCTGCCGTTCGTGGTTTCCCATAAACTGACGCGAACGGCCCAGAGCCGACTGTGAGCGGCGCTTGTGGCGGTGCGCGGAATTTTTCCGAAAGCTGACTTTCGTGCGCCGTGCAGCATGTCGGATGTCAGACGAATGTGGAGTTGACTAAGCATCGGCTCAGGTTCCAGGCCCAACGGCGGCGATTGGTTAAAAGTGACAGCGCACTAACCTTTCGCCGGGAAGTCAGTTGCAAATTCTGATGGTCGATATTTCCACGACGACATAGTCTGGTCGAAACCTATGTCTGCTTGATCGTGTTTATATCAGTGGATTATGCGCCCATTGCAGCAATGCCTGACGTTGCCGGGGCCTGCAAAATACATCGCCAGGATAGCAATTGGCCCGGATTTGTCCTGCATGCCTGGCAAATCCTTTCCATCTTGCGATTTGCGCTCGGTCAATACCGTCTAGCCGACGTCCCATATAGTAGCGACAGTACCATTGGAACCAGCCTCGTGGATCGGGCCCAACAATCCAACCTTTCTGCTTCCAGACACTTAGGGGCTGGCGACTTTTGAGCCCAAAGTAATTCAGCTGCGGGCTTGGTTCACTGCTGATCTTGGCCTTGTCAAACCAAGCAGGCGGAAATTCAGCTGTGCAGTCGTTCAGATACCGCCCTTCAAACACTCCCATTTCCAGCATGTCCTGTGGCGAATAATGCGGCTTGAAGCCTTCGGCGAAATTCTGTCCGGTCGGCGCCGATAGAACATAGAGATACCCCGATTGCATCCGGTCATTGACGATTATTTCAATCTGGTCATACACAGTCAGATCGGCCTAGATGCGAAACAAAGGTTGCAACAGCCGTGGCATCAAAGTGGTGAATCGCAACGGGGCATCAGTTGCAGCAAGACAGATACACGGAGCCCCCGCACCGGCAATCGGTGTGTGCTCCAGTTCCTGATCAGCAACCTCAAGGTCACCGACGCCGAACTTTCCTGTTTCGTCGCTAAAACTGCCCTGTAGAACCAGTGTCAATTCTAGCCCATTGTGGCTGTGGTCTGGAACTGCCTGTCCGGGCGGAATATAAAGCAGCCGCACTGACCCCTCGCGTCTAGAGGTCAAAATGTTTTGGCGCACGCCGAGACCCAGCGATTTCCAACGTGGCGGTTTGCCTTTCAAAGCCTCCATCACCGGGCCGGGGTAAACACCCGAACGTTGATAGGTTGGCTCTAGTTCAAAAGGCGCGTCAAGCAGGTCAAAAACGCTGGATTTCAAACTGTTGGAAACGTCCTCTGTTACTATGGAGTCCAAAATGACTCCACCAGCGGCTTGATGGGCTTCGTAGGATGCACGACACTCTAGACACAATGAGATATGTGCGGCCACAACCAGCGCATAGTGTTGCGGTAGGTTACCCGCAGCATAAGCTGCCAACAAAGCATCGGGAGTGTGGTGGGTGATTGCGGTCATCTTATCGCATGTCCTTTAACTCGTGGCGTAAATGTTCCAGCCCTAACCTGATGCGCGACTTGATCGTACCAAGTGGCAAACCAGTCTGGGCGCTGATCTCTTGATGTGTCAGGTCGCCCATATAGGCTTTCTCAATTATATTTCGCTGATCGGGTTTGAGCCGCTCAAGCGCTTTTTTCAAGTGGCCTGCCTCTTGCTCGACGACCAGAACTTGACTGGCGTCAGGCTCGGCGTTAGGCACTATTTTTAGCTCTTCGGGCATTGGCCGACGTTCTTTGCGGATCACGTCTATCTGGCGATTGCGAGCAATTTTATAGACCCAGGCCGAGACCTGAGCCCGCTGGGGATCAAAAAGATTGGCCTTGCGCCAGATTGTAAGCATGACTTCCTGTACAATCTCTTCGGCCTGATTAGATGCGGTGCCGGACCGCATTATGAAGCCCTTGAGGCGCGGCGCAAAATGATCAAACAGTTCTGCGAATGCCGCGCGGTCACGCTTATCGCGGACAGCCAACATCAGTGTCGTTTGTGGCGATACTTGAGGGGGTGATTTCTTCACCTGTGATCTTTCCTTTCGCGTCGCTAAAACGAGGCTCGGGTCAGAATGGTCAATAAGTAGGCTCTCTGTCAACATACACTTACTACGCGGCACAGGACATTCTGGATCATTTTTGATCTGATTTATTTTCCCACACGTAATACAGTCAAATAACCAATCGGAGTTCGCATGTCATTCGACGCCCTTGACGCAGGCCCACAACGTATAGCCATCATTGGTGGGGGTATATCAGGCCTTGCCGCCGCATATCTGCTGGCGCCACATCATGCAGTTTCTGTGTTTGAAGCTGCGCCAAAGCTGGGCGGACATGCGCGCACAGTAATGGCCGGATTGAACGGTGATCAGCCAGTGGATACAGGATTTATAGTGTTCAATTATGCGAATTATCCGCATTTGACGCGAATGTTTAACGATCTCGACGTTCCTGTTGCAAAGAGTGACATGAGTTTCGGTGCGTCAATCAATGACGGACAGATTGAATACGGATTGCGCGATTTGCGCGCCCTGACAGCACAACGGCGAAATCTTTTACGCCCCAATTTTGCCCGTATGCTGCACGACATTTTTCGCTTTAACAAAAGAGCTGAAGCACTGGCCGCGGATGACAGCACAACAATTGGCGAGTTGATGGACGATTTGCGAATGGGTAATTGGTTTCAAAACTTTTATTTGATGCCTATTTGCGGCGCAATATGGTCGACCCCACCCGCCCAAATTCGTGCTTTTCCCGCCCGTGCGCTGGTGCAGTTCTTTCGCAATCATGCTTTGCTGGGTGCGACGGGTCAACATCAGTGGTGGACCGTAGACGGTGGCAGTGTTGAATACGTGCGCCGTTTAGAGCGTTACCTGCGCGGACGCGGTGTAGCAATCCGCACGGGCACGCCAGTGCAGCGGGTTGAACGCAACGAGAGGCAAAGCACAGTGCATAGCCACGCGGGGCCCCACGAGCTCTTTGATCAGGTAATTTTCGCTTGCCATTCAGATCAGGCGCTGCGTTTGCTGGCGCAGCCGACACTACAAGAACGCAACGTATTATCTGCTATACGATTTCAGGATAACCAGATGATCCTGCACCGCGACATTCGCCAAATGCCGAAGCGTCGTGCGGCATGGTCCAGCTGGGTTTACAAGGCCGACACAACCCAGCCCGAGCCTGCCGTCGGTGTGACCTACTGGATGAACCGCCTGCAAAATATCCCAGAGAGTGATCCACTCTTTGTCTCGCTTAACCCATCACAACCAGTGCCCGATAGCTTGATCTATGACCAAACGACATTCCGCCATCCGGTGTTCGATGCCCCCGCGCTGGCCGCACAACGCCAACTTAACGCGATGCAGGGCCAGAACAACACATGGTTTGCCGGAGCATATACGCGACACGGCTTCCACGAAGATGGCTTTGCCAGCGCTGCCAGAATTGCACGACTGATGGATCGACAGCCGGCATGACGCATAAGCCAGAACACATCTTAGGCACTACCACACATACCCGGCGCGGCACGATCCGGAATGGGTTTCGATATGGCGTGGATTTTGTGCTGATAGATCCAGAGGCACCTGCAAATGGCCCTGCGTTGTATTCGCGTAACCGTCTCAATCTGTCTTCTGTATATGATTGTGACCATGGTGGACCGCTGAGTGCGGGACGGGGATCGGCATGGGTACGCGATGTTTTGGCCGAGCACGGCTTAACTGATCCGTCGGTGGTGTTGCTGCTGCTGACCCAACCCCGGTTTTTGGGGTATGTCTTCAATCCGGTCAGTTTTTGGATGGCATTGGACGATGAGGACCTGATCGCAGTTATTGCCGAAGTTTCGACCCCGTTTGGAGATAGGCATTCCTATTTTTGTAGTTTACCGGACTTCGCACCCATCACGGCGGATACTCGGATTAAAGCCGCGAAATCCTTACATGTTTCACCGTTTCAAGAAGTCAAAGGAAGTTATGAATTTGGCTTTGATATTCGGAAAGATCAGATCGCCATTCAAATTAGACACTGCAACGGTTCCGAAGGTGTCGTTGCCACGCTGTCTGGCCCACGAGCACCTTTGACGAACACGGGGATGATGCGCGCCAGCTTGCGCCGTCCTCTGGGGGCCGTACGCACGATCATCTTGATTTATTGGCAAGCTTTGCGCCTGAAATTGAAGGGGGCGATGTATCGCTCCCGTCCCACACCGCCAAAATCTGAGGTATCTTGATGCTGTTTCTAACAACGCGCGTTAAACAAGATTTTCTGAACACTTGTGACCGCATCACAACCGGCAGCTTGCGCCTGCGAACGCCAGAGGGCGAAGTGTATGACTTTGGTCAGGGCAACCCAGCCGCCGAGTTTCAGATTTGCGACTGGTCTGTGGTCACGGCCATTGCTGCGCGGGGTGATATTGGCTTGGGCGAGACTTACGTCGCGGGTTTGTGGCAAACTCCCTCAATCTCGGACTTGGCCGAAATGGCATTGTTGAACCTCGACCATTTTAGCGGCTACGCTTATGCGGGGTTTTGGAACAGTTTGAGATTTCGCGTTGTAAACCAACTGATGCGGGCCAACTCCCACCGTGGCGCCGCCCGCAACATTCGAGCACATTACGATGTGGGAAACGAGTTCTATCAGCTTTGGCTGGACGAGGGCATGACCTATTCCAGTGCAATTTTTGCTACTGATGATGCAGATCTGGGGCGAGCTCAGAACCGCAAGTATGACCGAGTGCTGGACAGGATAGGTGATGCAGAACGCGTTCTGGAAATTGGCTGCGGCTGGGGTGGGTTTGCCGAACGCGCCGCCGATACCGGACGCCATGTCACTGGACTGACTATTTCTCCCAGCCAGAAGGGGTACGCTGACGCGCGGCTGGATGGCCGCGCAGAAATACGTTTGCAGGATTATCGCAAATCAACCGGACTGTTTGACAGCATCGTTTCGATCGAGATGATTGAGGCTGTTGGTCAGAACTATTTGCCCACCTATTTTTCCACTCTCAAAGCGCGACTGGCCCAAAATGGTCGTGCAATGATCCAGGCGATAACAGTTCCTGATGCTTATTTCGACACGTATAGGCGGAACTCAGATTATATCCGGCAGTATGTGTTTCCCGGCGGCGTGTTGTTGTCGAATTCCGTAATTTCTGAACAAGCCAGACGCGCAGGTCTGGTGGTCAAAGATAGCTATTTTTTTGGCGCCGACTATGCCCGAACTTGCGCCATCTGGAATGATCGGCTGGACAAAAAATCGGATCGTATCCGACGATTTGGATACGACGAAAGCTTTCTGCGCAATTGGCGCTTCTACCTTGGTACCTGCAGCGCGTCTTTTGCGGTAAAGCAAACTGATGTTGTACAAGTGGAATTGGCCCATGCCTAAAGTGGAAACTATCTGGATCATCGGCGCCAGCGAGGGCATTGGTGCTAGTTTGGCGCGCGCATGGGCGCAGCGTGGAGCACGGCTTATTTTGTCTGCTCGCTCCTCTAGTCGACTGGAGGAAATGGTTGCAAATCTTGGGGGAGGACATGTTGCCATTCCTTTGGATGTAACTGATCGCGCAAGTATCGACGCCGCAGTAACCCAAATTGCCCTGATCGGTCCTTTGGACCGAGTGGTGCATCTGGCTGCGATGTATGATCCCGGCAAAATTGCTGACCTGCAACAAAACACCGCAGCACAAATTGTGTCCACAAATCTGACTGGCAGTTTTCACATCGCGCAAGTCGCGCCTCCATTGCTGCGCAAGGGTGGCCAATTGGCCCTGTGCGGATCTGTGGCCGGCTATATCGGCTTGCCGCAGGGACAGATTTACTCGGCAACTAAGGCAGGGGTCATCAATCTCGCGGAATCGGCGCGGGTCGAATTGGCAGGACGTGTCGATGTTCGACTATTATGCCCCGGGTTTGTCGATACCCGTTTGACCCGGCGCAACAACTTTCGCATGCCCGCGATGGTAACGCCGGACGCTGCAGCCGAAGCGATCATAGACGGCTTGAATACCAACCGTTTTGAAGTCCACTTTCCGCGTCGACTTACCTGGTGTCTGAAGCTACTGAGTGCGTTACCTTATTGGGCGGCCTTGCCAATGACGCGGAGATTGGCGCAATGAGTACGCCGGCGAATATATCCGACTCAAAGTCACGCACTCTGGCTATTGTTGTGCTGATTTCCACGCTAACATTTGTGTTTTCGCCGCTTGCCACTGTCGGGTTCAATGGGTTCAGCCCCGACCAGTTTCCAGTGCAGCAGATCGACCCACCAGTGCAGCCAGCAGGCTATGCGTTTTCAATCTGGGGCTTGATCTATCTGTGGCTGATTGTTGGCGCTGGTTTTGGCCTTTGGCGCGCGTCCGATGATCCAGATTGGCGCGCAATGCGGCCAGCGCTGGCTATCAGCTTGATCATCGGTACGTTCTGGATCGCGGCCGCAAACGTAGTGCCTGTTTTGGCTACGATAATGATCGTTGTGATGACTTTTACGGCAATATTGTCAATGCTCGGTGCGGGGCAAAACCTGCCATGGTTGCAGGTCCGACCTGTGGCCATCTATGCAGGTTGGTTGACCGCAGCATCGGGTGCAGGCATAGGCATAGTGCTCGGTGGTTATGCGATCATGCCAGCGCAATCTGCAGCAATACTCTGCATAGTCGGCGTGTTGTTCATAGCCTTCTTCGTACAATCTTCTCGACCCGCCGAATGGGGATATCCAGCGGCGGTTATTTGGGCGTTGACCGGAGTGATCGTCGCGAACATATCCGACGCGAACTTGCCGGTGATCGTACTGGCTGCCGTTGGAATAGCACTACTCACAATCCGAACTGTCCATTTTCTCGTGAAGGGCCCAAGACTATGAAAATTCTAATTCTTTACTCTTCCACAGTAGTGATTTTTTTCGTCGCTGATGCCATCGGACTGCGGCTGCTGATCAAACCAGTTTTTGAGCGTCACGTTGCTCACCTTTTCGCCGATCCGTTCCGCGTTTTACCCGCAGCGTTGTTTTACTTTAGCTATGTGGTTGGTGTTCTATGGTTTGTGTCCTTACCAGCACTGCGTGCGGCAGATCCGATGGCAGCGCTGATCGGAGGCGTGGCATTGGGCCTGATGGCCTATGGAACTTACGAGTTCACCAATTACGCCACGCTTCGTGACTGGTCGATGGAACAGGTCGTCGTTGATACGTTATGGGGTGGCGTTCTGACCGGATATTCCGCGTGGGCCGGAGTTATGATCACACGTTATTTGAGTTGATACACGTGAGAGATCGCTGCCAACAGGGACTGGCTGCGATTCTGTAAGTCCACTATCAATTAGCACTGCGAAATGCTGAAGATTTTCTTTGAGAACCAGTACCAAGGGCGGTTGACTGCATCGCAGTACAATAATGCAGTGGCCATTTGTTAAGAGAATGTTTTCACTCAAATTCTAAGTTCACGGAATATTTTCCCGTGACGTCAAAATTACTTCTTTAGAATGCTGCATGTTTCTAGAACGCCACCACGATTGGTGGCGCTCTAGAATGACTGTACTATTCAGGTTTACCGGATTTGGAAACCTGACCACCTGCAGTGTAGCCTTCGAAGGCTCCAGCGCCGGTCACTCTGCTCCCTGCATTTCCCCAACCGCTGTCACTAGGGCCGTTGGTCGCTGCTGACAAAGCCCCATTCGGGCTGATGGCAGATGCGGTATTGCCGCCAAATTCTTTAATGTTTTCGACCATTGTTTTTGCGTTGTCGCTATTTCCGCCGCCTGCCAGAGCAAATGAAGTTGTTACTAAAAAAGCGGTAGCCGTAAGTGTGAAAATCTTTGTCATCGTTTTTCCCGTAGGTTCAAGTTGATTGGTATTAAAGGTACGGACGGGTCTTACAATTGGATCAGATTTCGAAAAGTAACGTCGGTGTAAGCAGAATTCTTTGCTTCCGAACAACCAGTCGACTGACGGAACTGTGGAAAACATGCCAATTGCGAGCGCTCCCGGGGGATACGAAATGGGGTGGGCATTAAGCCAAGCAAAGAACCTCGTCGTGGTGAAACGATAGATTGGCTCGATGCTCAATGCTGAAACTCCGACGTCTATTTACTCGCATCACCTGATGCCCACGAAACCCCGTCGCCCCGATCCATCGTGACCATCTGCGACATATCCGCGTCGTTGATGAAAAAAGAAAACAGATCGGTGTCCTGGCGCATCCGTTCTGGGTTCCGTCTCTTCGTCATTCTCGCATCCATTCGTTCGTGTTGGATACATCTTAGCACGCTGTCCGAATTTGCCGGACCACTTCAAACAGCATAGAGCGGGCGGTTTCTAGTGAGCATGCAAACTCCTAAACCAACATCTCCTAGTAGAATATCTTGTTTCCACTGTTGCCCCTTTTTATCCTGCCATCAAGCCCTCTTGCCTCATCAACTGTCAGTCGAATTCAAATGTCGCCGCATTTGGAACAAAGCTACTGCTCCCATATACTGAAATTGATCGAAGTAGGCACTTAATAAAGTCAAAATATTCCACGTTTCTTACAAGTTTGTCTGGATAAAAGGGAGCACCGACAAACAGCCATTTTGTGCAACAGTGTTGATCAAAGTGATCCAAAAGGATCACTTGCCCGTAATTACCTTTATTAAGCAATGTGAACGACATGTAGACAGAAATGGCATTCCATTTTGGGAAAGTCGAATGAAAAGGAACGGACCATGAGACAACTGATAGTCAGCGTTTGGAGTTTTATATTTAATTCTGAAGTTAGCCCGCTTCGTCATATTCCTGATGTTGCGACACGGCACTATGTGTTGCAGGTATTGGGGTTGATGTGGGCTGTTAGTTTTGCCACAGCAATAGGAAGCTATACTGTACTTTTTTCAAGCATTCTTGGGCACACTGTGTTGATCGGGGCCGCAGCAATTACCGTAGCAACCTATACCGCTGCTGCGAAAAAACCTAAGTTGTTCATCAAAGGTTTGAAGCGCGACCATAAATTGTGAGAACATTTATGCGATTCATCTTTGGACATTTAGGGCGTTTATGACAAATTTCCGAAGACCCGATTGGAACCGAAGACCTGTCAGCACAATGCGGATCTTCTCCTCAGAAGAATACTGTTTGCGCGTCGCACGCTTAATGTCTTTGACGATCTTCTCGCCAGGGCTTTTCCGTGTTTCGGTTGTCTGTCTCATGTCCCACTCCTTAGTGGTTACGATGAGCCAGAAACATTCACATATCAAATCAGGCTAATTGGGCCCATAGGCGCTGATGCCGGACAGCAGCCCCACTACCGCGGCGATTTTAGCACCCAATGTCCGCTTTCGTCTCCCAGGAGGTTGGATTTAACTGTGCAGCCAATGTCCGCATTCCGCCCTTTTTGCCAAGACTTGCTTGCTGAACCATCAATCACTAGGGGCTCAAACCTGCCACTTGCTGCGGTGAAACTAATTGTTCCGGTGCCACCGACACGAACGGCCCACAGCGGACCTTCATGACATTCGCAGCTAAGGGCAGCTAGGAGCCCATATTGCAATTATTCTGCTTCGCAGCGAATGACTGGTATCGGGAAATTAGCAAAAAGACCACCTAACTTTCAGTTGATAGCTGTCGTGCAACTGTTGTCCTCGTTTCTGCGGCGCGGCCCTTCATTCCCGACATTTGCCGCAAAGGCGAAACGGATGTCTATGAAACGACCGCAACGCGGACAACGACATTATTTTCTGGAATGTCTGGTTGCAGAGGTACGCAGCTGCTGTGCAAGAGGAACAAGGGAGTGTCTATTTGAAAATCCCAAGCTCGATCTTTGGTCAAACGGCTGTGTCCCATGGACCCTTTGTCATTCACCGGATAAACTGATCTACGAAACCTTCGGCTAAACCGACGTCTGTATAGTGTTTTTTGCACAGCTCAATTTTGGTAAAGACATCTTCTAGTGGAAAATAGGAGTATTCGATGAAATTAGGTCTTCTCACAGCAGCAATGGTAGTCGTGGCAACCAGTGCCATGTCCCAACATGCACATCAGTCCAATTCGGTTAAGGAGACTGGTCAGGCGCAGTTCGCGGCTATAGCTCAGATTGTAGCATTACTGCGCGACGACCTTGAAACCGATTGGGGGCATGTCGATATTGATGCCTTACGCAATCACCTCGTGGACATGGATAACGTGACAGCAAGAGCGGCAGTTGAACGGTCGGTGAACGAGTTAGTCCTGACCTTCATCGTGACTGGCGACGCAACCTCTGTGCCTTCTATCCAAAGCATGGTTTTGGCGCACAGCCCGATGTTGCAGCAAGCTACTGGGTGGTCGGTCGTGGCGGAGGAGCGGGCAAATGGTGCAATGATGGCGATACAGGTTGCTTCCGAGGACGAAATGAACCAAGTCACGGGGCTTGGTTTCTTCGGATTGCTGACGATAGGTGCCCACCACCAGCAACATCATTTGATGATCGCAATGGGTCGGTCTCCTTATTGAATGAAATTGAAATCGGATATCCAATGAGAGCAATCAAGTGGTTGCGTCGTCCGGCATTGCTGTCCTTAGTACTTCGAACTGCAAAAACAATTTCCCTCCCATTTGTCAAAAATTTAAAACTTGGTGATCAATAGGCGAACTACTCCCAATGAGGCTTGTCGATCCTGTTCAATTTCACAGTATCGTTACAAAAAAGTACTTGACCCTCCTGCACTGGAAGGAAGTCAAGTCAACTTTAACGACCAGAGAGTCGAATTTGATGAGGCAGCAATGACGAGCAATTCCGAACCAACTATGAACAAGCGGCAGTTCTTGTTAGCAACTCCATGCCTAGTCGCCGGACTGGCAGCCCCAAGTGTTCTTCACGCTCAAAGTTCCGATCTTGGTACTGCAACCGTGCGTAGAAACACATCCTCATTTTCTATCCACGACTGGCGGGAGCATTTTGATAATCTCGGCAATGGTATTCTCTTGTCAGATACTTCGGCAAAAATTCTTCAGCACTGGACGTCGGACGGAGAAATGTGGCTATATCCTACTTCCGTTCCCATGACTGAAGATTTAACCAGACGTGGCTACACAGAGGTTATACGTAAGGTCGTTGGCCCAAGTTGGGCTACAACACCTGCAATGAAGCAACGCAACCCCGAATGGCCGGATTTTGTTGGGCCGGGGCCAGAAAACCCGCTTGGGACGCATGCCCTTTACCTGTCTTGGCAATACTATCGGATACACGGTACCAACGACACGCGCAAAATAGGACGAAAATCTTCTAACGGTTGTATCGGCCTGTTCAATGAACATATAGCAGAAGTGTTTTCCAGAGCCTCTGTTGGAACGCAAGTTAAACTAATCTAAACACTACCCGGTAGTTAAGATATCGAAGGCAAAAGCAAATGAAGGCAGAGTTTTATGAGTAAAATGGGTTGGGCGATTTTGGCGTTCCTTGTCTTTGGCGGGGCATTTGTAATGTGGGATGCCATGCAGAAACCACCACAAACAGGGCATACCATGACGACGCCGGACACAAATTCTCTGGCCTCGGGCGATCCCATTGTGGGCGTCAC
>CAXMUJ010000134.1:0-12501 GCA_964196455.1 uncultured Myxococcota bacterium | reverse complement strand
GGCGTCTTTTGCCGACGGGTTCGAAGGGATCAAGGTCGACTATTCCGAATTGGAAGGATTTCCACACGCTGGTGTCTCGGGTCATAATCCGGCGCTGTTTGTCGGCCAGATCGGCAGCAAGCGCGTGGCTGTATTTGGCGGTCGGTCGCATTACTATGAACACGGGCGAGCCGACGTGATGCGCCACCCGTTGGAGGTTCTGGCTGAACTGGGCGCCGATACACTTATCGCGACCAATGCAGCAGGGTCCGTGCGTCCCGGTCTAACTCCGGGCAATGTGATGCTGATCCACGACCACATCAACTTTTCCGGAACAAATCCACTGATTGGCGAGCCGACCGACCGGCGCTTTGTCCCGTTAACCCACGCCTATGATCCGGGGGTTCGCGCCAAACTGTCTGCTGCTGCGACCGCGACAGGTATCGAGATGCCCGAAGGTGTCTATGCGTGGTTTTCTGGCCCCAGCTTCGAGACGCCAGCCGAAATTCGCGCCATCCAGATATTGGGTGCCGATGCGGTTGGAATGTCCACCGTACCAGAGGTTATTCTGGCGCGTTTTCTCGATATGAAAGCCGGCGCCATTTCCGTCATTACAAATATGGGCGCGGGCATGAGCGACGAAAGCATCAGTCACGAACACACCAAGGCAACGGCCCCCATGGGCGCGGCAAAATTGGCTCAGGTATTGACCCGTTTTTTGGCAGACTAGCCTCGACGCCCTAAAATCTTCTGCACAAAACAATTTATCCCGACAAACGGGCAATAATCTTGCGCGCCCCGCTTGTTGTCGACACGCCCATATCCTATAGAATGAGAAAATAGCCAACCGATATCCATTCAACGGGGACACTCATGGAACAAATGACGCTGACATTCGAAATGATGGCGGTCCTCGGGCTCTTGGGTTTTACGGTTTTTCTGTTTGTCTCAGAGATACTGCGGGTCGACCTGTCTGCCATCCTCGTCATGGTTACACTGGGCGTGCTCAGTTACTTTCCAGGTCTTGGCGGATTGGCTGATGTGCGACACCTGTTTGACGGGTTTGCTTCGAACGCGGTGATTTCGATTATTGCGGTTATGATTATCGGGGCAGGCCTGGATAAAACCGGGCTGATGACCAAGGTTGCAGGCATCATTCTAAAATATGGCGGCTCAACCGAAAAGCGCATTATTCCAGTGATTTCCGGCACTGTCGGATTTATCTCGAGCTTTTTGCAAAACGTTGGTGCCGCGGCGCTGTTCCTGCCGGTCGTCAGCCGGATTTCCGCCCGCACCGAAATCCCGTTGGGCCGTTTGCTGATGCCGATGGGGTTTTGCGCCATTCTGGGTGGTACGATGACGATGGTCGGCTCTTCGCCACTAATCTTGCTCAATGACCTGATCCTGACTGCGAACGAAACCCTGCCGGAAAGCGCCCAGATGCAGCCGTTCGGCCTGTTTTCTGTCACCCCTGTCGGTGCGGCGCTGGTGGTCACGGGCATTATCTATTTTGTGGTCTTTGGCCGTTGGGTCCTGCCAAAGACACGAACAGGTATCGACGCCGCATCGGGTCAGTCCATGCACGAATATATCCAGCGGCTCTATGGGCTGGACGCTGATATATTCGAGGTATCCCTGCCAGAGGGAAATTTGCTGATCGGTGAAAAAATCGGCGAGTTGATGGAGGCAGAGCACCTTTATATCATCGGGTTTTACGCCACAGGCAACCGTGTTATCGCACCATCTCTGACGAATGAAATTACCGGCAGTTGCCGTCTGGCCGTTCTGGGCCAGCGCAAATCTGTTGAACAAATGGTCGAAGACTATGATCTGGTCCTGCACAAGGATCTGGACGTCTTTGCCGAGGAATTTGTCGCCACCAAAGCCGGCGTCGCCGAGATTGTTATCCCACCTGACAGTTCTTATATTGGCCGCACCGCGCGCGAGATAGAGTTCCGCAATATTCTGGGCGTTTCCATGCTTGCGATCCACCGCACCGGCGAGACCTTCAGCTATGTCGAAACCGAAGATCACGCAGCCACAGTTGTCGGCACAGTGCCCTTTCAGGCCGGCGACACGATCGTCGTTCACGCGCCTTGGGACCGGTTGACACAGGCCAAACGCAACCGCGATCTGGTCGTCGTGACTGCTGATTTCCCTCAAGAAGAAATGCGCCCCCACAAAGTCGGTTGGGCGATGGTGTTTTTCCTGATTGCCCTGACCTTGATCCTGTTCACAGATGTGCGCCTGTCGCTCTGTCTGTTGGTGGGCGCAACTGGCATGATCATCACCCGCGTTCTGTCCATCGACGAGGCCTATAGTGCGGTCGGGTGGAATACCGTGTTCCTGTTGGCCAGCCTGATCCCGTTGGGACAAGCCGTGCAGTCGACCGGCACCGCCGAATGGATTGCCAGCCAAATTCTGGTCTTGCTGGATGGCTGGCCGCTCTGGGCTCTGCAGTCCGGTATCGCGGTTCTGTCCACCGTATTCACGCTGGTGATGTCCAACGTCGGTGCCACGGTTCTGTTGGTGCCGCTGGCGGTTTCTATCGCGATGGCTTCGGGTGGAGATCCTGCCATTTTTGCGCTGACCGTGGCCATATCGACCTCGAACTCGTTCCTGATCCCGACGCATCAAGTGAACGCGCTGATCATGGGGCCTGCTGGCTACCGTGTGATTGACTTTGTGCGCACCGGCGGCATCATGACTGTGCTGTTTTTGGTCGTGTCGATGTTCATGATGAACGTGGTCTTTTAGACCTCGGGGGTCGATTGCCCGAACATATCGCCGTCATCGGCATCTGGTACCGCCAGCGTCAATTCCGGTGCTGGTAGGGCTTTTAGATCGTCCAAAGTCAACGGCGTTTCGGGCTTGGCCAACATATAGCGCGTCACCCAATGCAACCGCGTTTCAGCCCGCGTGATCGCCACATAAGCCAAACGTTTCCACAGCGGTATTCCGGCCTCGGTCCGTCCGGCGCGCGCGGCGGCATACAGATCAGGTGCAAAGACCTGCACATCGGACCATTGTGACCCCTGCGCTTTGTGGATGGTACAGGCCGCGCCGTGCACAAAAACGGCGCCCATCCGCGCCGCCGATGGAATAAACGGCTCTTCTTCACCGGGGGCTTCGATTTTAATAATCGTTGCCGCCGACACCTGCGGGTCCGGCGCGCCCAAGACATGCAGCCGCGAAAACCCGACCTTGCGCCCCTCGCCCATAAAAACGACCTGGGCGCCCTTGATCAGACCGCGCGCCTCCAGATCAATACGTTTTTTGCGATGCTTAACCGGCAGTTCGATCCCGTCACAGATCAGCGGTTCGCCCGGCAACAACAGATCGACCGGCGCCCCAAACGCAGTTCGGAACGCCTGGATCAACCGGATGCGCGTGGCATTGCGCCAGACCAGAACCGGCGAGCGTGCCATTAAATCGGATCGCACGCGTGGACTGACGGTAACGCGGTCGTCCTTGGCGGCTGCCTGATACACCAACTGCTCGAATTGTTCGAACCCAATGCTGGCATCGCCCAGAGCATGCGCCAGATCAAGGATCGGATTGTCCTGCTCTTGGCGGTGCACACGGCTTAGCATCAGCTTGCGGCTGTCTTTGATCGACTCGAAAACCATCGATCCGGATTGTCCCACCGGCGCCAGCTGCGCCGGATCGCCAAACAGGATAAGGGTCGAAAATATCTCTTTGAGATCCTCAAACTGGCGCTCGTCCAACATCGAACTTTCGTCGACAAAACCAATATCCAGCGGATCTTCGCGGCGGCTCCAGCCGATAATAAAATCCGACCCCCGCAGACCCGCCGCCGCCAATGCACCGGGGATCGACTTGTTGGCCTGATAAAACTGCATTGCACGGGTCAAGCCGACCTCGGTGACGCCTTCAATCTGGGGCTTTTCGCCGTTGCCTTGCAACCACTCGGCTATTTTCTCGTATTCGGGATCATAGACTGGCGTATACAGTATGCGGTGAATTGTGGTCGCAGGAACGCCTCGATTTCGCAGGACACTTGCCGCCTTGTTCGTCGGGGCCAAGATCGCAACTGTGCGTTTATCCTTGCGACGGCGCGGTTCATAATCACCGGTGATTGTGTCGACATCGGCGGCTTCCAGGGCCTTGTGCAACTCGGCCAACAGCATGGTCTTGCCCGATCCCGCCTTGCCCAACACCGACAGAACCTGTGGACCGGCGGGCGCTTCTGGCAGGATCATGGCATTTTCCAAATCGACACCCGCCGCTTTCAGCGTATCGCTGATCGCATCATAGGCGCTGGCCTGATCCTCGGAAAATATCATTGCGGGCTGCTCCGTTAACACCTGCCCGCACCCTAGTCAGCACCGCGCATCAATGCCAGTGGATTACGCAACCTGTGCGCCGATTTGCGTTGGCGAAAACGATTGTTGAAACCATTGGTCTGATTGAGCCATCGTAACACCGGCCCTTTGCGCCAAAGTCGTGCGGGTCGCTTCGGTGAACTCCCACAGGCCGACAGATATTTTCGACCGTCCGGTCCCTTGGCTGCCCAACAGCTCGGGTGCCCAGCCCAATGTGCGGTAAATCCTGACCATGCGCGGATCGAACACGCCGATCGCATGCTTCAAACCAAACCTTAGCCCGATTTCACATCCCGCCAACATCAGCGCCGCTGAAATGCGCGCTGATTTCGAGCCAGCCGTTGGTGACAGACAGAACCGCGTGCTTTCCCAAATCAGCGGGCTGGTAATCGCGCCGCCTGTGATCGCAGAAAAGTGGTCGTTGGTCATACACGGGCCTGTCGTCGGCAGAACCCGCATCGAGCCACCGTGACCGCCGTCGGCGTTTCTCCAGATCACATACAGCGGGTTCATTGCATCGTATTCGTCCTGCTCGTATCCACGGCTGTCTGTGGCGACATCCCATCCCAAACGATGTTTGAACTGATCCGCCCGGTCGCGAAACATCCGGGATTGCAATTCGGGGTTCCGCGCAAGGTCGGTCGCATAGATATATGTAAGCATGGGGGGTGGTGTCCTCTCTGGTCGGCATCGAAAGTTGATGCACAGAGGATTGGACGCCAAAAGTTAACGGCTGATCGCCGCGCTGTTCGTTAAGGTTTTGACAAGAGGATCAGGCGCCAGAGCCCGCATTTAGCGTGCGCAACATACAGTGGAATTACAGGGCGATCAAACCACCCGAAACGGCCTTGGCCACTGCGTGGGTGGTGTTGGCTGCGCTCAGCTTGTGCCGCGCGCTTTCGATATACACCCGCAACGTGTGTTCGGATATTTTGAGCCGTTCCGCAATCCGGGCCCGATTAAGTCCGACGCCAAGCAATGCCAACGCATCCAACTCGCGCGGTGACAAATTAGTGTAGGTCTGATCTTGCTCCGGAAATTCGAAGCTGCGGGCTGTGTGGTGAATGTAATGTGCCAGCAACAACAAATTCGACATGTGGTGTTGGATAAATTTGTACCATTCGGTGTCGGTACAGCTATGACTAACCGACATCAGCGAAAACTCGCCATTCGGCCCCCGGATCGGCAATGACAGCCCCTGATTGCCAACGCCGCCTTCGCTGGCATCCAGCAACAATTGCCGCGCCGGTTTTTTGTCCCAGGACAGGTCCTTCCAGTTATAGGGGTGAAACTTGCGAAAGGCTTCCAGCACCACTGGATCGATTTTGAACAGTTCTTCGCCGCCATAATAATCGGCCCAGTCGGTGCTGTAGCTGGCAAGAGCAAAGGGCTCCCCTTGCCGGTTAATCGAGTGATAGACAATGTGACTGACTTGTAACGTATCGCGCAAGTCCAACAGAGCATCGAACAAATCCTCATAGGATTTGCTAGAATTGATTAGTTCTATAGACCGTTCCAGTTTGAGTATCATAAGCCCCGACAACATCATCTTTCTGCGCAAAATTTTCCAATTCCGCCGTTGCGATCTGAATGGTGTCCTGAAGTTGTTCTACCAATTGCCCCAAGTTGTTCTTCTTTGCAAACTTGTGCAAATCGATCAACACATCAATCATCCATTCCTGCGACATTTTGAGCCTCATTCATATTGGTTAACGAAAGGTAAATACAACTTTAGCATGTATAGAATAGACCACACACACGCGATGCGCATCTAGCTATAAATGGGGAGATGCAGAAATATAAAGCTCTGTTTATTAACAACTTTGCCAAAACAGTTTTGGATATTCTTAAAATCTGAAATGAAATCCGAACGCAAAAGTTAATTTTTCGAATCTAGAGTTATAAAGTCAACGCCACCCGAAAATTCAGACACTACAGCGTGCACCGCGCCTTATTTGTGGATCATCGGGTCGGATTTCACAGCGCACCGATATCCCCGCGCCCGGTGTTTGGGCGTCGGGTGTTTGGGCGTCGGGTTCGCATGAAACCCGAAGAAATAACTAAAGCGACAAGTTCGGAATGATCTGTTTCTTGCGCGAGACTATACCGGGCAAAACAACCGTATTGCCTTCGGCGATTGCGTTGAACGATCTTGCCGCCAGTTGCCGCACCAGATCGTTGGGAACCAGCAACGTTGCTTCTTGGTTCAAAATATCGACTACGAACAACAGAACCTGATCAACCCCGTCCTGGGTGGCAACATCGGACATCGAGGCTATCAAGCTGTCTGTGCGTCCCAGTACGGTAGCCGGGCTTGTGGTTTCCAAAACCGATATGCGGAACGATTTTGTTCCCACGTCATATTTTTTACTGTCCAGGCGCAGCAATTCGGCATCGGAAAAATGCGATATATCCGACTTTGCTGCAAACATCTCTGCGGCATAGGTCGGGATGTCCAGCGCCAGTTCGCTGGCCAGTAATTTTGCCAATGCAATATCAACAGCTGTTGTTGTCGGGCTGCGAAATTCCAGTGTGTCAGACAAGATGCACGACAAGATCAATCCCTTGATACCCTCTGGTGCGCCAACCAGGGCATCCCCGATCAAATCCGCCATTATTGTTGCAGTGGACGCGACCGGACGAACGGTGATTTCGATAGGCTGGCGCGTAGACAGTCCGCCCGCCAACAAGTGGTGGTCGATGACTTGTAATATATTCGCCGCGTTAATACCCGCGGGCAATTCGGCCGGATTGTTGGTGTCGACAATCACGACATCCTGACCGGCAGCTATTTCGGTCAACAGTTCTGGCTGTGCATGGCCCCATCGTTTCAAGACAAATTGTGCTTCTGTATTTGGGACACCTAGAACATAGGGTGTGGCGGGGCGACCGGCCTGTGTCAGGTACCACGACCAGATAATAGCAGAACCGGTCGCATCGGTGTCGGGGGCCAGGTGACCGAAAACTTTGATCATCGAAATTATCTTTCGCTAGTTAGGAATCGAGGCCGTTATAATAGGGTCAAGGTCTGGTGTCACCCGTCCTTTGACGGTGTCACACCCGTGCCCAGATGCGCCAGTGATTTCGCGTAAAAGACAACCAGATCCCATTCACCTGCATTAACTGCAATAACCTCGGCGTCGTTTTTGGGCAGGGTGATAATTCCCCGATAGTTCAAAAGCTTTATTCCAGCCGCAATCGCAGTGTCCATGTCCGCGCGTTCAAAGTCGGATCGCGCCCCCCCGTCAAGCAGTCGGTCAAGCTCGCTCATAGCGTGCGCGTGCAATTCTGCACGCGTCATCGGCACGCCCTCTTGTGCCACCAAAGCCAACGCAATCAGCGGAACCGGCAGCAGCGGCACAACATTGCCAACATCGCTCATCAGTTTGCGACCCAACGCCTTGGTCGTCGCCTCGTGGCTCATGTCCGGTTTGTCGGCGAGAAAGCTGCGCAAAGACACCGGCGAGCCAAAGCTGACGCTGGCGTAACCGAATCTGCGAAACCGCCCTGTCAGCCGTAGCAGTAGATGGTTGAAGACGAGGCGAATGCCATTGGCAACCCGAAACCACAGCGACGTCTTTACACCGCGTCCCATCGCCAACATGACCCTATCCTCGATCACCCGGTCATAGTTCAACCCCACGGGTACAAACACCACATCGCGGCCTTCTGTGGGTGAAAATCCAGAGACAATATAATTCAAGATACCGAGCTTGGGCGGATGGATAGCCCCGTCCCGACTGAGCCCGCCTTCGGGAAAGATCGCCTGCGCCACACCGGCTTCTGTGGCCATTTGAACATAGCGGGCCAAAACTCTGCGGTATAATATGCTGCCGGATTTGCGGCGGATAAAATAGGCCCCTGTCGACCGGATCAACTGTTTGAGCGGCCAGACACGCGCCCATTCACCCACCGCATAGGACAAGGCCGACTGGGTTGCGGCCAGATAGGTCACCAGAATATAATCCATGTTGGACTTGTGGTTCATGACAAAAACGACAGTATCGTTTGCATCCACCGATTTCAGTGCCGCTTGATCCCGATAGCCAAGTTTGACGTGGAACAACGCCTCGGACAGCCAACGGGATGCCTTGATCCCGAACGAGAAATAGGCAAAGGCAGAAAACGACGGCACGATTTCGCGGGCGTATCGTTCGGCCCGTGACTGTGCAATCTTGAACGGAATTTTTTCGGCAGCGGCTGTCTCTGTGATCGCTTCCAACACTTTGAAATCATGCGCCAGACGGTCAATCATGATCCGTCGGCGGGTTAATTTGAACGGCTGGATTTTGGTCTGTAGCCGCGCATTCAACTGTTCAATGGCCCGGTCCAGACGGCGGCGCAGATACCAACGCACGGTTGGCACCAGGATACGGTCCAACAGGCCGACAACCGCCAACGCGCCCGCCACCCAAATTGCCCAAACCGGAATTTCTATTGTTTCGAACATTGGGTGAAAATGACCGGAAAACGGCTTTGGGTCCAGTGACTTATTTCAATGTCGGCACACATTGGGTTGCCCGCGGGCATCCGACCAAGCTAAAAGCTGTCTTAAAGGTAAAACTTGACGAGGACGCGGACAGAATGAAGCACCTGACTTTGGGACATACCGATACGCTTATCAGCCGTATCGGTCTGGGATGCATGAATTTTTTTGACGGCTACGGCACCTCAGATGATGCGACATCCTTTCGGTGTCTGGATGCGGCACTGGACCGCGGCGTCACGTTTTTCGATACTGCAGAAGTCTATGGGCGTGGCAAGTCCGAGGCCTTGCTGGGCAGCTATTTTACCCAAAACCCACGCAGCGACATAAAGATAGCGACCAAAGCCGGGATCAGACCGGGTCACGACCCCCTGTTCGACAATTCGCCCGCCTATCTACAAGAGGCGCTTGAGGGCTCTTTGCAACGTTTGGGCCGCGATCACATCGATCTGTACTATATTCACCGCCGCGACCATTCCCGCCCGATCGAAGAGGTCGCCGAAACAATGGCGCGGTTTGTCAAAGACGGCAAAATTGGTGGCTATGGTCTGTCAGAGGTTGCCCCCTACACGTTGCGCCGAGCCCATGCCGTTCACAGCGTTTCGGCAATTCAAAACGAATATTCGCTTTGGACCCGATTGCCGGAAATGGGCATGATCCAGACCTGCGCCGAGCTTGGCACGACGTTTGTGGCTTTTTCACCTTTGGGGCGTGGCATGTTCGGGGACCGGTTCCCCGATCCGCAGCAATTTGACCGCACCGGTTTTGCCGCGTCAATGCCGCGTTTCAAACCACCGCACTTTGCGGCAAATTGCGCTCTGATCGCGCCGTTCAAGGATTGGGCCCGCAACAAGGGTTGGACGGTTCCCGCAGCGGCGCTGGCATGGCTGCTGGATCAGGGCGACCATGTGGTTCCCATTCCCGGAACGCGCAGCGCCGAACATCTGGGCGACTGGGTAGATGCCTGCGACATTACATTGACCGATACAGACCGCGCCGACATTCGGCGTCTGTTGCCCGTCGGTTTTGCGCATGGTGACCGGTATTCCGAAGCCCAGAACGTGGCACCCGAACGCTATTGCTAGGTTGACTTGCACCTGCCATCCAGCCAGAATTAACGGAAATCATTCCGTATTATGAGGGTTTTATGTTCAACAGTTCAATTGCATATGCACTGGCCATAGTTGCATTTGCCCTCTCGCTCTTTGCTGTGTCTCGCGCCAACAAATCCACGGCCCGGCTTAAAAAGCTGGAAAAGCAGCTCGATGAATTACACCGCCGCGCACAAGAGGGCGACACCGCGACGCCAATGCCCGCAGCGGCTCCGAAGCCGGCCACAGACCCAGGCAGCAAGGCCAGTGTCGCAGCACCGCCACCTGATCCCCGCGCCCAGTCCGCAGCCGTCGCCGCAGACCGCGAACCGCAAACGGAAAAATTCGGTGCCCTGCCGCCACCGCCGCCTGCCAAACCTCCCGGCCCGACCATAGTGGACCGTGCCATGGACAGCTTTATCAACAACTGGGTCATTTGGCTGGGAGCCCTGTCACTGGCCTTTGGCGGTATTTTTATCGTCCAATACGGGCTGGAACGCGGCTTTCTGGGGCCGGTTGCGCGGGTGATTTCGGCGCTGGCCTTTGGCGGCCTGCTGATCCTCGGTGCGGAATTCATTCGGCGCAAAGATCCCCAAGCATCCCACGGCGTGCTCACAGTTCCCGTGGCGTTGGCGGCGGGCGGCATCGCATCGCTGTTTGCCGGAGTTGTGTCTGCACATGTCCTCTATGACCTGACCAATCCGCTGGTGGGCTTTGCGTCCATGGCGCTGGTGTCCATGCTGGCCTTGTCCGGCGGGCTGATTTACGGGCCGGTTCTGGCTGTTATTGGCCTGTTGGGGGCGTTTATTTCACCGTTTCTGGTCGCCAGCGACGGGCCTTCGCCGCTGATGTATTTGTATTTCTTGATGGTGCTTGCGGCCTCGCTGGCGCTGGAACGCTGGCGGCACTGGATCTGGCTCTCGGCGCTGGCGGTGACCGGTGCGCTGATCTGGGGCGTTCTATTGCATTGGTCCATGCCAACAGAGCCACTGTTGGCCGGTTATAGCATCGCGGTTATCCTGATCACACTGAGTGTTCCGGCCTTTGGTGTATTGCCCCGCTGGCCTGACACAGGCTGGATTACATGGCGCAGTTTTGCCAAAATATCCCACTGCTACCCGACGGTTCTAGCGGTCGCTACTGCGCTGGCGGCAACGGTGATCATGGTGGCGACCGGCGATGACAGCCTGACGTATTGGCAGATCACGATCATCGCCTTTGTCGCTCTGTTGGCGATGGCTGTGGCCTTACTGCGACAGGCGCAAAATCTGGATCAATTGGCCGCGATATTCGGGGCTGGGCTGATCGCAACGATGACTTTGGTTGACCTTTTGCCCGACAGTCCACGCTTGATGTTGTTTGGCGTCGACTATGATCAAACTGTGCGCGCCTATTTCGCCTTTGCCGCGCTTTGCACACTTGCGATGACGCTGATTTATCTGGCCGGCAGCCAATGGCGCAGCCCAGCGTCCGTGCGCCCGTTGTACTGGAATACGCTGACGGCATCCCTCCCCCTGCTGGCCCTGATCATTCTTTGGGGGAAATGGAGCGCCACCGAGGTCCTGACCAAGGGCGGTTGGCTGTTCCTGTTTGGGCTTTTGATCGCGCTGCTGGCCGGTATGGCGTGGCTGTTGCTGCGCAAGGGCAAGCACAACACGCCCAGCGCCGATATACTGGCCTGTGGCGGGTTTCTGGGGCTTGGCGTGCTGTTTGGCATTGCCCTGTCACCGGAACAACAAATCGTCGGCTTTGCGGTTCTGGCTACCAGTGCCTTCTGGATCGAGGCGCGGTTTACATTTCGCATGTTGGGGCTGATCAGCCTGCTGTACACGTCACTCACCTTTGGCCGCATTGTTCTGGAACCGGGACTGGCAAAGGCCATCGAGGGTGATTTCCTGGCCGGACCGGTGTTCATAGCGCTTGCGGCCGCGCTGTTTTACGCCGCCGCCTATTGGGCCACCATCGTTAAATCAGCCGCACGTCTGGTGCAGTTTGAAACCGCCGCAGTGGCGGGCGTCGGTGTCCTGCTCAGCGTGTTGATCGGGCGGGTTCTGGATGCCATGGGACGCGTGCCTGAACAGACCTTTGTCGGGTTGCTGGTTGCTGTCTGGCTGATGCTGGCCGTGGTGCAGTTCAAACGGGCCGAACTGGTTGACACATTCACCTTGATCCGGAAAATATTCGGCTGGGGCTATCTGGCCCTGTCAACTTTGGCATTTATCGCAGGTTTTGTGCTGCTGGACCCGGTGTTCGGCGGGTTTTCGGATCGGGCTATGGGGTTTTTCCCCGTCGACAGTATCGCGATCACCTACGGCCTGCCTGCGTTGGTGCTGTTCGTAAGCATCTGGCACAGGTCGCTTCCTGCCCTTGTTCCGCGCAAATTCGGTCTGCCTATCGTCGGCATCTTGGCCACATGGGTCCTGATCCTTGAAATCCGCCGGTTCTGGCACGGCAATAGTCTGGATGCGAACAAGGGCATCCTGACGCCGGAACTTTACACTTACACCGTTGTTTTGCTGGTCGCGACACTGGCCTGTGTGGTTGCCGCCCTGATCCGCAAGGATGCGACTTTGCGTAAATGGGGTCTGGGGCTGGTGGC
>CAXMUJ010000133.1:0-4455 GCA_964196455.1 uncultured Myxococcota bacterium | reverse complement strand
GCTGGTCAATCGGGTTTTGCGACCAGAGGCCAGATCCATAAGGTAGATATCGGTGTTGCCGTTGTCGGCCAACGACATCACAACCTTGCTGCCGTCGGGTGAAAATCGCGGCGCAAAGGTCATGCCGGGGTTTTCCTCGACGGGGTGTTTTTGCAGGCTGTCGACATTCATCATGTACACTTTGGGCGAACCGGTTTCATAGCTGGTATAGATGATATCGCGCGCATTGGGCGAAAATCGCGGCGCCAGAACGATATCAGCGGACCCGGACAGGTATTTCACATTGGCGCCATCATAGTCCATGATCGCCAGTCGTTTCAGGCGGGCATTCTTTGGGCCCTCTTCGGCAACATAAACAACGCGGCTGTCAAAATAACCGGTTTCGCCGGTCAGCCGGGAATAGATCGCATCGGCGACTTTGTGCGCCATGCGCCGCCAACTGGCCTCGCTGGCGACAAATTGCAGGCCCTCGCCCATTTCGGTCTGGGCACACACATCAAACAGGCGGAATTTCACCGCAAGCTTGCCGTCATTGCGCACCGCAGCCGAGCCGGTGATCAACGCCTGTGTGTTGATCGCCTTCCAGTCGGAAAACTGCACCGGCGCATCAAAATTGGCGATGCCCGAGATATAGGCACTGGGCGGGATTTCGCGAAACAGTCCAGACCCTGTGAGGTCGGACACAATAACCGAGGTCATCTGCGCCGCAATTTTTTGCGACCCTGCATTTTCGGCGACGAAGGTCGGCACGGCAAAGGGCATCGGTTCGATCACACCTTGGGTGACTTCGATCCTGATTGGTTTACTTTGCGCGTGCGCGATCGAAACGCCCAAGGCGGGAACCAAGATCATCATAACAATGTAAAATATGTGTTTCATCACTTACCCACCATACCCTCTGGATTAAATACGAAAACGAAGTTGCGAGCTTGGCCACCCATTTCTTCAACGGTTTTAAAAGGCTTACACCCATGTAACGCGCGTACTGCCTTATCGAACAGGACTTGCGTTTTGGCGTTGGAGTTTTGACTGTTCACAAGTTTCGGTCTTGAAATCAAGTTACCTTCTGATGACAGCCTTACTTCAACTTCAACAATTGTATCACCGGAAGCAATGGCACCTGTGTCTACGTTCCAACATTGTCCAACCGCCGCTGCCAGCGCGTCTTTTTGGGAACCTGTCATATCGTCGCCCGGTCCATCTTCGGCGTTTTTAGCTGTACTTGCAGGGGCTTCCGCCACAACAGTTTCGGCCACAACAGCGGCCATCAAATCGTTTATACTCGGGCTTGCATCAACGGGTTCGGGATCGGGTCGGCGTGCGGCCAAATCTTTGGGGCGCGATTTTGGCCGCACGGATTTGGTCGGGGCCGCAGATTTTTCAGTTATTTCGGCTTCGGTCACAATTTTTGTACTGGATTGCTTGGGCGCTTTTTCTTCGGTCGGCTCGACCGGTTGCGGCGCATCCACGGCGTCGACGCTGGCCTGTTCGGCCACTTTGGCCGGTTCGGCATCGGTGGCCGGTTCGGGAATGTTCTGGTCGGCCACGCGCGGGCTCGGGGCTGGTGCCTCGTCTGGTTTCGGCGGCTCTGGCTTGACCTCGCCGGCTTGATCCTCAGCCAAAGGCGCGGGCGTCGGTGGTTGGGTCAAAGGTTCCAACACCGGCACGACCGGTTCCGGATCGGGGCTGAGTTCAGGGGCTTTGGGCGGGGTCAGCGTTTTAGGGCGCGACGGCGGAATTGGCGCATCCAGTATCGCAACCTGATCCGTGCTCGGAGCGGGTTGTGGCTGTTCAGGTGCCACATCAACAGCGCTGGGAGCGGGCACTTGCAGCGCGGAAAATTCGGCGCCGGTCAACAGGGAAACTTCGGATATCTGCACGGTCACGGCCTCGTCTGCTTGGAACAGTTGACCGCCAAAGACGGCAAAGGCCAACAGCACAACATGTGCGCTAAGCGATATCTTGACGCCGGTATCCAACACACCGCCCTAATTGCCCGACGGATTTTCGGCATCGGTCACCAGACCGATTTTGACAAATCCACCTTGTTGCAATTGTCCCATAACCTTGGCCACTTCGCCATAGCTCACAGAGGCATCGGCGCGTAGAAACACCTTGTCATCTTCGCGTTCTGCCGCGATCGCGCGTAATTTACTGTTAAGATCGTCAAACGCGATCTCGGTATTGTTCAACAGGATCAAACCATCGGCCGTCATAATAAGTGACAGCGGCTCTTCGGTTTCACTTGGCAGTGCAGAGGCCCGTGTTTCGGGCAACTCGATCGGCACGCCAACCGTTAACAGCGGCGCCGCAACCATAAAGATAATCAGCAAGACCAGCATCACATCGACGAAAGGCGTGACATTGATTTCCGCCATGGGCTTGTGCCGCGCATGGCTGCGCCGGCGCTTGCCGCCTGATCCGCCTCTGTCGACTACACCTGCACCCATGACACGCTCCTCAACCGTCCAGTTGGCGCGACAGGATTGTCGCAAATTCATCGGCAAAGCTGTCATAACCGCCAATAATCCGGTCTGCATCCGCCGACAGCTTGTTATAGAAAATAACCGCAGGGATCGCCGCCAAAAGGCCCAGAGCCGTGGCAACCAGCGCCTCTGCTATGCCCGGCGCCACAACCGCCAAATTGGTGTTCTGCTGGATCGCGATTTCCTCAAAAGCATTTTTTATGCCCCAAACCGTTCCAAACAGGCCAACAAAGGGCGCAATGGCACCAACCGTTGCCAAAAACGTCAGGCCATTGTTCAACTTTTCAGACTCTTTGTTGATCGCGACATCCATTTTGCGGTCAATGCGGGCCTGACCGCCAGCAATCAGCGCGCCATCCGCCCGATGCGAGCGTTTCCATTCCACCATGCCGGCCGAAAAAATCTTCTCTGATGCGCCTTTGGGCGTTGTCCCCAATTGGTCAAACAACTGATCCAACGGCTCGCCAGACCAGAACGCCCGATCAAACAAGTCCGAGTCCGTTCGTGCAATCCGGTAGTTGACGAATTTCTGGACGATAATGCCCCAAGACCAGATACTGGCTCCGATCAGGATTAACATGACCAATTTGACCGTGAATGTGGCTCTGATAAAAAGCGCCAGCAAAGAGAAATCAATCTCTTGCGCCGCAGCAAGTGCTTCTGTTTCCATATTTTCCGCTCGTCTATGCCTGTAACTGTCGTTTAGCCGACAGCCGATTGTTGGGGTCAGTTTAGCCTGAACCGCCGCATAAGACTATGATTTCCGTAACCGATGCGCGAATTACAGGCAGGACTGATCCAGTTTTGCGCGAATTTCTGCCGGAACCCGGGCCGCCTTGCCATCCAGAGTTGCGCAAGCCACTGTAATTATGCCGGAAAACAGCATTGTGCCGCCGCGGTAAACTTCCTGGCAAAATACGATCCGCGCACCGCTGATCTGTTGCACATCGGTTTCAACCCACAATTCGTCGTTCATCTTGGCCGGGGCAAAGTAATCTGCCTGTACTCTGCGCACGGTAAACACCAAACCCTGGTCGTCTTTCAATTCGTTCTGATCGATGTCTGCCTCGCGCACCAACGTGCTGCGGGCGCGCTCGATAAACTTCAAATAATTTGCGTAGTACACAATACCGGCCAGATCGGTGTCCTCATAGTAAACACGTAGGTGAAATTTATGGGTCATCTTGTAAATCCTTCAACAATAGTCCGGCCCGCGCAGACAAACGCATGGCATGTAAGGGATCATCCGCGCTGACCGGCAGGACCGGATCATAGGCGGCCCGAATGAGTGCGGCAAACTCTGGCTTAACGATACAGATGCCGTTTTCTTTGACAACAGCAATCGGAGAGTTTTGGGCAAAGGCATCACCGGACCACACCAACAGCGATTGCACGACCTCGCCGGTTATCAGCGTTTGAATGGGCAAGTCGGCAACGGCCCCTTGCAATCGCACAAGGATCACGCAGAATTTTATCCCGCCATCGGCGTCAAAGGTAAAATAGCGATAAATATTAGCGCATTCCGCCTCAAGCGACGACAGCACCGACGTCAAATTCGGGATCAATTTGCCCAGATCGGGAACCTCTGCCACTTCGGACCAAGAGGCGCAAAAGAACCACATGAAATTCGCCCCAAGCTCGGGATCGGTTTCAACGGTCCGCGCGCCGGTAACATGTACAGTCTGGTCAATGGCGGTCTTGATCTCGGCCAGCGACGCATCATCCGTGCCAAACACAACCGGCGAGATCGGCCGGCCCCAGCGGGCAAATCGGTAGGTTTGGTTTTCGGTGAAAAGACGGGCAATCCCGGCCTGCGACATCACATCGGTCTGGGTCATTTCTTGCTTTCAAACAGGTCCGTTGGCATCGCGGGTTTTGGCGTGTCCAGCCCCAGATGGGTCCAGGCCTTGGCCGCCAGCATCCGCCCGCGCGGAGTACGCTGGATCAGGCCTTGTTGCAAGAGGAAGGG
>CAXMUJ010000132.1:0-5482 GCA_964196455.1 uncultured Myxococcota bacterium | reverse complement strand
CGACCGGATTTTACAACGGGTCGCCGCTCCGCAAACATCCGATTATTTTCGCAATCTTCACAAAAGCCACGGCGTCACAATCATCGAAGGTGTCGGTCTAGACCATTTGTCCGGTGACGGCATAGTCACGGCGGCAAAGCTCAGCGATGGCACTGATCTGGCCATCGATTTCGCGATTGTGGGTATCGGCATTGCACCGGCAACCGATCTGGCAGCGCAGGCGGGTTTAACCATCGACAATGGCATTGCCGTGGATGGAACCGGCCAAACATCGGCACCGGATATATACGCAGCCGGAGATTGTTGCTCGTTCCCCTTTAAGGGCGGCCGGATCAGACTAGAAAGCGTCCCCAACGCCATTGATCAGGCGGGCATTGTCGCGCAATCCATGCTCGGCTCGGTATCTGATTACACCGCCAAGCCTTGGTTCTGGTCAGACCAATACAACATCAAACTTCAGATTGCCGGGCTGAACTCCGGTTACGACCGAACCATAGTCCGCCCAAGCGAAAAAGACGGATCGCAGTCGGTTTGGTATTTTTCAGGGACCAAGTTATTGGCGGTGGACACCATGAATGACCCCCGCGCCTATATGTGTGGCAAACGCTGGATCGAAGCAGGTCTGTCGCCAGACCCAGATCAAATCAGCAATGCGGATTTAGAGCTAAAGGCCATGGCCGCAAACTAGGGCAGACGTCGCCCCCCTTGGTAATCTGATCTGCAGCCGTGACAAGCACAACAGTTGAACCAAATGAGCGTCGCTGCTACCATTTATACATGCGTGATCGAGTGTGGACAAAATGAAAGCATGGCGCTGCTCAGACAGCATAGACATCGCCGATCTGGAATTGGTCGATACCCCTATACCAAAAAATGCGGATATGCTGACGATCAAAGTCCACGCCGCTGCGATTAATTTCTCTGATATCCTGATGGTTCAAAACCGCTACCAGATCAAACCACCGCGCCCCTTTACACCGGGGCAAGAGGTGGCTGGCACTGTCACCTACGCACCTCAAAATAGCGGGTTTTCTATCGGGGACCGCGTGGCGACCAAGGTGGATACCGGCGGTTTCGCCGAATTCTGCACGGCATCGGTGAACAAGCCAATACGAATTCCGGACACACTGGATTTTGCCACAGCCGCCGCATTACCGGTTTCCTACACGACGGCGCTTGTGGCCTTGACCGAATGCTGTCACGTCAAAAAAGCGTCCAGCGTTCTGGTGCTCGCGGCGTCCGGTGCGGTTGGGCTGGCATCTATCGAGCTGGCCAAGGCATTGGGCGCAACCGTGATTGCCGCTGCAAGCACTGCGGCCAAACGTGAACTGGCAACAGCACATGGTGCGGATCACGCGGTCGACTATGCGGGTCCTGACTGGGTCTCAGACGTCAAAACCCTGACACTAGGGCAAGGCGTCGATACAATTGTAGATCCCGTCGGCGGTGATATCGGCGAACAAAGCCTGCGCGCACTGGCGCGGGACGGCACGATATTGATCGTCGGTTTTGCCTCGGGAGCAATCCAGAATCTGCCCGCCAATCGGCTGTTGCTCAAACGCGCCAGCGCCAAAGGTGTGTACTGGAACCACGACCTCGACCCCGAAATGATGCAACGCTGTAATGATCGCATGCACCAGATGCTTGTTTCCGGCAATTTCACCCCGCAGGTCGCTGTCTACACTGGTTTGAACGAATTGCCCAAGGCCTTGGACGATCTGAAAGCGCGCCGTTCCGTTGGCAAGCTTGTGTTGGACTTGTCCGGCAGAAAGGATGCGCTGTGACTTCGCCTTTGTCCGGTTTGCGTGTCTTGGACCTGTCGCGGGTCATGTCGGGGCCCTATTGCACATCAATGCTGGCCGATTTAGGCGCAGAAGTCATCAAGATAGAGCAGCCCGGAACCGGTGACGATAGCCGCTTTTTCGGTCCGTATCTGAAAGGCGAGAGCACCTATTTCATGGTGTTAAACCGGAATAAAAAAAGCGTCACAATCAACATGAAATCCGATCAAGGTCGCGCTTTGATCCACGATCTGGCCGTCCAATGCGATATCGTTGTGGAAAACTTCAGACCCAGTGTCGCCACCCAACTGGGCGTAGATTATGACGCTCTGCGCGGCATAAATCCCCGATTGGTCTATGCCAGCATCTCGGGCTTTGGCCAAGATAGCCCTTTGCGTGACCTGCCCGCGTTCGATCTGGTCATACAGGCCATGGGCGGCCTGATGAGTCTGACCGGTCCACGCGGCGGGCCACCGACCGCGGTGGGCGAGAGTATTGCTGATGTTGCAACCGGTATGTTTGCCGCCTTTGGCATTGTATCCGCGATTTACGAGCGCGAAAAATCCGGCAAGGGCCAGCATGTGGACATCGCAATGCTGGACAGCCTGTTGTCCATGCAACTGACCGGATTGGCGCGGCAATTGTATTTTCAAGATACGCCGCAACCGGTTGGAAACCGTCATCCTGTCACCTATCCCGTGGACAGTTTCCAGACCAAGACCGGTCAAATTGTATTGGTCTGTTTTTCAGATCACGCATTTGCAGGGCTGGCCGATCTGATCGGTGATCCCACCTTGGCCAAACATCCTGACTATGTCGACAACGCTGCACGCAATAAAAATGAAGTTGCCTTGCGCCAAATAATTCAAAACTGGGCTGAAACACTGGACGTCCAAGATGCTGTTAACGCGCTGGTCGCCGCCGGTATTCCCGCCGCACCGGTCTGGACGCTGGAACAGCTGACCAATAGCGATCATGTTGCCCATCGAGGATTGATCCAACAGGGTCACCACAAGACATTCGGCAACGTGCCGGTTGTCGGTGTGCCGCTCAAATTTTCACGCAGCCAGACCACCCAAAATCCAACGATCCCGACCCTTGGTGAAAACACAGAACAGGTCCTGTGTGACATGCTGGGCATAAGTATCAGTGAATTGGCCGATCTGCGCGCCAAAAAAGCAATCTAGGATTTTCGTATGGAAAACGCCCGCATCGTTAAATCTCCAACCGGCACAGAATTAACCGCCAAAAGCTGGCAGACAGAAGCTCCGCTGCGACTGCTGATGAACAACCTCGACCCGGACGTGGCCGAAGACCCCTCGGCTCTGGTGGTTTATGGCGGCATCGGCAAGGCCGCCCGAAATTGGAAGGCCTTTGACCAAATCGTCGAAGCTTTGCGTCAACTGGAGGACGATGAAACGCTTTTGGTGCAATCGGGCAAGCCTGTCGGGGTTTTTAGAACCCACGTCGAGGCCCCCCGTGTTCTGATCGCCAATTCCAATCTGGTGCCGCATTGGGCGACTTGGAATCACTTCAACGAATTGGACCGTAAAGGCCTGATGATGTACGGCCAGATGACGGCGGGATCTTGGCTCTATATCGGATCCCAAGGTATCGTTCAGGGCACTTACGAGACCTTTTCCACCATCGCGGCCCTCAGTTTTGACGGTGATCCATCGGGCCGGCTGGTTGTGACCAGCGGTCTGGGCGGCATGGGTGGCGCGCAACCATTGGCCGCAACAATGGCAGGGTTCAACGCCATAGTCGCCGAGGTGCAACCTTCAAAGATCGAATTTCGTCTGCGCACTGGCTATTTGCAGAAACAGGCCGAAAACCTGCCACAGGCCCTTGATTTGATCACTCAAGCAAACGCCAATGGCAAACCCTTGTCGGTCGCCCTGAACATGTCCGCGATTGATCTGTTGCTAGAACTGGATGCAGCCGGAATTACACCTGACGTCGCAACAGATCAAACTTCGGCACATGATCCGGCGAACGGCTATATGCCGCACGGATGGACGCTGGCGCGTTGGCACGAAACCATTGAGCGCGACCCGTCAGCTGTGACCGTGGCCGCGAAAGAAAGCATGAAAATCCATGTTGCCGCGATGTTGAAATGCAGGGCCGCCGGATCGGTGGTATTTGAATATGGCAACAACCTGCGCAAAATGGCCTCCGAGGCAGGCGCGCCGGACGCTTTCGCCTTTCCCGGTTTTGTAGAAGCCTATGTTCGCCCCCTGTTTTGCCTTGGCAAAGGTCCGTTTCGTTGGGTGGCGCTGTCAGGTGACCCAGACGATATCGCCAAAACGGACGCCAAAGTACGAGAGCTGCTGCCCGATGACACCATGCTGCACAATTGGCTCGATAAAGCGGCAGAAAACATCGCCTTTCAGGGTCTGCCGTCCCGAATTTGTTGGGTCGGCTTGGGCGACCGCGACCGAATAGCGCTGGCCTTCAACCAGATGGTCCGCAGTGGCGAATTATCAGCCCCGATCGTCATCGGGCGTGATCACATGGACAGCGGTTCCGTTGCCTCGCCCTATCGCGAGACCGAAAATATGAAGGACGGTTCAGACGCCGTGTCGGACTGGCCCATCCTGAATGCCTTGTTAAACGTCGCCAACGGGGCAACTTGGGTGTCCTTTCACCACGGCGGCGGCATGGGCATGGGCTTTTCCCAGCATGCCGGCATTGCCGTGGTTGCCGATGGAACAGACCTTGCCGACAAACGGTTGGCGCGTTGTTTCTGGAATGATCCCGCAACCGGGGTCATGCGCCATGCCGATGCCGGCTATGACAGTGCGATCGACTGCGCCGCAACCCATGGGTTGAAGCTGCCGTCACTAGATTATTGAACTTTTAGGTTTCGTCTCGAAAAATAACACCGGGGTTCATCCGCCCGTCCGGGTCCAGTGCTTGCTTGATGCGGCGCATCACAGCGTGTCCAACCGGGTCGCCATATTCGACCAGCTCACCGGTTTTCAAAAACCCGATACCGTGTTCTGCGCTTATTGTGCCGCCAAAATCCATGCTCACCTGATCAATCTTCCTTGCGACAAGCGGCCATAGAGTGCGAAACTCGGACGGGTCCATGTCAAGTGGTCGCAATACATTGAAATGGACATTACCGTCCCCCAAATGGCCAAATGGCATCGACCGCGCGGTCGGAATTGCGTCTTGAACTGCAGCATAGGCCGCGTTCAGATAACTGGGCACCTGACCAATAGGGACCGCCGTATCGGACTTAAAACAGCTTTTGTCTTCGATCGCCATATGGGCAATAGACTCTCGCAAGTGCCAAAATCCGTCCCTTTGTGCAGCAGACTGTGCAATGACACCATCGACAAGCAGGCCCTGCTCGAAAGCAGCCTCAAGCCCCGTCTCGAACCCTCCTTGCAAATCAAAACTCTTCGCCGAGGTCTCCGCCTCGACCAACAGACACCAGACCCCCTCGGTCTCCAAGGGATAGCGCGAACCGACTGCCTTCAGCCCCAGTGCAATTGCATCGGCCGACATAAACTCGAATACACTGATGGTTTCGCCCAAATAGGACTGCATCAATTTGAACAGGTCCAGCGCCTGTTGCGGGCTTTCTACGCCCAGAAACCCCGAAACGCGATTGCTTGGCAAGGCGCGCAATTTCAAAACTGCACCGGTGATAATCCCCAATGTGCCCTCTGCCCCGATAAAGCTGTGTTTTA
>CAXMUJ010000131.1:0-10316 GCA_964196455.1 uncultured Myxococcota bacterium | reverse complement strand
CGGGGTTGCCGGCCGGATCTCGCGCTTTAACGAGCAAACGTCGGATATGTTGCGCGCCTCTGTGCACTGGGTCATCCGTATTGCCATGGTCGCACTGGCCGCCATTGCCATCTATCTGATGATGATGTTTGTTTTGCGCGGCTTTTATCTGGCCGGTCTCGGCTTTGTGCTGGCCTGTATGGCTTTGGCCATCGTGGCGGGATCACTGGGCCGTCAAAGACCCGAGCTGGAGGTCGAGACCAGCTACCGTCGCAGCATCTTTGGGGCAATCATCCACTTTATTGTCGGCAATCCGGTCATGCCTTTCGTGGCCATATTGGTCACTATCGGCGCGGTGATATTCACCTTTGGCTACTTCGGAAAACACAACAATGGCGTCGAGTTTTTCGTCGATACCGAACCCGAAAACGCCATTGTCTATGTCCGGGCGCGCGGAAACCTATCGCTGGCAGAAAAAGACACGCTGTTGCAAGAGGTCGAGCAACAGGTCTTGGATATAGATGGCGTAAAGTCCGTTTTCGCCTTTGCCGGTCAGGGCGGGTTGAACCAGAATACCGGCGGTGCCGAAGCTCCGTTGGACAGCGTTGGTCAAATTCAGGTCGAACTGGTTGACTGGTGGGTGCGCGGTACTGGTACAGGCGTTCCGATCCTAAACGAGATCGAGGAGCGGGTGAAAAATATCCCCGGCATCCAGTATGAAATTCTGCGTGCCGATGTCGGGCCTGCGTCGGGCAAACCGATCAATATCCGCGTGTCGGGCCAAAACTGGCAAGACTTGTTGGCCTCAGCGGCCACTGTGCGCGACAAGCTGGATGCGACCGAGGGCCTGATCGCGATTGAGGACACCCGTCCCCTGCCCGGTATCGACTGGCAGATCGACGTCGATATCGAGGCTGCTGGTCGTTACGGCGCTGATGTGGCGACCGTCGGCGCGATGGTACAGCTGGTCACCCGTGGCCTGTTGCTGGATACGATGCGGGTCGACAGCTCGGACGAAGAAATCGACGTCCGTGTGCGCCTGCCACAAAAGGACCGTCTGTTGTCGACACTCGACACGCTCAAGGTGCGCACCAATGTCGGGCTGATCCCGTTGGCGAATTTTATCTCGCGCACACCGGTGAAAAAGCTCGGCCAGATCGACCGCTATGATGCAGAACGCTATTTTATGGTGCGCGCGGATGTGGCCGAAGGATTGAACGCCAATGAAAAGGTCACCGAACTGACCGAATGGTTCGAAGCCGAAATCCGTCTGGCTGGCTCAATCGGGTATGAATTCACCGGTGATCAGGAAGATCAGGCCGAGAGTGCCGATTTTCTGAAAGTCGGTTTTACCGGTGCGCTGGGTCTGATGTTCGTCATCCTGCTGGCGCAGTTCAACAGCTTTTATAACTCGATTGTGGTGCTGACCGCCGTGATCATGTCGGTGGCCGGTGTGCTGGTCGGCATGTTGGTGATGGGTCAGGCGTTCTCGATCATCATGACCGGTACCGGGGTTGTGGCGCTGGCCGGGATCGTGGTGAACAACAACATTGTTCTGATTGATACCTATCAGGAATACGCCCGCCATATGCCCAAATTGCAAGCGATTGTGCGCACAGTCGAGGCCCGTATCCGTCCGGTTCTGCTGACTACAATCACGACTATGGCCGGTTTGGCACCGATGATGTTCGGCCTGTCGCTGAATTTTCTGGACGGCGGCTATACCCTCAATTCCCCCACCGCGATGTGGTGGAAACAACTGGCAACGGCGGTTGTTTTTGGTTTGGGCACGGCCACGGTGTTGACGCTGGTCTTTACCCCGTCGCTGTTGGCGGCTCGGGTCTGGATTACGGCAGGCGCATTGAGCGGGTTTCGCCGGATGCGGGCCAGCAGCGATCCGATGCTGGCGGCTGATCTGGCGTTGGCGAAAGTCAAGAAAACCCGCCATCCCGACACAATCACATGGGCCTATTCCGAACATGACGTTTTGCTGGACCGGCCCAATTCCGTCACCGGCGCGGCCTTGGCCGAACAGACCCAAGCAAATGACGCGCCAGACGCAGACGCTGAAACTGGCACCGCGCCAAAGAAGGACGCCACCAAATCCCCGCTAAAGGCCGCCGAATAAGCGGCCCTTAGGACCCAACGTCGCCGGGCACAGGGATCGTCCAACGGTATTTGCCATCCTTGGGCACCAGACCGGTATCGTCGTCGCCGTTTTCACCGCCCGCGCCCGGCCCGGGCCGCTGTGCAGGCCCACCGTCATCTTCGCTTTGTTGACGCGCCCACATGGTTGCATAACGCCCGTTCAGGTCCAACAGCTCGCCATGGGTGCCTTGTTCGGTCACGTGGCCGTTTTCCAGCACAACGATCAAATCACTATCAACTACGGTGGACAAACGGTGCGCGATGGTAATCACCGACCGTCCCTGCCCCATCTGGGCCAGACTTTCCTGAATATCGCGCTCGGTTTCGGTGTCCAGCGCCGATGTCGCCTCGTCCAAAATCAAGATCGGCGGGTTTTTCAGCAAGGTCCGCGCAATGCCGACGCGCTGTTTTTCGCCGCCCGACAACTTTAGGCCGCGCTCACCCACCGTTGTTTGATACCCGTCCGGCAGGCTGACGATAAAGTCGTGGATTTTTGCGGCCTTGGCAGCCTCGATTATATCTTCTTGCGACGCGCCTGCCCGACCATAGGCAATGTTGTACCCGACCGTATCGTTGAACAGCACGGTGTCTTGGGGGACAATACCGATGGCATTGTGCAGCGAGGCTTGCGTGATATCGCGCACATCCTGTCCGTCAATACGCACAGCCCCGGTATCGACATCGTAGAACCGGAACAACAGCCGCGCGATGGTGGATTTTCCCGATCCCGACGGGCCAACAACAGCCACGGTTTCACCGGGCTTAACCGTCAAATCCAGCTTTTTCAGAATGCCACGGTTGGCATTATAGCCGAACATCACGTCCTCGAACACGATCTCGCCGCCCTTGATGTTAACTTCTGCAGCATCCGGCTTGTCCACGACCTCGGCGGGTTGTTCCAACAGATCGAACATCTCGCCCATATCAATCAGCGCTTGGCGAATTTCGCGGTACACCGTGCCCAAAAAGTTCAGCGGCATAGTGATCTGGATCATATAGGCGTTGACCATAACGAAATCGCCCACCGTCAAATCGCCGCGCTGCACCCCCATGGCCGCCATGACCATGACCAAAATCAGACCCGTGGTGATAAACACCGACTGACCAAAGTTCAAAAACCCAAGGCTATAATTCGTCTGTAACGCCAGTTTTTCGTACTGGCGCATGCTCTCGTCATAGCGATCAGCCTCGCGCTTTTCCGCGCCAAAATATTTGACGGTCTCGAAGTTCAACAGGCTGTCGATGGCCTTTTGGTTGGCTTCGGTATCGCGGTCATTCATTTCCTTGCGGATTTTCACCCGCCATTCGGTGACAGCAAAGGTAAACCAGATATACAGGCCAATCGTCACCACCACGACCGCCAGATACCAAACATCAAAGATGAAAAACAGAATGGCCGCAATCAGCGTCAACTCCAACATCAGCGGCCCGATGGAAAACAGCATAAAGCGCAGCAGAAATTCCACACCCTTGACGCCGCGCTCGATAATCCGGCTCAGCCCGCCGGTTTTGCGCGTGATATGATAGCGCAGCGACAGCGCGTGCATATGCTGAAAGGTTTGCAGGGCCAGCTTGCGCAGCGCCCGTTGCCCGACCTTGGCAAAGATCACATCGCGCAGCTGGTTTAACCCCACCGACATCAGTCGCGCCATGCCGTAGGCAATGGTCAGCCCGACCGCGCCCGCGGTCAGCATAAACACCGTGCTCGGCTCGCCGGCACCCGGCGCCAGCCCGTCAACAGCGGCCTTGTAGAAAAACGGTGTGATAACAGAAATCGCCCGCGCCAGAACCAACATCACCATCGCCACAACGACGCGCATTTTGATCGACGAATTGTCGGCAGGCCACAGATAGGGCACCACTTTGCGCACAACACGCATCGCTTGGTCGCGGTTAACCTGTTTGGTGGATGTAATGCGGGATCGGGCCATGAAATTCTCCTAGTCGCTATACATAGGATTGACCGAAGGGCTTGACCAGTTGAAAGTGAAGATTCATCTAATCCTCATTCGTCCGCATATTGACTCAAAGGTTGCTAGGATTTTCGCTGTGAATCCTGGTTTGTAGGCACAATCCTAGAAAACGACACAGTCCTCTAGCTGTCACAATAGTTGGTAGCCAATCCCTCAACTCACCCGTCTGCCTGCCTGCGCCTCAACCGCCGCTGCAAAATCCTCCGCCGACATTCCGGACGCCAAAGCCTCGGCCATCAACGCAGCCTGCGTCTGTGGGGCCAAGCCGCCCGCTGGCGGATCGCGGTCTAGATTGGTTGGAAACGGATAGCCTTCGGCGCTGGCCGCAATGGCGGCGGTAACCTGTGCGCGGTTCAGCCCCTCGGCCCGGGCCAAAACCGGATACAGCACCTTGCTCATCGCGGTGCGGTCGACATATTCCATCGCACGACCAAAGGCGGACGAGACTTGCAACAGGTTCGCCAAGCGTTTCACGTCAGCAGTCACATTATTCCCCGCCCCGTGCATCAACGCTGGATTAAAGAACACCGCATCGCCCTTGGCCAGTGGCAGTTGCACATGGCTGTCAGAAAAATAGTCCTGAAACTCGGGCCGGCCAAAGGCCAGATAGCCTTCAAAAAACTGTTGTGAATACGGCAGGTACAGCGTCGGACCGGTCTCCAACGGCATATCAATATGCGCCACAGCCCCTTGCAGGGTCAGCGCCGGTGACAAGGCATGCACATGCGCCGGATACTGCTCCATCCGCTCGGTCGACATGAACCCCAAGTGATAGTCGCGATGCGCGGTTTGCGCAGCCCCACCGGGATTAACGCGGTTGACCTGTGCTGTGACTTGATAGCCCACACCCAGCCAAGCCTCGGCCACCATAGCCAGCGCCACATTGCCGTAATAGGCGGCAAAATTTTCCGGCTCATCCAAACAATGTTTTTCCAGTGCGTTCCAAACCCGATCGTTGGACCCTGCCTTGGCAAAGTGATCACCACCGCCCGCCGATGCCGACCGTTCGGCGTCGATCATACGCTCGAATATGCCTGTGGCCGCATCCAGCACGTCTGGCCGGTCAAAGGCATTTTTCAGCACCACAATCCCCGGGCCATGGGTAAACGCCGCACACCATTCGGCCATCATCGCGCGTCGCGCCACCGGATCATCTGCCGCCGCACGGATTGCATCGCCGTCATAGATCAGCACATTTTTCTGGACATCCGCCGCCAACGGCCAGTCGCGCGGATCAGTGGTTTGGCTCATCTGTGCTTTGAACTGTTCAATACTCCCGCTGTCTTGGGAAATCCACATCGGGCGGGTTGGTTGGCTGTGTTTGGTCATGGCGGGCTCCTAAAATCCAAATCGGTTGGGCTAAGAATGGCAAAAACAGGGCTTGCAAAACAGTCAAAAACACCTCAAAAATACCTCATGGCCCACTCAAACCGCCCGCCCTTCCGGCTCAAAGACATCGCATTTCAAGCGGGGATCAGCTTGGCCACGGTGGACCGCGCACTGCACGACCGTGGCCATGTTCACCCCGAAACACGGCGCCGGATCAATGATGCTGTTCAGGAATTACGCGATCAGAGCCTTGGCATAGCCAGCACCGGACGCAACCTTACACTTGATGTGATCATGGTGGCCCCAGACAGGTTTTCAAACTCGGTCCGGCAGGCATTGGAACATGCGTTCCGACAGGGTCAGCCCAACAGCCTGCGCGGCCGGTTTGACATTCATCAAGATCTGCCCGATGCCGACATCGGCCGCAAACTGGACCTGATCGCCAAACGCGGCAGCCACGGGGTGATCGTAAAATTGCCCGACATGCCCGACGTGGCCGCCGCCATCGCCCGCATTTTGGCGGCGGGCATTCCCGTGGTGGCACTGGTCACCGACCTGCCCGAACGCACCGCCTATGTCGGCATGGACAACGCAGCTGTGGGTCGCACCGCGGCGTTCTTTCTGCATCGGTTTTCGGGCGGTGCGCCGATAAATGTGCTGGTCTCTGCTTCCAGTCGCGATTTTCAGGGCGAAGAGGCCCGATTGCGAGCTTTTCAGTCCGAGTTGCACAGCCTGCGCCCCGACGCTCGGATCATCAAAACCAGTGGCGGATTTGGCAAAAACACCGAAACCGAAGCCCGCGTATCAGCAGTTCTGCACACTGATCGTACGCTCAACGCCGTGTATTCCGTCGGCGGTGGCAATCGCGCAATCCTTGCCGCTTTTGACAAGCAAGACCGACCCTGCACCACATTTATCGCCCACGACATGGATCCGGATAACCGCGCCCTGCTGGCGGCCAAAAAGATTGATCTGGTGCTGCATCACGATCTGCAAGCCGACGCCATGCAGGCCTGTCAGGCGATCCTGAAATTCCACCGCGTCTTGGCGCAAAGCGTGGAAAATGGCCCCTCCGAGATTAAAATCTCTACACGGTTTTCGAGTGGATTTTAGTCCCGATCTGCCGGTTTCTCGTCCGACATCATTGCCGCAAGCACAGAACCCGATGCCGCATCCTTGGAATACTCAAACGTGCCTTGGCGCAAAACTTCGTCCGCCGCCCGCATCAGCCCGCCCAATGCGGCCCGCGCAAAAGACCCGCCGACGCTGATCCGGGCCACGCCAGCCTCGGACAGGGTCGCAACCGAGTAGTTTTCGCCCATCAGGCCCATAACCACATTGACCGGCTTGTCGACCTCGCGGCAGACGGTTTTGATCGCGTCCAGTCCGGGCAGGCCGGGCGCATAAAGAACATCGGCACCGGCCTCTGAAAACGCCTGAAGACGTGCTATTGTGTCTGCCAGATCGTCGCGCCCCCACAGGTGGTTTTCTGCCCGCGCAGTCAGCAAAAACGGCTTGCCACGTGCGGCCTCGGCGGCGGCGGCTATCCGCTCTACTGACAATTGCAAATCATAGATCGGTGCGTTTGCATCGCCGGTGGCATCCTCGATTGACCCGCCGACCAGCCCGATTTCCAGGGCCAGTTCGATAGTCGTTGCACAGGCTTGCGGCGTGGCCCCGAACCCGTCTTCCAGATCTGCGGTCACCGGCAGTTCGGTCGCGGTGACAATCGCGGCGGCATTGGCCAATATCTCTGACCGCCCCAATCCGGCAAAAGAGTCCCTGCGCCCGACCGAAAATGCATAGCCGGCGCTGGTTGTCGCAAGAGCCTCAAACCCCAAACTGCTCAGGATACGAGCATTGCCTGCATCCCAGGGATTTGGGACAACAAAAGCATTACCTTTGTGATGCAATCCTTTGAAATTTTCATATTTTGCGAGTTGGTCCACGATATATATTCCCTGCTTAGTGCAATGTTACAACGTCACCGGTTTGCCGTGTGGCGTTCGCAGATACGCCGCTTTCCACGCGGCCTTGCGCGCCGTCTGATCGGCCTGCGAAATACCGCCGTGGCGCGCTGACAGCGTCTCTAACGCCGACAGGGCACAGGCATAATAGGTAGCCTCGTTATCGTCCTGCCCGTCCGCATCAGCAGCTTTCAAGGCGACGCCCAGCGCCTCGGCCCAATCGGCGGCGTTAAAATGACCGGCTTTGACCATCGTATCGGCCATGGCCAGAACTTGGGCATGCCAGGCTTCGGTAAATGCCGGTTTGAGCGGCGCCAGCGGATCGTCGGGGTTAAACAAAATAGCTCTCCCACAGCTCTAGCATCACGGTATCACGCGGATCGGCTTCTGCCCCCCACAGCTCGGTGCCGGCAAAGGAAACCGTGTACAGATGTTCGCCAACTTGCATCCCCAGCGCCCCGGCATCGGGCAAGGCATGTGATCCGTGGTGCGCAATTATCGTGCCACGTGCGTTGCGGGCGTAGGCCGGCAGGCGGGTGTGATTGACCGGCATAATGCGTTGGGTCAGAACCGTATCGCCAACCGCGCGCGATGGCAGCGCATCAATTGGCACCTCGAATTTGACATGGCCGCCCTTGCCCGCCTCGATCACCTCGGCCAGCGTTTTGGCCGGCGCCGGATCAGCAGGCGTTTGGGCGTGACCAGACAGAACCTCGTCCATGCTTGCCTGCGCGTTGTCCAGATAGATCATCATGTAGTTCACGCACCATTTGTCGAAATACCGATACGACAGGTAATTCGCAGGCGCTATCCGCTCCAGCCCGTGGCGAAACCAATCAATGGTCAGGTTGCTCAAAAGACCGGCACGCGCCATGCCCCACATGCGCCGCTCCCAGTCGTGATGAAACGGCACGTCGCCATTTTTGACGTCAACCGGCCCAAAACCCTGCTTGCCGCCCAGATCATGCATCCCGTCCATTACACGCCCTGCGCAGTCAGGGTCCGGTCGGTGCCGATCATCGAATTGCGGGTAACAATGGCGGCCAGTGCATCCTCGTCCCAACCCTCTGTCCCTGCGGGCCGTTCGGGAATTATGATATAGCGCAGCTCTGCGGTGCTGTCCCAGACTTTGACCGCCACACCGTCGCCCAACTCAACCCCGAATTCGGCCAAGACCTGTCGGGGCTCGCGCACTGCACGGGCGCGATAGGCGCTGGATTTGTACCAAGCCGGCGACATGCCCAGAATTGAAAACGGATAGCACGAGCACAGGGTGCACACGACCATGTTGTGAGTGTCTGTGGTGTTTTCCAGCGCCTTCAGATGCCCGGTCGCACTGCCCTCAAACCCGAAATCCTTGATCGCTTCGGCGGCGTCATCCAGCAGGCGGGCTCTGAATGCAGGGTCCAACCACGCCCGAGCCACAACCCGCGCCCCGCGTTTGGGACCGATCTGTTCGGCATAGGCCTCGACCCAGGCGTCAATGGTCTGGGATGCCACCAAACCCTTTTCAATCACCAGACTTTCCAGAGCCTTGACCCGGAGCGCCGGATCAGATGGCAAATGGCTGTGCAGATGTTCGTGGATATCGGCGGCTTTGTCGCTGTCATAGGTGGCCATGGCTGGTCCCTCTTCATGAAATTACATCGCGTTTGGATACTGGCTCGACCCTAGCCCGATTTGCGCCGATCTGTGAAGTCTAGTCTTGCGCTTTGTCTGCGCTATCAAACCCCACCACAAAACGGCGGGCAGTTGGACAAGAAATGCTTTGTGATCCAAAATACCTCCTGCGGGCTTTCGGCCTGTAGTGAACGGGACAAGCAGGTTATAATCGAACTCCCAAAACCCGACCTTGGCAGAGGACCCCAAACAGATGACTGTAGCACTCCGACCGGCAAGACCCGCCGACGCCGCCGCTCTTACCCAAATATCACTGCTGTCCAAACAATCCAACGGCTATGACGACGTCTTTATGGCCGCCTGTCGGGCCGAGCTGACCATAACCCCTGCGATGATCCAAAGCACAAGTTACTGGGTGGCCGAGGTCAACGGTTCACCCTGTGGCATGGTCTGCCTGTCGCACGGCGATACCGAACACTCCGGCAACGTCAGTGCATTCTTTGTCCTGCCAGACAATAAACGCCAAGGCATTGGTAAATTGCTGTGGCAACAGGTGTTGTGCGAATGCCGCAACCGGTCGCTGGACCGCGTGCATCTGGACGCCGACCCCGGGGCAGTGCCGTTTTACCAAGCGCTAGGATTCAAAATCACCAAAATGGTTGCCTCGGGATCAATTGCAGGCCGCGACCTGCCCTATATGGAACTTGACCTCTAGTTCGGCAGGTGATGGTGCTCGCCATTATGACGCAGCCCTTGGCCAGTTCATCCAGCGCGATCCCATTGGGTTCGCCGCCGGTGATTTGAACCTCTACGCCTATGTCTGGAATGACCCCTACAACTGGAGCGACCCGAGTGGGTTGGCGACCCTTTAGCAAAAATTGACCTGACACTTTGACCACTACTCAGGAAATTCCCAAGACTCCGATAAAGCCGGATACTATCAAAGTTAAAGATCGACGAGTCGCATTGATTATTCTAATTATTCGAGCATTGAGAGGCTTTTTATAGAAAGGTGATCGTTATGTTCAAAAGGATCTTTAATAGTACACAATTCAGTTGGAAGCTTCACAAAGTGGGTAAACTTTACAACGAAGGCGAGTGCAAACGGGCACTTGAACTTCTTGATGGCTTGAAGGGATCAAAGGAAGAAATGGCCAAATTACTGTTGTTTAAGGCGGATATCTTGCATCGCGATGGTGGATTGTTGAAAAGTGTAGCGCAGTACGAAAAGTTTCTTTTTGAGGGATTGTCTGAAATCAAAGGGCAGAATGATAAGAATTATCTGCGTTTGTACGCACAA
>CAXMUJ010000130.1:0-11103 GCA_964196455.1 uncultured Myxococcota bacterium | reverse complement strand
CCACCACCAGCTGAAGCTGGTGGGATCAACAGAGGCAGTTGAAACTGCCTTTTCTTAACTGAGCGCCTCCGGCGCACCTTTGAATTTCTTTGTCCGTCTGGAAGACGGAGGGTTTAAACCAAATGGTGGAAACTAAAATTCTTCTTCCAGCGATAATAACTCGTACGTGGTATAGCAATCGCTTTCAAAACTGCACGCTTTGATAGTTCTGATTTTTCGACAATATCTAGTACTTGCAGTTTTACTTCGGCAGGTAGGTGTAGAGCCGAACGATTACGGGATTGTAAGAAGCGAACAAAACGAAGTCGCTCCTCAGTTCCAGATTCCGACATATGTGCTATCAAGGGCTTTCTTAGAACCGATCTATTTCTCGCCCTTCCACAATTGTGAAATGCTGTCTTCCCGGTTTCGATGAATTGTTTTCGCCAACGATAGTACACCGATTCAGAAATTTGACTTTCTCTGCATGCCCCCGCAACACCTCGGTGCGATGACAAACCATTCAGAACGAATTGAGTTTTAAACTCGGCTGAGTAACGATTTCCCTTGGTTGGTTCATCCATTGTAAATATCCTCCGTAGAGACTTTTTACTGTTTCACTACCCTCATCTCCAAATTATCCTCATGAACAACCCTTCGTGCCAGTTCCGGACTAAGGCGGCAGACGCCATCCTTTTGTAAGATAAAGTCAGCACCGGAGAATGTTTCATCACGTACCAACTTCAAAATCGCCCGATCAACCACAGGCCTTAGCGGCTCCATCATGTCGAACACGAAGGAATGCCGATTGGCTTCAATCCGGCTGTGCAGGACGCCCCGCGCAGGGTCATAGCCATCTGCTATTATTCCGATCCGAACGTGAGCTTCCAAAATACTTTAAGCGTAGTTCAGCATTGCATTTACCGGATGAGTTGCGCCGCCGTTTCGAACTCTAATCTCGGCACTCAAAGACGAGCGTGAAAAGAACCTCTGCCATTCAGCGTGAACAGGATAGCGGCTTTCTGCCTTCCATTTAATTGGCAAGGCTCGCCAAGCAAAGAAATAGCCAGCCGCAACCCAACCCTCGACAGCCAGCAATTCACCAATAGTCTCGGGTGGCGATTTTGCCAGATCACGGATAGCTGTCTTGGCAGTTTCAATTGCCTTCTCTCTGGATTTTGATGGAGGTAGCAGTTCTCGAAGATTTCTTAGTGTGGCCTTGCCTTGGCGCGAATGAGCGGAACTGCAAACTTGATCCTGGCGGCTTCATTGGATTGTGTCTCTATTTGCCAAGACAGTTTCTTCAAATCGACAAAGCTGTTACAAAAGTTTGTGTATTTTATGATCGGCTTATGAAGCGCGCCAATTCATCATGTCATCAATGTTTGCTTCGTCGTTTTATAAGTAGGAAACTTTTTAGTATGTCCGGCAAAGTAGAATATCGTTCCGATGGCAGCGTCTGCTACAATAGTGGCCAAAAGTTTTCCCTGGAAAATGGTCGGTATTTAAGCTCACTGACCTTGGTTTACGAAACTTGGGGAGAGTTAAACCGCGACAAGAGCAATGCGGTGCTGGTGCACCATGCACTGTCTGTTGGAAGTCATGCAAGGTCGCACAGCAAAAATCCTGAACCGGGCTGGTGGCAGGATATCATCGGCCCGGGCAAGGCCGTCGATACCTCAATATATTTCGTAATCTGCATCAATAATCTGGGGAGTTGCTTTGGCTCGTCGGGCCCTCTTAGCCTCAACGAAGAAACCGGCGAGCACTACAAAGGTGATTTTCCTCAAATTACGATTGGCGACATGACTGCATCCCAGAAACTACTGACGGATGAGCTTGGAATTGACAAGTTTTATGCCATAATCGGCGGATCGATGGGAGCTATGCTTTCACTAAACTGGGCCATAGAATATCCAGACAGCCTGACCAAGTTAATTCTGATTTCGACCGCCTACAAAGCATATCCGGCAAATGTTGCCAACCGGGCAATCCAGCATCAAGCGATCCGCATGGACCCCCTGTGGCAGCAGGGAAATTATGAGAGCAGCGCCGAGTTGTCCGGATTTAAACTGGCGAGAAAGCTCGGACTATACACCTACAGAAATTCAAGTGAGTGGAACCGGCGGTTTAACAGTCATAAAAATGCGGATGTGAAAGATATCGATATACTACAGTACATGGATTACAACGCAGATAAGTTTTGCAAAATGTTCGATGCTAACAGTTATCTTATTCTAACCCATTCTATGGATTTATTTAACGTTACCGAAACTCATAATTCTGGCAAAGATTGCTTTTCAAAAATAACCGCGAGGGCGCTGATCGTATCTGAAGAGTCGGATATTCTATTCACGCCTCAGCAGCAGGAAGACTTGCACGCAGCCTTGCTGGAAGGTGGTGTAAATTGTCGCTATGTCGCGCATCACTCTCAGTATGGCCACGATGCGTTTCTGGTCGAAAAACAGCCGTTCACAAGATATATCGGTGATTTTTTAAGCGCCGAGGTAGGAGACCCCGAACCTGATTACGTTTCGAAAATTGCGCTGTAGCATTAGAAATGCGCCGCCAAAGTCGGGAATGATCCGCAAGCACAAATATCAAGCCAGACACCAAGAGTGGCTTTGATGTGTTGGAAGAGCGGCATATTCTGGCGTGGGCCGTGGGCCGTGGCGTCTTACAAACAAACCCAAAACGGTGCAACAGCGAGGGCTTTACCGTCGTTCGCCGATAAATTCTATGTCGGGCTAAACCGTAGAATACCGGCTACAAGTGATTCTGAAGCAGTGTCTGATGGATGGTTGACGCCGTCATCCACCACTACTTCTTGGAAGTCAAACGGGCTTACTCCCTCAAGACAAGAGACGTTGATACCGAACTGGTTTGGATTTGATCGACGTTGATGGTGCGTGTAGATCCCGCAGACAGAACAAAAGTAGTGCTTTGCTGTTTTTGTGTTGAATTGATAAAGGGTCAAGACGTCTTCCCCCTTCAAAAATTGGATGCCGTCCAATCGAGCCGTGGCGGCGACAGCGCCTCTCATGCGACAATAGGAACACGAGCAACGCCGTATTGTATTCAGTTCATCTGTAAGTTGAACGGCGAACTGCACTGATCCACAGTGGCAGGCCGCCAAGTGGCTTTTTAATGCTGTTTCCATGTCTAGAACCTCTTTTATTTTAGGTTTACCAACCGCAGTCCGGTGTAAATCAGGGTTCATTTCTGCCATTCGGCAGGATCCTCGCCCAGTTTGCATCCTGTTCCACGGCGATCTGCGTTACCCGCTCGTTGGCTAACAGCCACCGGACTGCACCACCCCCCAGCCGAATTTCGCACCGCGTCCCGCCGGCCCCAAGTCAATGACCCGGCGCTTTAGCAATGACCGCGCCCCTGATAGCGACACCGCGCCTTTGGCAACAGTGCGCGCGATCAGTCCCGTCACCATTGGCGAGGCAAAGGATGTACCAGAACGATATTTGCCGCCCGATCCTTTGGCCGACCAGACATCAACGCCGGGTGCCGCAAATTCGATATGTGCCCCAGTATTGGCTTTGGCATAGAGCTTGCGGCGAGAATGGATGCTTTGAATACGGGCTTGAGTATCTCCTTCAGGTTGGTTTTGAATTGCTCTAACAGACATAAGTCGCGCCAGACCCGTACCTGGTTCAAATTTATTTACTCTATTTTCCGGCGCCTCACGCGCGCAGGATTGGCCCGACTTTTGACACGGTCCGGCCTGGTCCCCTTGGACAGCCTATAATTTGTTCACGGGCACTTTGAGCATCATGTTGCCGTCATCGTCCTTGGGTACCTCGCCGGCGCGAATATTGACCTGCAACGACGGAATGATCAGCGTCGGCATATTCAGGGTCGCATCACGAGCTTCCCTGAGGGCAACGAAATCTTCACGGCTGGCGCCACCGCCAACGTGAATATTGTGGTCCCGTTCGGAAGTCACCGTTGTTTCCCATTCGATATCGCGACCGTTCGGCCCGTAATCGTGACACATAAACAGCCGCATGGCGTCGGGCAGCGTCAGCAGGGTCTGGATACTGTCGTACAGTATCCCTGCATCACCACCGGGAAAGTCCGCCCGCGCCGATCCGCCATCTGGCATGAACAACGTATCCCCGACAAACGTTGCATTGCCCATGACATGCGCCATACACGCAGGTGTGTGGCCCGGTGTGTGGATCACATGAACCGGCATATTCCCGATATGATAGCTGTCGCCACCGGCAAACAGCGCGTCAAACTGCGATCCGTCGCGCTGAAACTCGGTCCCCTCATTGAAGATCTTGCCAAAGACATCCTGAATGACCAGAATTTGGTCGCCAATGCCGATCTTTCCGCCCAGTTCCTGTTGAATATAAGGCGCACCAGACAGGTGGTCGGCATGGGCGTGGGTCTCGATGATCCATTCCAGTTGCAAGCCCCGCGTCCGGATACAGGATATTATCCGGTCGGCATTGTCATAGGTTATCCGTCCAGAGGCATAGTCGATGTCCATGACGCTGTCGATTACGGCACAGGCGTTGCTCGACGGGTCCTGGACCACATAGCTGATGGTATTTGTCTGTGCGTCAAAAAACGCAGTCACCTCGGGAATAATACTCATATCTACCGGAATTATGGCCATATCGACACCTCTCTTTCAGATGATATTATCAGAACCGCAGCGCTCGCGTTACTGAATATTCTCGGGTTTTGGCAGGCGCTGATGTGCCAACACCTTGGCAAAACAAATACCCGCCAGCATCGCCAAAACAAAAACCACGCCGCCAAAAGCACCGCTGGGCAGTGCGGTCAGTGCCGGACCCGGACAAAACCCGCCCAGCCCCCAACCCAGACCAAACAACGTCGATCCGGTCAGCAATCGCGGATCCAGATCGGTGCGCACCGGCCAGCTGAACGCCTCGGCGAACAGCGGACGCCGTTGACGCTTGAGATAGGCAAAGGCCGGCATAGTCACCGCAATCCCGCCGCCCATCACAAAAATTAAACTCGGGTCCCAGCTCCCCGTCACATCGAGAAAGTTCTGAACTTTGGCCGGGTTGGTCATGCCACCGATAATCAGGCCAAATCCGAACACCAGTCCGGCCAATAAAGACGTGAATGCCCGCATTTCAACCCCCTGCCAGATGGCGCAGTACAAAAACTGCAATGACACCTGTTGTGATGAAAGTCGCCGTGGCCACGATCGAGCGCGCCGACAGCCGCGATATTCCGCATATCCCGTGGCCACTGGTACATCCACCGCCCCAAACAGCGCCAAATCCGACCAGCACGCCTGCAACTGTCAAAATCACCAGATTGTCTGTCATCACCTGCACCGGTCGCCCGCCAGCGACCCAAGTGTACGCAGGATAGGACAACAGCAAGCCGACGATAAACATCAGGCTTTGCGGCACTGCGAACCGGTCAGAAAACGGTGGCAGCACCTTGGCTATAATACCGGAAATTCCCGCGATCCTACCGATCCCTGCCATCAGCAATACCGCCGCCAATCCAATCAGCCCGCCGCCAATCAATGCCGAGAATGGTGTGAATTCAGTTTCCAATTCGGATGCCCCTGTCATTATTGCAGTGAAAGAAATCTTCCCTTTAAACATATACAATTTGTTGATTACTTATAGCCCCGTCGGGATTTTTCCACCGAGGGTTATTCGGCTTTGGATATTTTGGTCTCTATCCATCACCACAGCGCCGCGCCCTACTCCGACGTCATGTCCCAACCCAGTGCCCGCGCAACCGTAAATATATCTTTGTCACCGCGCCCGCACATATTCATGACCATGATATGATCCTTGGGCAGGTCGCCCGCGATCTTGGCGACATGGGCCAAAGCATGAGAGGGCTCCAAAGCCGGAATAATCCCCTCGGTCCGACAGGCCAACTGAAACGCGTCCAGCGCCTCTACATCTGTGACCGACACATATTCGGCGCGGCCGATATCATGCAGCCAGCTGTGCTCGGGGCCGATACCGGGATAGTCCAAACCAGCCGAGATCGAATGACCCTCAAGGATTTGACCGTCGTCGTCTTGCAGCAAATAGGTCCTGTTACCATGCAGAACACCGGGCCTGCCACCGGTCAGCGACGCGCAATGCTCCATCTTGTCGTTGACGCCCTTGCCGCCGGCTTCAACACCGATAATGCGCACATTGGCGTCGTCCAGAAACGGATAGAACAGCCCCATGGCATTTGACCCGCCACCGATGCACGCGACCAGGGAATCGGGTATACGGCCCTCTTGTTCCAGGATCTGTTCCTTGGTTTCCTTACCGATGATCGACTGGAAATCGCGAACCATCGCCGGATAAGGATGCGGTCCGGCAACTGTGCCGATGCAGTAAAATGTCTCGTCAACATAGGTCACCCAGTCGCGCAGCGCGTCATTCATCGCGTCTTTCAAAGTGCCGCGCCCGCTGGTTACGGGGATGACTTCGGCACCCAACAGTTTCATCCGAAACACGTTGGGGGCTTGGCGCTCCACGTCATGTGCCCCCATGTAGACAATACATTTCAGACCAAAACGCGCGCAGACCGTAGCAGTCGCAACGCCGTGCTGACCGGCGCCGGTTTCCGCAATAATCCGGGTCTTACCCATGCGGCGTGCCAACAGGATCTGACCCAGAACGTTGTTGATTTTATGCGCGCCGGTATGGTTCAGCTCGTCACGCTTGAGGTAGATTTTCGCGCCGCCGAATTCTTCGGTCAGACGTTCGGCATAGTACAGCGGCGACGGACGGCCCACATAATATTTCCACAGGTAATCCATCTCGGCCCAGAACGTCGGATCGGTTTTGGCATTTTCATACTCGGCCTCCAGATCAAGGATCAGGGGCATCAGGGTTTCTGACACAAAACGTCCGCCAAAATCACCAAAACGACCCTGTTCGTCAGGTCCCGACTTGAAGCTGTTCAACATCTCTGATGGCATTCTACTCTCCCTGAGCGGCACGGATAAACCGTGCAATCTTGGCTGCGTCCTTGACACCGGGCGCTGATTCCACGCCTGACGATACGTCTACTTGTTTTGCACCTGTAAGGCGAACGGCTTCTGCGACATTATCTGGCGTAAGGCCACCTGCCAACATCCACGGAACCGCCCAGCGGCGCCCCGCAATCAGGCGCCAGTCAAACGTCAGCCCGTTGCCCCCCGGCAGGTCGGCATTTTTCGGCGGTTTCGCGTCAACCAACAACTGGTCACAGACGCTGGCATAGTCGTTAATCTGGGCCAAATCAGCCGCGTCGGCGATCCCCACAGCCTTCATCACCGGCAGCCCGAATTTTTCGCGAACTTGGGCACATCGGTCCGGTGTTTCGGACCCGTGTAGTTGCAACATATCGGTGGGAATTTTATCTACAATCTGGTCCAGCTCCGCGTCGCTGGCATTGACTGTCAGGGCCACCTTGCACACACCAACCGGCACTGACAATGCCAATCGCTGCGCAAGGTCCTGCGTTACATAACGTGGTGATTTTTCGAAAAAATTAAAGCCAATAAAGGCCGCACCTGCGGTGACTGCGGATGCCAGACTGTCAAACTCAGACAAGCCACAGATTTTAACGCGCATCACAAGATCACTCGATCAGAGCAAGAACATCGTCCTTGTCTTCGCCCGATTGTCCCCTAAGACGTTTGACTTCGCGTTCCAGCTTGGTCACTTCGCGTCCGGTTTTCGACAGGGCATGGCGGTGTTTGAATTCGCGCAGATATTCCCAGACAAACCCGATGAACAGGCCGACAACAATACCGGCAAAAATAACCAGAAACAGCGGCAGCGTCAGTGCGCCGGACAAGTTCACCGCCGCGGCCAACTCTTCGGGCAACAGCCGTAGGGTCACCATCTGGCGATTAGCCAGTGCAAGGGTGATTAGTAAAATTCCAATAACGGACAAAAACAGATAGCGCAGGTACCGCATGACGACCTCGGACAACGATGGGTTCGCCTTATATCTAGTCTGGAATTAGCGGTTGTTCAACCGATCCCGCAACAGTTTTCCAGTTTTGAAAAACGGGACGTGTTTTTCATCCACAGGCACAGATTCACCCGTGCGTGGATTGCGGCCGCGTCGCGCATCGCGCTTTTTGACCGAAAATGCACCGAACCCGCGCAGCTCGACACGATCGCCATTAGCCATGGCGGCAATTACCTCGTCAAATATTGTACCGACAATACGCTCCACATCGCGTTGATACAGATGTGGGTTTTCTTCCGAAATTTTTTCAACCAATTCGGATCTAATCATAAATGACTCCCTTCTTCAAAGCGACGTTCCACTTTTAGTATTTTGATAATTGCAGAAAATTCAGGTTCTGGGAATAGAGCCAACGTCCCATTTTGCCCTTTTCAGCACTTAAAGTTTTAAAAGTGGTAAAGAAAATCATCAACAACAAGGTTAGGTCGAGCTCTGCGCGCCAACATCTGGCAGCACCGCTTTGGCAAAGACACCCGGTAACAGGGTGATTCGCACCCGAATTCGCAGCCCAAACGAATTGCGGCGCCCCGATATGAGACGCCGCAAATCAATTCATAATCTCAACGCGTTAACGATCAGTCGTCCTGGCTTTTCAATGCTGCACCCAGGATATCGCCCAACGATGCGCCGGAGTCCGAAGACCCGTATTGTTGTACGGCTTCTTTTTCCTCGGCAATTTCGCGTGCCTTGATCGACAGACCCAATCGACGTGTTTTGGTGTCGATGTTGGTGATGCGGGCATCAATCTTGTCACCAACCGAGAAACGCTCTGGGCGTTGATCGGCACGGTCACGCGCCAGATCGGACCGACGGATGAAGGATTTCATGCCATCATATTCGACCTCGATGCCGCCGTCTTCGATTTTGGACACAACAACAGTTACAACTGCACCGCGTTTGACACCGGCTGTGGCGTCAACGAACGGATCACCATCCAGATTTTTGATCGACAACGAGATGCGCTCTTTCTCTGGATCAACATCCGAGACGACAGCTTTGACCATGTCGCCTTTGGTGTAGTCCTGGATCGCATCTTCGCCGGACCGGTTCCAGTCCAGATCGGACAGGTGAACCATGCCGTCGATTTCGCCCTCGAGGCCAACAAACAGACCGAACTCGGTGATGTTTTTGACTTCGCCTTCGACTTCTGTACCTGTTGGGAAGTTCTTGGCGAACTCGTCCCATGGGTTGCCCTGAGTTTGTTTCAGGCCCAGCGATACGCGACGTTTGGCGGTTTCGATTTCCAGAACCATAACTTCGACTTCTTGGCTCGTGGAAACGATTTTGCCCGGGTGGATGTTTTTCTTGGTCCAAGACATTTCGGACACGTGAACCAGACCCTCGACGCCGGCTTCCAGTTCTACAAATGCGCCATAGTCGGTGATGTTGGTCACGCGGCCAGTGTGCACGGTTTGCAGTGGATAGCGGGCTTCGACATCGCCCCAAGGATCGTCTTGCAGTTGCTTGATACCAAGCGAAATGCGGTGCGTTTCCTTGTTGATCTTGATGACCTGAACTTTGACGGTTTCGCCAATGGCCAGGATCTCGGAGGGGTGGTTGACGCGGCGCCATGCCATGTCGGTGACGTGCAACAGTCCGTCCACACCGCCCAGATCGACAAATGCGCCGTATTCTGTGATGTTCTTGACCACACCGTCAACAGTTTGACCTTCGGCCAGTTTGCCCACGATTTCCGCACGCTGTTCTGCGCGGCTCTCTTCAAGGATAGCACGACGCGAGACAACGATGTTGCCGCGACGACGGTCCATTTTCAAGATTTGGAACGGCTGCGACAGACCCATCAACGGGCCGGCATCGCGCACGGGGCGCACATCAACCTGTGACCCGGGCAAGAAGGCAACAGCGCCCCCCAGATCCACGGTAAAGCCACCTTTGACGCGGCCAAAGATTGCGCCTTCGACGCGCTCTTCTTTTTCGTAGGCTTTTTCCAAACGATCCCAGGCTTCTTCGCGGCGAGCTTTCTCGCGCGAGACAACAGCTTCACCACGGGCGTTTTCAACACGCTCGAGGTACACTTCAACAGTGTCACCCACTTCGATTTCGGGGGTTTGGCCGGGGTTTGCGAATTCTTTAAGATCGACGCGACCTTCCATTTTGTAGCCTACGTCGATGATGGCTTGGCCGCTTTCGATCGCGATAACCTTGCCTTTTACAACAGAACCCTCGTCGGGTGTGTCGATTTCAAAGCTCTCAGCCAATAGGGCTTCGAAGTCTTCCATAGTCGCTTTTGCGCACATATAAACAGTTTCCTTTATTGCGTTTTTTTCGGGCCGCACGGTTGGATCCGCGGGTCTTGGGTTTCGTTACATCACGGGCACGAAAGGGTGTGCAACAAACACACAAAGGGCCGGAATACTCCAGCCCTGCTCACCCTTCTGACGTTATATCCGCCGCCGCTTTCCGCGATACCTGCGCGTATAATGGGTTTTTGGGGGAGTCGCAAGGGGGGAGGTTTGCATCAGCGACGTTCCCAAAACGATGTTTGCAGAAACGAGAATGCCACGAGCTTTGCATGTTCATCAAATAGAAGGACCGACCAAAGGATGAATTCTGCCAATAAAAAATAAGAAACAATAGTTAGCGATAGAGTAAGGAAGGGCCTTCTTTCAAGCAGCTCGGCGAATTTCGGAACTGTTAACTTCATCGAACCAACCGCTCCTTAAACCAAACCACCAATCCCTCAAACGCAATCGCGCCACTCGCCACGTCGACTATCAGATCATCAAACTTGTCATCTTCGCTTAAAACCAACTCATAGCCGCTTCGGTCAATTAACAATTCAATAGCAAGTAGGTGCCAAAATCCACTCACCTCAATCACTCGAACCGCCCGCCCCATTCCGCGAAACTTCGCGAAAAAACATCACGATCCACGCCAGCAACCCGACGCCGCCCAGTGGCAATATCCATGCGGCCCAGACCAGATGTTGCGGTTCAAACCTCGCAGGCTCAATCAGAAAGCGGTACAGAATACGCGTCCATGCTGTTGTCAGGACAAACCAGAAAAACAGCGTTTTCTTGGAATAAGTTCCCTTGGTCGGGATGCCCACTACACCCCTTCAATTCTACTGCTCTTTTCAGCTTTTATCACCGCAATCGCCTGCGCAATTGCATCGTC
>CAXMUJ010000129.1:0-11121 GCA_964196455.1 uncultured Myxococcota bacterium | reverse complement strand
AACCACCACCAGCTGAAGCTGGTGGGATCAACAGAGGCAGTTGAAACTGCCTTTTCTTAACTGAGCGCCTCCGGCGCACCTTTGAATTTCTTTGTCCGTCTGGAAGACGGAGGGTTTAAACCAAATGGTGGAAACTAAATTCACGATGGAAAAATAACTTACGTCGCCCACCTGCAATCCTGACTTACGAAGCCTTGCGGCAAGTGTTCTTGGAAGTCCGCTATCTGCGCAATGCGGTGCGAATGCTTTAAGCACGCGGTTCATACGTTGTGGTTGCTTCAATGAGGCCAGTATACTGTACCTCGTCTGCCCCAGGAGAGCGGCACCCACAGACACACCATGTCATTCGTGAGGGCCAATCTGCGGTTGAGCAGTTGAGCACTTCACTTTTGCCCATGCGGAAGTGACGACTGGTTGCGCGGCCTGATACGGCGATGTGATCATCGAAAGGCGCGTAAAATTCTGCCGCATATCAAGGCTCACTTAAGCGCAGTCTGAGAGAAGCAATCGATTGACAGTTCTGTTACTATCATAATTGTTCGTATTTGTTGTTCTGCCGATCACTATAAAATGGGATTGCAAGACATGTGCTACTGCGAATAACCCGGCAACCATGTGAGCGTTTTCTCTGTCGGTCCTTTGGGTTTGTATTCCGCACCGAGCGGTCCGTGGAAGCCCAACCCGGAAATGACTTCGAATATGTAGGGATAGTTGATTTCACCGTCGTCCGGTGCGCCGCGATCTGGGACCGATGCAAATTGAATATGCCCGATAATCGGCAGCAGATCAGCAATGCGATGGCTCAGATCACCTTCCGTAAGTTGCACATGGTAACAGTCAAACATCAGCGCGATATTGGTTTTTCCAACCTGTACAATGATGTCCCTTGCCTGATCAGTTGTCCCAAGGAAATAGCCTGGCGCGTCGTAACGATTGAGCGGTTCAATCAAGATTTTGATGTCGTGTGGAGCGGCCGCATCGCAAGCATAACGCAGATTAGCGACAAAGACGTCGTGGGCCACCGCGCCTTGTGCGAAACCCGCCATGACGTGGATCGAACGGGCGTTGATCGCAACGGCATAGTTCAGCGCCTCGTCAATAGCCGCGCGTGCCTCAGTGGTGCGATCTGGCAGCGCGGACAGGCCGTTTTCATTGTTTTTCACATCGCCGCGTCTGGTGTTCAAGCCCAGCATGACCAGTCCAGTGGCCTCCAATGCGGCCTTTACGTCTTCAGGCGGGCACTCATAGGGCCAGTGGCATTCGACGGCGTCAAATCCAGCGGCCTTTGCGGCATTGATTGCAGCAGGCAGGGGCAACTCAGCCCAAAGAAACCCAAGATTGGCCGAAAACTTTGTCATCCATCCCACTCCACATCAAAATGCGTCACCAGATCAGTGATCTGCGCAGGCGTTAGTTGCCGTGCGCGCATACCCTGCATCATCATGGCCAATCGTGCGGTGTCCTCCAGTTCTTCGATCGCGTTGCAGGCCGCTTCAACGTCTTTGCCAGCCACCACAGGCCCATGATTGGCAAGCATCACGGCGCTGCGCTTGCCCGCAAGGCCGCGCACGGCCTGTCCCATTGCAGGATCACCGGGCCGAAAAAACGGAAGCATTTGGACTCTGCCAAGTTTCATAATGGCATAGGGCGTGAGCGGGGGCAGAAAGTTATCCGCGTCCACGTCAGGAAGCAACGACAGCGCGACGGCATGACATGAATGCAGATGCACGACAGCGCCGGCCGTGCTGCGCGTGTCATAGAAGGCGGCGTGCAGAGGTATTTCCTTGGTCGGCGGATCGCCATCGATCAAACGTCCGTTGCTGTCAAAACGCGACAGCCGTGCGGGATCAAGGCGGCCAAAGCTTGTGCCTGTTGGTGAGACAAGCAAGCCGCCATCTTCGGTCCGCGCAGAGATATTTCCCGTGGATCCCCCAGTCAGCCCACGATCAAACATCGACTTCGCCAGAGTGCAAATCAGTTCTCGTTGTGCTGTTTCTGTCATGCGTTGTTCCCGAGTATATCTGCGGCCTTCTTAAAATAATCGGGTCCACCAAAGTTGCCGGACTTCAGGGCAATGACCAACGTATCGCTTGCGCGCAAGGCGGGAACACCGGGATCAATCTCTGGCCCGATCTCAAGAGTGGTCAATTGCAATCCTTCTACAATCGCACCTGATGTTTCGCCCCCCGCTGTCAGTATCTTGCGGATACCCGCCGCGACCAGTTGGCGCGAAACCTCAGCAAAGAAGGCCTCCAGCGCCTCGGCGCTTTTTTCTCGCCCAAATTGGTTCTGGATGTCCGCGACGATTACTGGATCAGCCGAACTATATGCCAATGGTATACCGTCTGCCTCCATGAGCCACTTCGCGACTGCTTGCTCGCGCAAGATGCCGTTGATCACATCAGCGGCGTCGATCTCGAAGGACGGATTGGTCTTGCTGTGCAGGGCGACTTGTGCCCGCGTCGCGTTTGAACAGGACCCTGACAGGACGACGCATTTGCCGGGTTCTCCGCGCCAGCCGTTCCCGGTTCCGGCGATCTGACCGCGCTTGGCAAAGTTGCGCGGCAGCCCCAGTGCCACGCCGGACCCGCCAGTGATCAGGGGCAGGCCATCCGCGGCTGCCCCGATGTGCAACAGATCTTCATCGCGCAAGGCATCAACGACAATCAGACGTCTGCCTGCGTCATGCTCTGCGGTCAGTGCATCTTTGATGGCTTGTGTGCCAGCCAGCACCGCCTTTGCATCCACATGGCCTACGCTGTGCCGGGTTTGCGGTGCCAGCCAACGGCGAATGTCAGGGTCCGTCATCGGCGTCAGGGGATGGTTTTGCAAACCGCTTTCGTTCAACAGGGTATCATTAACAAAAAGATGTCCCTGGTAGATTGAACGTCCGGTTCCAGGGAACGCTGGGCAGACGATAACCTTATGCGCGTCTAACGCATCGGCCAAAGCATCCGCCACGGGGCCGATATTGCCTTTGGCCGTAGAATCAAACGTTGAGCAGTATTTGAAAAAGAACTGTTCACAGCCCTGCTCTTGCAGCCAAGTCAGTGCTGCCAAGGATTGGCGCACCGCATCCCGCGGGTCGATTGAGCGTGATTTGAGGGCAATGACGCCTGCTTCGACATCTGGTTGCGCCGGTTCTGACGGCACGCCGGTATATTGCACACACCGCATGCCCTGTTTTGACAAGGTATTTGCCAGATCAGAAGATCCGGTAAAATCGTCTCCAATGCAGCCCAGCAACATCAGCTGTCCCCCGGCAGGGTCAAGCCCGCATTGCGCGCATAAACTTTGGCGACAGCAGCGTCGTCCTCAGACCCCAGACCAGATCCTGACGCGGCCAGGAACTGTTGCAGGGCGGCGGCTGTCAGAGGTGCTCCGAACTTGGCTGATTTCGCAACATCCAAGACAATGCCTAGATCCTTGGGCCAGATATCGACCGAGGAATGTGGCGTGTAATCGCCTGCCACAATATGCGGTGCGCGATTTTCCAGCATCCAGGATGTGCCAGCGCATTTGCTGATCACCTCAACGAATTGTGCAGGCGTGACCCCTTGGGTCATCCCGAATGTCATCGCTTCGGCCATGGCCGCGATGTGCACACCTGCCAGAAGCTGATTGACCGCTTTCATCGCCGACCCTGCACCCGCGCTATCGCCCAGTTCGAAAACAGTCGCGGCTGTGGCGTCCAGAACGGGGCGGGCGGCGGCAAAGGCGTCGTGGGTGCCAGAGGCCATGATACTTAGCGCGCCCTGACTTGCCTTGACGGATCCACCGGAAATCGGCGCATCAAGATAATGCACGCCGACCGCATTGCATTTTGCCGCCATCTGGCGCGCAAAATCAGGCGCAACTGTCGCGCAGGCCACAACGACCGCGCCGGGTTTCAGCATCCCCACAACCCCATCCGCACCAAACAGAACGCTTTCTGTCTGGGCAGCATTCAGGACAACCACGACAACCGCGTCAAAGATTGGGGCGACGTCGGTCAATGCACCAATGCTGCCACCTTCGACCTGAAAACGTGTCGTCGTTTTGGGGTTAATGTCGTAGCCGTGGACCAAATGGTCTGCACGCAGCAGCGACTGCGCCATGCCATATCCCATAGACCCCAAACCAATAACCGCGATCTTCTTTTGCATGTGGCGTGCTCCTATTGGGTGTGAAATTGCGATTTGCGAATATGCGCTGCATCGGTACGATTTGAACGCACCCACCAGACGGAATCTGAAGATGTAATAAACATGTCTGTCCCAGACTTTCCACCAAAGCAAATATTGGAGGTCTGCGCTGGAAGCCTGATCTTGCCCAAACACTGCCCTGCAGGATCAAGGCAGTGGATACCGTCCATCGCACTGGTCCAGATCAACCCAGCATGATCAACACGGAAACCATCAGGGACGCCGGGCATGATTTCCGCAAAAATGCGCCCGCCTGATAACGTGGTGCCGTCCACATCAAAAACACGGATGTGATGCGGCAATTCATAGTCGATCCCCGGATAACTGGCCCCGCGAATGGCCCCGGAGTCAGCGATGTAGAGTCGGGTTTCATCTGGCGAAAACGCCAATCCATTTGGTTTGTCAAAATCTGTGGCAACAGCAGTCAGCGCCCCATCTGGTGATGCACAAAAAACGTAACATCCACCGATTTCGCTGTCGGCCGGGTAGCCTTCGACGTCAGAGTTGATCCCGTAAGGTGGATCGGTGAACCACACGGAGCCATCTGATTTGACAACAACATCGTTCGGCGAATTCAAGCGCTTGCCATGATAGCTATCGGCAATGACCTCGACCGCCTGCGCGTCCTCGGGATCAAGCCGCCGAATGACGCGCCGCCCGCCGTGTTCGCACGACACCATACGGCCCTGACCATCCGCTGTGTTGCCGTTAGCAAATTCGCTGTTTTCAAGGGCGATGCTTGCCTGTCGGTCCTTGCGCCATTTCATCATGCGCTTCGCGGGAATGTCGTTGAAATAAAGTGTGTCGTTCAGCCAGACAGGCCCTTCGGTCCACGTGCACCCGCGCACGATCTGTTCGGGCGGCTGGTGGATATCGACCATATCCGCGAAACGGTCGTCGAAGCTTTCATAGAATGCGTCCATATCAAGCGGCCTTTTTGCGCAGGGTCTGAAGCAGCAACATCGCCAGAATGATCACACCAAAGATGATGTTACGCCATGCATCCGAGATTTGCATGACGGATAGAATGGACGTCAAAATTGTTATGAACAGCACGCCACCGATTGTGCCGACAAGACTGCCGCGACCGCCCAAAATTGATGTGCCGCCAATGACGACCGCCGCGATCGTCGGCAACAAGAATGGATCACCCATGGATTGATAGGCCTGATTTGCGTAGCCCGCCAACAGCACACCCCCAAAGGCCGAACACACACCCGCAATCGCAAAGGCCGCAAAAATAACCGAGGGCGTGGACACGCCCGACAGGAACGTTGCTTTTTCGTTGTATCCAATCGACGATAAATACCGTCCAAAGCCTGAGCGATTCAAAAGCAACGCCATCGCGGCGGCCATGGCCATCCACACAAGAAACGCCGCCGGAATACCCGCCAGTTTTCCCGTCGCAAGCCAGATCATGGTTTCGCTTGCTTCTCCCTTGGGGTTGAAGCCACCGGTGTTCAGAACCGCTACGCCGAGCAACATTGAATTAACCGCCAAAGTCCAGACCATCGATGGAATTCGCAAAATGGCGACACCAACCGCGTTTACAATGCCGATCACTGCGCCAAAAAGAAGGGCCCCTGGAATGGCGATTGCCGTCAGAAATGGATCACCGGTGCCTGCTAAAGATGTGGACACAATCGCCGCCCCGCCTAGTATCCATGGAACCGACAAATCGATATGACCAAGCAGAATGACCAACGTTGCCCCAAGCGCCAAAAGCCCAAGGAACGCAGAAATCTGTAGCTGCTGCGTGAGATATTCAAACCCAAGGATTCGCGGGTAAAAGATACTTCCACCCAGGATTAAAAGGATCGTCCCTGCGTAGGGCACCAAGCTGTCAACACTTGGTATGCGGTGTGCAAAAGAATTCATCGTCCAAAGACCTCCAGCCGATTTTTAACGCGCAGAACATCAGCGCCGCCAATGGCAATTGCCGTGGCAAGGATCAGCCCTTCGACAAAAGGTTGCGCAAGCGGCGGAAGCCCCGAGAAAAACATCAATGCGCCGATCGTCTTGAGGATAAACGCTCCGACTATTGCTCCTGACAGGGTACCGACTCCGCCGCGCAAGGCGACGCCGCCGAGCACGACCGCAGCGATTGAATTCAGCGTAAAGTTTGGCCCGATCCCGGCGTCGCCGGTCGTTGTGATGAAACTGAAGTAGAGCCCAGCCATACCTGCAAAAAAGCCCCCCAATGCAAAGGATGCCAAACGAATTTTGGCAACAGGCATACCGGATTGGAACGCTGCTTGTTCGGATGATCCAACAGCATAAAGTCCAAGCCCCAGTCCACTGCGCCGCAGTGGCACCCAGATCAGCCCGATGATGGCTGCCGTGATAATCAGCGCTGTCGGTATGCCCAAGAAATCAAGTGTCATTGCATCGGCGAGATCATAGTCAATTTGACCGCCCGGTGTTGGACGTAAAAGCAGTGCGACGCCGACAAAAAGCGATGCCGTGGCCAAGGTGACAACGATGGGTTGGATGCGTCCGTAGACCACCAGCAGCCCGTTCAACAGGCCGCACCCCGCGCCAACCAGCAAGACGATCAAGATGCCGAAAGCCATATCGAAGCCGGACCCGATAACAAGGTATGACGCCACACAGTTGGTCAGCGCCATGACGGCCCCAACAGACAGATCAATTCCGCGTACAATCACGGCAAAGAATTGTGCGACTGCCGCAAGAGCGAGGATTAGGGCCTGATTTGCCCAGATCGTCATAACATAGGTCGTCGGACCCGCCGGATGCGTCGCAAGGTAGAACGTCACCAAGACCGCCAGAACTAGAATGGCAAAGGCCTCACGTTGGTTTGAACGCAAGAGATCACGCATGATGTGCGCCCTCCGTCCCCGTTGACGTGCCGTGCATATTTAACGACGCGGCAATGATATTTTCGGCGGTTATGTCGGCACCGGACAGGTGCTGGACGATGCGACCATCGTAGAAAATATGTGTTTCGTCGCAAAGATGGATCAATTCTTCATAGTCGGTTGACAACAACAAGATCGCGACACCGCTATCCGCAAGCTTGCGCAGCAGGGCGTAGATTTGGGTCTTGGTTTTGACGTCGATTCCGCGCGTTGGGTCCGCCAGCAACATGCAGCGCGGGCCCAGTGCAAGCCATTTGGTCAGGGCTACCTTTTGCTGATTGCCGCCAGACAATTCAGAGATCGTCTGATCAAGGCTGTCACATTTCAATTCCAGCGCGTCCAGAAACGGTTGGTAGATGCTGGCGTTACCTGCGTCGATCCCATTAACACCAAGTGCTGCGAGTTCTAGATTGTGCGCGATGCTTTGATCCATGATCAAGCCTTCGGTTTTGCGATCCTCCGGAACCAACGCGATCGCAAGTTCAGGGGATTTTGCCTTTTTGGGATGGGTGATAGAAATATTCTGCCCCCCCATAACGCATTTGCCGCGCGTGCCTTTCAGTAAACCAAAGAGACCGTGTAGAACATCGCCCTGACCTTGGCCGTCTAGCCCGCCAAGGCCTGTGATTTGCCCCTTGCGCAACGTGATCGAGATATCATGCAAACGCTCACCCCAGCCAAACCCATTAATCGCGATAACCTCTTTGGCGTCCGGATCAGTGTCAGGTTTTGGTGGAAATAAATCATCGATCCGTTGTCCTACCATTTTGCTAATGATGGCCCCATAGTCATATGCGCCATTGTCAAATGTTTCGACGTGGGATCCGTTGCGAAAAATCGAAATCCGATCCGCCAGGGCTTCAATCTCGTGAAACCTGTGAGAAATGAACAAAACCCCGACGCCGCGGTCGCGCTCTGCCCTGATCAGGTGAAATACTTTTTCAACCACTGACGCGTTCAGCGCAGATGTGGCTTCGTCCAAGATCAACAGCCTCGGGTTTCGTGACAACGCTTTGGCAATTTCAACTTGCTGGCTTTCGGCCAGCGTAAGGTCGGCAACCCGCGCCTTCATCCGGATCGCCCCGCCGTCAATCTTGGTCAGGATATCTTGCGCACGCGCAACTACGGTTTGATCCAGCCGACCCAATCCGGTTCCGGGGGCACCAAGCATAAGGTTTTCGCGCACCGTCAGGTCTGGCACCAGCGAAAGCTCTTGAAACATACAAATCAGCCCGCGTGACATCGCGTCGGCAGGCGACATCAATTGTGCAGGGCTTCCGTCGATCTGAATTTCGCCCATCGTAGGTTGAATAACGCCTGACACAAGCTTCATGAGAGTCGATTTACCAGCGCCGTTTTCGCCGAGGATCGCGTGGATCTCTCCGCCAAAGCAGGCAAAATCAACCTCGGATAGTGCCTTGGTCGCACCATAGATTTTAGAGACACCTGATAAGCGCACCATGGCTGTTTTTGATCTGGCCATGGGAACATCCACCTGACAGCAAAAGGTAAGTGAACCCGGCGACATCAGGTGCCGCCGGGTGAGTGTTTGCGGTTGGATTTAGGAATCGTCAGCGCTTTGGCCAAGCAACTCTTCAGGCGTGAAGGGCGCAAAACAATCCGGAAAGCCTGTGCCAGTGTTGAACGATTTTGGCAGATCAGGGAAGTAGTTTACCCCCGCCTCAAGATCGCCCGCCATGACCTGCGGAATTGGCAGGAACACAGTCTGTGGGAGTTCATTCCCTTGCAGCAATGCAACCGCAGCTTCCAGTGCGACTGAGGACATGGCAGGTGCTTGCGCCGCGGAGATGCCGGGGATACCCAACTCATCCATCAGGATGCGCACACCGTTTTCGCCGTCAACGCCCATGGGCACGATCGGATGACCTGCGGCCTGCATTGCGTTGATCGTACCGGCAGACCCGTGCTGGGATACAACCGCATCAAATTGCCCGTGTGTCGCAAGCGCATCGGCGACAACTTTCTGGCTGGTGCCGGTGTCCCAGTTGCCAACCACTTCGACAATCTCAAGACCTTCAACGTTTTCGAGCACGCTCATCATCCCGAGGCGACGGTCGCGATCGGTGGCATTGCCCGGCAGGCCGTTGACCATCAGGATTTTGCTGGCTGTGCCGCCAAGCTCGTCCATCACTGTCTGCGCCTTAAGGCGTCCAAGTTCCAATTGGCTTTCGTTGATCTGAACAATCCGGTCTGTATCAAGCACGTTGTCAAAGGGGACCAACACCGTTCCAGCACGCTCTGCGCGGCGAATAACGGGTTCAAATGCACTTGGATTCACGGCGATAAAGGTAATGGCGTCATATCCAGCGGCGATAAAGTTATCAATCGCAGCAATTTGTGCGGCACTATCGTTGCCCACCGACACGACTGTGAATTCTTCGATGTTTGCCGCGTTTTCCGGACGCGCGGCCCAAGCCTTTGACGCTTGAATTGCCGCAATGCGCCAATCGTTGCCAGCAAATCCATTCACAAACGCTATTTTGTAGGGGCCGTCGACGGCAACGCCTTGAATTGTTCCCGTGCCCGGCGCGGGCGCAAAACATTCTGCGCGGTATGTCTCTGCGTAAGCAGACGTCGAAGCAATTGCAGCAAATGCTGTTCCCAAAAGCAGTTTTTTCATTTGAAATCCTCCCATTTCATCATTTTCGCAATATGTTTACGTAAACATATTGAACTTGTGATACATGTTTACGTAAACACCTGTCAAGATCATCCTTCGTTTACCCGATTCAATTATTGCGAGGCAGGCCTTCAATGACTAATAAAAGTACGCGCCCAACCATGGACGACGTCGCAGACAAGGCAGGCGTGAGCCAGATGACCGTTTCACGCGTCATGAACGACAAGGGCTATATTTCCAAAAAAGTCCGCGACCGAGTCACATCGGCTGCAGAGGAAATTGGCTATGTCCAGAACCGTCTTGCGCGCGGTCTTAGGTCTGAAAAAACGCCTTTGATTGCGGTTGTCCTGCCGACTTTGGGAAACTCCGTTTTTAATGAGGTTCTTAGTGGGATTACCGACGCACTGACAAATGAAGGGTGCCGCCCTGTCTTTGGTGTGACAGAATATTCACAGGATAAAGAGGACGCTTTGGTGCGCGATCTTCTGTCCTGGCGGCCCTCGGGAATAATCCTTGCCGGTCTGGAACATTCTGACATTACGCGAAAAGCAATCGATGCTGCAGGTGTCCGCGTGGTCGAGATCATGGATATTGATGGTACGCCTATTTCAGTGGCGATTGGGCTTTCTCAAACTGAGGCAGGAATAGCGACTGCAAAACACATGCTCGCAAAAGGTCATCGGCGTTTTGTCTATGCTGGAAGCCACAGTGGGCGCGATTTGCGGGCGGGCAAGCGGCTTGAAGGGTTTCGACAGACTTTACGCGAGGCAGGCGCAACCATGTTGTCCGAGGATGTCAGCGCCAACCCATCGTCAATGCTGGAAGGACGCCGGATGACATCTGAAATCCTGTCACGACGGGATCGGCCCGACGCGATCTACTATTCCAACGATGATTTGGCGACGGGCGGCATCATGCACTGTTTATCAAAAGCCATTCGGATGCCCGAAGATATAGCTTTGGCAGGATTCAATGGTTTGCCCTTTCTAGATGCGTTGCCGGTGCGTTTGACCACCATCGAAACACCGCGATACGAGATGGGCAAGCAGGCTGGAAAGTTCATTTCGCTCCCAAGCAATGACCATTCAGAAAGCAATGTGCGTACCGTCGATCTTGGCTTTAAGTTATACGAGGGTCAGACATGCTAGTTTTGGTTTCGCGTTCGAATTCACCAACGACCGCTTTCCTCCAGTCGTTTAACATTATCTGATAAGACGCTGCTAAAACAGGAATCGTGCTGCGCGCGCACGCAGCACGAAAAACGAATTCACACTCTGGGCTTGTCTTATGTTTTCTCCATCGATCTGCAAAGATTGAGCCATTGCCCGCCAAGCCAATTTTGGCGGGTAATGGTGGCGGCTGGATCGGTATGGGCTTGGTCTTAAAGGACCGTTTTAGAGTATGATCAGCCGCCGTC
>CAXMUJ010000128.1:0-2391 GCA_964196455.1 uncultured Myxococcota bacterium | reverse complement strand
CAAAGTTGCCGATATGAATACCAAGGCGCTGGGATCTGCGGCAATCGCCGGTGTGATGAAGGCACAGGATTCGGATGTGAATATGGTGTCGGCACCGGTGATCGCACATGAGCGCGGCATCAAGGTCTCGTCGACGACTCAGGAAAAAACCGGTGTCTTTGATAGCTATATCAAACTGACTGTTAAAACCGCCGACCGCGAGCGGTCGATTGCTGGAACCGTCTTTACCGACGGCAAGCCCCGGTTTATTCAAATCAAGGGCATCAACATTGACGCTGAAATTGGCGAGCACATGCTCTATACAACCAATGACGATGTGCCCGGTATTATCGGTGCTTTGGGCAAAACCATGGGTGAAAACGGCGTGAACATTGCCAACTTTACCCTTGGCCGAAGCGAAGCTGGCGGTGACGCGATTGCGTTGCTGTATCTGGACGACGCCCCAAATCAGGTGGCGATGGACAAGCTTTGCGAAACCGGTTTGTTCCAGTCAGTCAGCCCGCTGCAGTTTGACGTTTAACCGGAAGTTTCTGAACCAAAGGCGGCGCCTGCAACGGGCGCCGTTTTTGGTTCAGATCTGGTAAGTGCGCCTGAGCCTAGGCCTCTAAATCAGGAAACGCATCCGCCACTGCTTCGGCCAATTCTTCGGGCGCACCGATCAGCATGTCCGCCTCGGCTGTGCGCAGTTCATCTGCTTCGCCGTAGCCCCATAACGCACCAATGGACAGGATGTCGTTGTTCTTGGCGCCAAACGTGTCGTGGCGTCGGTCGCCCAGCATGAAGCATTTGGCCGGATCAGCACCGGTTTCGGCCAGAGCATGCTCCAGAAGCGACGTTTTGTCAGACCGCTCGCCGTCCAGCTCGGACCCGAACAGCCCGTCCAGATAGGCGTGTATGCCGAAATGTTCGACGATGTCCTGCGCATAGCTATGAGGTTTTGATGTGGCCAGATAGATTGCCACCCCCATATCCTGCAGGTCCATCAGCATCTCGCCGACGCCGTCATAGATGTCGGCTTCGAACTTGCCTTCTTCGGTAAAGCGTTCACGGTACAGCGCAACGGCCTCGTCCAGATCGGCTCCTTCACCCAACAACACGGCAAAACTTTCCCACAAGGGTGGTCCGATGCACCATTCCAGATCGTCGGCATGTGGCACGTCGGCGCCAAGTTTTTCCAAGGCGTATTGGATTGAGGTAGTGATGCCGACTTTGGGGTCAATCAGCGTGCCATCCAAGTCCAGGAATGCGGTCAGCATGGTCTAAACTTTCTTCATAAATTCGGCCTTGAGAACAATCGTCGACTTGCCGATCCGGCATTCGATTTGGCCGTCATTTCCGGTGGTGCGGATGCCCTTGATTTGGCTGCCCCGCTTTAGCGTCTTGGAAATGCCTTTGACTTTCAGGTCTTTGATCACCATCACGGTGTCGCCGTCATTCAATTCGTTGCCCACACTGTCAGTTGCCATCATCGGTTCCTTTGATTTTGCCCAGCGATAGACCATTCATCAGCAAAAGGCGAGCACGCGGGGTGCGGCCTATTTGTCGAAAAACGGCGTAACTTGCACGACAACGACCGAGTTTTCTTCTTTGGTGCGCCGCATCAGGGCGACCTCTTCATCGCTTATGTCGTGACCCTCGGATTGTCGTTCTTCCAATGTGCCATAGCTGGATACGTCCAGCGGTGCCATTTCAGCGGCTTTCAATAAGGCAACAGTTTCGTTCACAGCCTCGGCCTCGGTCACACCGGATGCATAACAGACCAGTGCCGCGCCGGTCGCACCTTTGGGCAGGCCGTCGCCTTTGCGGCGCCCAACCTCGACCAGCAAGGTATAAATGTAATGAACACGATTTTCAGCCATGGTTTCCGGTCTCTGCCAGCCCTGACGTGCGCCGGACTAGTCGCGCAACAACTCGTTGATCGAAGTTTTGGAGCGGGTTCGGGCATCCACTTTCTTGACGATCACAGCGCAGTACAGGTTCACTCCGCCTTTGGACGGCAGAGAGCCTGCGACAACTACGGACCCTGCGGGGACTTCACCGTAAGTCACGGTGCCGGTCTCGCGATCCAGAATTTTGGTAGACTGGCCGATAAACACACCCATGCCCAGAACCGCGCCTTCGCGCACGATACAGCCCTCAACGACCTCGGAGCGCGCACCAATGAAACAGTTGTCCTCGATGATGGTCGGCCCTGCTTGCATCGGTTCCAGTACCCCGCCGATACCAACGCCGCCGGACAGGTGAACATTCTTGCCGATCTGGGCACAGCTGCCAACTGTGGCCCAGGTGTCCACCATTGTGCCGCTGTCGACATAGGCGCCGATATTCACAAAGGATGGCATCAAAACAACGCCGGGGGCAATAAAGGCGGACTTGCGCACAACACAGTTC
>CAXMUJ010000127.1:0-7881 GCA_964196455.1 uncultured Myxococcota bacterium | reverse complement strand
GTCCGTCGAAACTCCATTTCTGTACCGTCCTTTGCAGACATCAGCATTTTGTCGCCCAATGTCTCGACAAAGGCCATGTTGGTCAGAGCTTTGAAATATCGGCTTTCCAATTCCAGATTAGGACAGGCGCGGCGGGTGACGGCCATCGGGCCAAAGGAAATCCACGGCAGTGGTGCGGTTTGGCTGCCCGAATAGCTGTTGCACGGTGACTGACCCGCGACGCGACCTCGTTCGGGAAACCGGATGGTTATGCGGGTCGTGATCGGCAGATCACCAATGCGCGACAAAACCCAGATATCGTCGGTTTGGGTTTGGCCGGACACGGTTTCATCTTTTTGGCATGACGATATAATCAGGCATATTACGAGCGCGAAAGTTTTCATAGGCGCATTGTCACATGGCCCAAGGCCAAAGAAAAGCCCCGCCAAATGGCAGGGCTGTTCGGTATCAAATTGTAACCGGTCCTAGCTGGCCATGACCCGTTCGGCCATCACATCGTCGGACACATACGACTCGTATTGGGCAAAATTGTCGGAAAACATCTGAACCAGTTTGGCAGCTTGGGCATCATAGGCGGCCGGATCGGACCATGTCTGGCGCGGGTCCAGCAAAACATCGGCGATGCCGGACACGCTGACCGGCACTTCAAAGCCAAAGTTTGCGTCTTTGCGAAAAGCGCTGTCTTTCAGCGATCCGTTCAGGGCAGCGGTCAGCAAAGCCCGCGTCGCCTTGATCGGCATCCGTGATCCGGAGCCATATGCACCACCGGTCCAGCCGGTGTTGACCAACCAGCAGGTGGCACCACCGGCTGCGATTTTATCGCGCAGCATCGTGCCGTAAACTTCGGGCCGACGTGGCATGAACGGAGCCCCGAAACAGGTTGAAAATGTCGGCTGTGGTTCGGTCACACCGCGTTCAGTGCCCGCCACTTTGGACGTAAACCCGGACAGAAAGTGATACATGGCCTGTGCCGGTGTTAACCGCGCAATCGGTGGCAAAACACCAAAGGCATCGCAGGTCAGCATGATGATGTTTTTCGGCTGCCCGCCCAGCGCCTTGTCCGACGCGTTCGAGATATAATGCAACGGATAGGCGCAACGGGTATTGGCCGACAGGCTGTCGTCGGTGAAGTCGAGCGCCTTGGTATAGGGGTCAAAAACCATATTCTCGACCACGGCGCCGAATTTGGCGGTGGTGGCATAAATCTCGGGCTCGGCTACGGGATCAAGATTGATGGTTTTGGCGTAGCAGCCGCCTTCAAAATTAAACGTGCCGTTGGCCGACCAGCCGTGCTCGTCATCACCGATCAAAATACGGTTCGGATCAGCCGACAGCGTTGTCTTGCCAGTGCCCGACAGGCCAAAAAACACCGCCGCGTCGTCGGGATCGTCCAGCGCGTGATTGGCAGAACAATGCATCGGCATAACGCCTTGGTCCGGCAACAGGTAGTTCAACAGCGAAAAGATCGACTTTTTGTTTTCGCCCGCGTATTGCGTGCCGCAAATCAAGATCAGTTTTTGCTCAAACGAAGTGACAATGACCACTTCGCTGCGACAGCCGTGGCGCGCAGGGTCGGCTTTGAAACTTGGGCAGTTGATGACTGTAAACTCGGGCAGGAACGTGTCCAGCTCTACCGCTTCGGGGCGGCGCAACATGGTGCGGATAAACAGGGAATGCCAGGCAAGCTCGGTAACCATACGAACATTCAGGCGATACGCCGGATCAGCACCCCCATAGAGGTCCTGCACATAATATTCACCACCGTGCATATGGGCGAGCATATCCTGATGCAATTGATCGAAACAGCCTGCATCCAGCGGCGGGTTATTGTCCCACCAAATCGTATCTTTGACAGCCGGCTCATCGACCACAAACTTGTCCTTGGGGGACCTTCCGGTATAGGCACCGGTATCGACCAGCAACGCCCCGCCATTGCCCAGAGTTGCTTCGCTGCGGCGAAGCGCCTGTTCAATCAATGCAGGTTCCAAAAGGTTATAGTGAACGGTCCCAAGACCGCTTATGCCAGTTTTTTCCAGCGTTTGCGCTGGATTTACGCGACCAGTTTCCATCGTTTACGCTCCTGTTCAGGGTCGGTTTTGGCGACCACTCTTCGGTTTCCCGATGCTGCGGCACAATTCCGATCATCTATTTGGTCGGCACCACAGAATGATATGTGACAGTTCTATAACACCTCGAATTTAAGAACTAAATCGTTGCACTGGGCCAATAGCGCACAGTTATCGCTAACAAAGCCAGCAAAGTTCCGGGTCGTGCTCCGATCTAGGTTCAACGGCAGTATCTGGGGCATTTTAAGCCAAAATAGCCGTCGCAAAACTAAAGATTGATTCTCGGACTCTGCCTTCGCTACAAGTTAGAGGGAATTAATTACCGAAACTGGATAGCACATGACACATATTGCCCTTATTGATGACGATCAGAACATTATTGCGTCGGTGTCGCTGACACTCGAAGCCGAAGGGTATGAGGTTTCAACTTTCCATGACGGGCTTCAGGCGTTAAACGCATTTAACGAGAAGATGCCAGATATGGCGATATTGGATATCAAGATGCCGCGCATGGACGGCATGGACTTGCTAAGCCGTATGCGCCAAAGCTCCGACATCCCGGTAATTTTCCTGACTTCGAAAGACGACGAGATCGACGAGGTGCTGGGCTTGCGCATGGGGGCGGATGACTATGTCACCAAACCATTTTCGCAACGTTTGTTGGTCGAGCGCATTCGCGCCATTTTGCGACGCAAAGAAGTGCTGCTCGCCGACGTCGCCGATGTGAACTCTTCGATCAAGAAAAACCTGATCGTACGGGGTGAATTGTCGATGGACCCGTTGCGCCATGCAGTGACATGGAAAGCGGCGAATGTTTCTTTGACGGTCACCGAGTTTTTGCTGCTGCAAACTTTGGCGCAATACCCCGGCTTCGTCAAAAGCCGCGATCAGTTGATGGATGTTGCCTATGATGATCAAGTCTATGTCGATGATCGGACCATCGACAGCCACATCAAGCGTCTGCGCAAAAAATTTCGAGCAATAGACCCGGATTTTTCAGCGATCGAGACGCTGTACGGGATCGGGTATCGCTATAACGAGAGCTAGGATGCGTTTGCACGTGGTGATGCTATCAGGCATTTCAAACCAGAGTGTTTTCGCGATAGGATAGCAGCATGGCCCAAACCGATTACAGTTCTGGCAAGGCCCCGTCTGCATCGGGAATTCTGCGGTTCCGCGGTTCGCACCTGGCGCAGCGTATCATCACGTTCAATACGGTTGCGCTCTGTGTGCTGATGGCCGGCATTCTGTATCTGAGCCAGTTCCAGAATAATTCGCTGCGCGACCGCCAAACCGCAATGTATCTGGAATCCGACCTGTTTGTGCGGCTGGCCTCGGCACATCTGACACCGTTGAGCGATCCGGACCAGAAATTTGAAACCCTGCTCAATGTAATATCGTCTTTGCCAATTTCAGAAGGGCTGGAAATCAGGGTCTATGGAATTGACGGCGTCATGATTGCCACAAAATCTTCTTTGCCGGAGGGAGCTGATCTGGATCAAAAGGGCGTTTTGCGAACGACCTTTGCCGGGTTGAAGTCTGTTGGCTCCTATTTTGCCGGTCTGGTACGACAGCCCTATGACCTTGATCGTCCGGAAAACGTATCCGAGATAGCCGCCATTCTGGCGCGTGACGTCATGTTCAAGTCGCATAATTTTCGTCAGCAGACCACGGTCGAAGGCCATTCGATCCTTGCTATCGGGCGGCCGTTGATTGTCGCCGGTCAGCACGAGGGCGTGTTGGTTCTGTCGACACTCGAAGGTTATCTGGAAGAAATAATTCGCAAAGACCGCAATGTTATTCTGCGGGTCTTTATTCTGGCGCTGGGCGTGTCAATCATCCTCTCGGTCGTTTTGGCGAAAACCATTGCCAATCCAATCCACGATCTGGCCGAAGCCGCAGAAGCAGGCAAGCAGGCGCGGTATCGTGATCTGGAGCCGGCCAAGTTAAGAATTCCCAACATGGCGACACGGCCCGACGAGATTGGACGGCTGTCGCTGGCGATGCGCGAAATGACCTCGGCGCTGTATGATCGGATCGAGGCGAACGAACGGTTTGCAGCCGACGTGGCGCACGAGATCAAGAACCCGCTGGCGTCGTTGCGCTCAGCCGTCGAAACGATGCGGGCAACCGAGTCCGAGATGTCACGAGAGAAAATGTTGAAAATCATCGAACATGATATTCAGCGCATGGACCGGCTAGTATCTGACATTTCCCACATGTCTCGTCTGGATGGCGAATTGGTCAAAGAGCAAATGCGGCCCTTTGATCTTACCCAGATGCTGGAAAATATTATCGACTTTCACCGCAACCAAAGCGACGCTTTGGGGGTCGAGTTGTTGTGGGACCGACCCGCCGGACCAATCTTGTTCAACGGGATTGAGGAACGTCTGGCACAGGTCTTTGTCAACATATTGTCGAATGCGATCTCCTTTTGTGAGTGGAATGACGTTGTCAGGCTTTGGATCCGGTCGCGCGATGACCGGATATTGGTTGCCGTCGAAGACACCGGTCCAGGCATTCCAGTAGACAGTTTGGAAACGGTGTTCTCGCGGTTCTATTCGCAACGCCCGTCGGGCGAATTTGGCGATCATTCCGGGTTGGGCCTGTCAATCTCGAAACAGATTGTCGATGCACATGGTGGCGTGATCTGGGCCGAAAATATCTGTGCAATAGACGGGGACCCCACATCCGAAGTTCTGGGCGCACGATTTGTGATCGGATTGCCGACGTGACCACACGGCTGATCCCTGGCTGGGTGCATGGGTCCTGTATCGACATGGACGGATCGGGCCTGTTGATTATCGGCGCATCAGGTCGGGGAAAATCGGCGCTATCATTGGATTTTATTGGGCTGGGCGGGCGTCTGGTGTCGGACGATCAAGTCGAGTTGCTGACTGAGGGTCCTGTCGTCCACGCCCGTGGCAAACCAGGGTTCGAAGGTCTGATAGAGGCGCGGTACTTGGGTATTTTGCGCGGGCCATATTGCGCACAAACCACGCTCAAACTGGTCATTGATCTGGACCGCTGCGAAACACTGCGCCTACCGCCACCGCGACACGTTAAAATTGGCGTGAACGATGTTGACTTGATTTTGGGTCGCAACCTGCCAAGTTTAGCTATAGCGTCAAAATTGTGGCTGTTGTCTGGGCCTGTACGTCAGGCGGAATTGGATCAATGACACGCATCGTGCAAAAACTGAATGTTGTTTTGGTGACCGGCCCCTCGGGCGCCGGACGCAGTACTGCGATCAACGCATTCGAAGACCTGGGCTTTGAGACTATCGACAATCTGCCATTGGAATTGTTGCCGCGTTTGCTGTCAGGACCACCGCTGAATAGACCACTGGCGCTGGGGATTGATGTGCGCACCCGCGATTTTACACCGGTTGGCGTGTTGGATGCGCTGGAACAGGTCGGGTCTCGTGATGGCTATGACGCGTCGTTGCTGTTTATCGATTGCAACATCGCCAGCTTGCTCAAGCGCTATAGCGAAACCCGCCGCAGACATCCGCTGTCGCCCGATGGCACGCCGCGTCAGGGCATCGAGGCCGAACTGCGGCTTTTGGAGTCGCTGCGTGATCGCGCGGATGTTTTTATCGATACGTCCGAACTGTCGCCGCATGAATTGCGTGCTGAAATTGACACAGTTTTTGGCGGTCCGGACGGCGGATACCTGGCTGTGAACGTTCAATCCTTCTCTTATAAGCGTGGCGTGCCAAGAGGAATTGACATGGTGCTCGATTGTAGGTTTCTTAGAAATCCGTATTGGGATGAGTCTCTGCGCTCAAAAACTGGTTTGGATCAAGCAGTTGTAGAATATGTACAACAAGATGCGCGCTACAAACCCTTTTTTGACAAGTTGTCGGATATGGTCGACATGCTGCTGCCGGCCTACCGTGACGAGGGCAAGTCACATTTTAGTATCGGACTGGGGTGTACCGGTGGACGCCACAGGTCTGTAAGTGTCGCAGAGGAACTTGCGAAAGCGCTTGCAGAATTGGGGTGGCGTGTGTCTAAACGCCATCGGGAGTTGGAGCGACGTGCCAAGGCGCGTCAAGAATAGGAGCGTACCAGCTTGATCGGAATTGTGATCGTTGGACATGGGAGACTGGCGCGGGAATATCTTGCCGCGGTTGAACATGTAGTGGGCAAGCTGGATGGCGTTCACGCAATTGCCACGGCGGCCGAATGCGACCGTGCGTCCAAGCAAACCGAAATTTGCAAAGCTGCGGATGCAGTCGACACCGGCGACGGTGTTGTCGTCGTCACGGATATGTTTGGCGGCTCGCCATCAAATCTGAGTTTGATGGCGTGCAATTGCGCCAACCGCAAGATTGTTTACGGCGCCAACCTGCCCTTGCTGATCAAGCTCGCCAAATCGCGCAACCTGCCGATCGAAATGGCTGTGAATGCCTCGTTGGACGCCGGGCGCAAATATATAAATTCCGCAAACGGGATCGGCTAAGATCAGCCAAGGGAGGACAGTCAAAGCGATGGAGCTTTTGATTCAGAACGAAAAGGGTCTGCATGCCCGGGCTTCAGCAAAATTTGTCGAAACTGTTGAGCAACATGACGCCATGGCCGAAGTGACCAAGGACGGAATGAGCGTTCCAGGCGACAGTATCATGGGCTTAATGATGCTGGGTGGCACAAAAGGCAGCTGCATTTTGGTCGAAACAAGTGGTCCCGAGGCGGAAAAACTGGCACAATCGTTAAAGGGTTTGGTAAATAACCTCTTTGGCGAAGGCAAGTAAGGTGGACAATGGCAGACCAGACATCGGTAATACTGGAAGCAACGGGCGGTGATCAACCGTATCAAGCTCGCGATCTGACCTATGCCAATTCATTTCCGGTCTGGTACAAGCGCGCCTTTATCCGAACGATGGAAAACCTGACCGGTCGGATTAAACTGCTGCGTCTGGTGCGCACATGGGAGCGCGACGAAAACCGCGACCCCGATTTCTGGAAATCCGTGCTGGACCAGATGGGCATCGGCCTGTCGACGCCGCAGGCCGAAATTGATGCTATTCCCAAAACCGGCCCGCTGGTGATCGTGTCCAACCACCCGCATGGTTTGGTCGACGGCATTGTCATGGCGCATATGATTTCCCATGTCCGCGATGACTACAAGATTTTGACGCGGTCGTTGCTGTGCCACGTGCCCCGGATCGAAAAATACCTGTTGCCGGTTTCCTTCCCACACGAGGAAAACGCCGCCCGCAACAATATCAAGACCCGTAAACTGGCGATTGAGCATGTCAAAAGCGGCGGCTGTATTGCGCTGTTTCCGGCAGGCACCGTCGCCACCGCAAAAACCTATTTCGGCGAGGCGGTCGATCCAGAATGGGCGACGTTTACCGCAAAAATGATCCGCCAAACCGGTGCGCAAGTGTTGCCGGTGTACTATCCGGGCCAGAATTCACGCGTCTATCAAATTGCCAATCTGCTGTCGGTGACCCTGCGCCAGAGCTTGCTGTTGCACGAGATTAAGGCCGGGCTGAACAAGGATCAGGGACCCCGGATCGGTAAACTGGTACCGGCCGAAGTGCTGGAAAGCTACGAGAAAGACGCCAAAGGCCTGATGACGTTTTTGCGCGACCAGACCTATGGGGTTAAGGGGCGGATTTAGGGTTTGAGCACTGGATTCGGGCGCGGTTGTTGGATTTGAGTATTTTTGGAACACTGAAACATAGGGTCCGCATTTTTTAACGTGGCATAGTCTGGGTGATGAAGGACTTCGAAGGAGGAGACCTGTGAAAAGACGTCTCGAAAACGCGCGAAAGATTGCCGCGATCCAGCTCGACCACTACGAA
>CAXMUJ010000126.1:0-11304 GCA_964196455.1 uncultured Myxococcota bacterium | reverse complement strand
GGCCGGTTCTTGAACATGGTTGTCGAGTACAAGCACAAGATCGGGTTCAAAGGCGCCATTTTGATCGAGCCAAAACCGCAAGAACCGACCAAACACCAGTATGACTATGATGTGGCCACAGTTTACGGGTTTTTGAAACGGCACGGGCTGGACGGCGAGGTCAAGGTCAATATCGAACAGGGCCATGCGATCCTTGCCGGTCACAGTTTCGAGCACGAGATAGCTACCGCCAATGCGCTGGGCATATTCGGGTCGATTGATATGAACCGCAATGACTATCAGTCGGGCTGGGACACGGATCAGTTCCCCAACAATGTGCCCGAGGTCGCCCTTGCCTATTATCATATTCTGCAAGGCGGCGGTTATACGTCTGGCGGCACCAATTTCGACGCCAAGCTGCGCCGCCAGTCTATTGATGCCGAAGACCTGTTGATTGCGCATGTCGGTGGCATGGACGTTTGTGCTCAGGGGCTACGTGCGGCGGCCGCGATGATCGAGGATGGTGCACTGCCTGATTTTGTGGCGGGCCGGTATGCAGGATGGCAGCAAGACGGTGCGCAGCAAATGTTGGCGGGAAACCAGACGTTGGATCAGATTGCCGATTGGGTCGAGGGCAGTAACATCAATCCTGCTGCCAGATCGGGCAAACAAGAACTGCTGGAAAATATCGTCAATCGCTTTACCGGATAGGTTTTAGCAATTCGGTCATGGGGTCGCGCGCTTGGGCGGCCCTTTTTGTGAGCGTTGGCATTCGCGCTTGCATCGGATTTGCAGCCCTGAGACACTTGACGGGGCGATTTGGTCGCCAGCGATAGGAACAGGTGCTCTATGACACAGAATTTGGACGCAGTTATTGACCCCGACGCGATAGATATTGAAGACCAGATTCTTGACGCGCTGGAGCAAAACGACGGCGACCGTCTGGCAGGTCTGCTCGAAGACCTTAGCCACAGCGAAGCGCTGCGCGAAGTTCTGGCGCTGAAACCTGCGCAACGCGATGTGCTGATGGCGATCTTGCCTGCGGGCTCTGCTGCGGAACTGGTGGAAGAAGCGACAACCGAGACCGGCGCTGATCTTTTGGAACGTCTGGAGCCGGCCAAGGCAGTTCGTATCATCGACGAACTGGACAGTGATATTCAGGCCGACGTGATTGGCGAGCTGGACGAAGACGAAGCCGAGGCCATTCTGGCGGCAATGGACAAGGACGATGCCGCCGATGTGCGCCGCCTGGCCGAATACGAGGATGACACCGCCGGCGGATTGATGAGCGCCGAGGCCTTTACTTTTACCGAACATCAAACCGTTGGCGCGGTGTTGCGATTACTGGCCAGCGACGACGAAGAGTTCGAGCAATATAACAATCAGCACCCCTATATTGTGGACGACCATGGCCGGCCAATTGGCGTTGTTTCATTGCGCGGCTTGTTGACTTCCAAGCGCAGCTCGCTGCTGGCAGAAATTATGGTGACACCTTTAACGGTCACTGTGAACGACGATTTGGACAGTTTGCAAGATTTGTTCAATGAATATGATTTTTTGGGTTTTCCGGTCATCGAAGCCGACGGCACGCTGGTTGGCGACCTGTCACGCGGCGCGGTCGACGCGGCTATTTTGGAACGTGCGGAAACCGAAAACCTGCGCCTGCAAGGTATTGTTGGCGACGAACTGCGATCCATGCCCACGGGCATCCGGTCGTGGCGGCGGCTGACATGGTTGTCGGCCAATATCGTGCTGAACATCATCGCGGCCAGCGTGATCTCGGCTTACGAAGAGACCCTGACCGCTGTGATTGCCATTGCGGTGTTTTTGCCGATGGTGTCGGACATGTCGGGCTGTTCGGGCAATCAGGCGGTGGGCGTGACCATGCGCGAGCTGTCCTTGGGGCTGGTCCGGCCCGTGGATGCCATGCGCGTCTGGATGAAAGAAGTATCCGTGGGCGCGATCAACGGTATTGTTCTGGGGGTTTTGATCGGGGCGGTTGCATGGCTGTGGAAGGGCAATCCGTGGCTGGGTCTGGTGATCGGTCTGGCGCTGGCGCTGAATACGGTGATTGCGGTGTCCATTGGCGGTGTCGTGCCGCTGTTGCTCAAACGCTTTGGCCAAGATCCGGCGGTGGCCAGCGGGCCGTTGCTGACCACAATCACCGATATGGCCGGGTTCTTTCTGGTGCTAAGCTTGGCGACGCTGATGATGCCGTTGTTGGTGGGGTAGGTGATGTTGGTTTTTGAGTATTTATCGGAACAATGAAGGTTTTGGCTGAGCAAAGTTTAAGTTTGTGTCAGCCGGTTTATGATGGCCATAACTTTGAAGCGAAAACTCAAAGACCACTTAGTGGCAGTAATAAAGAGTGAATTCTGAACGTACTGTATTCGAATGGCACTGCAATATGACCGCAAAACACCGGTCGCAGGCAGCTGTTGTGCTTGAATTTCGGCAACACGAAAACTGTCATTTTACCGGAAATGTCGGCGGCTGCCGTTACGCTAAAAACAAACCCATGCGGCGGGGTCCGTGCTATGGTGCCGCCAGATTTATGCGAGGTGTGATATGACAATTGCGGACGGCGGGTGCCTGTGTGGGGCGATACGGTACGGGGTTACAAGTGATCCATCGCGGGTGACGATCTGTCATTGCAAGTTTTGCCAGCGCGCCACCGGCAGTGCGTTTCTGGTCGAGCCGATCTTCGACAAGGGCGATTTTTCGGTCACGACGGGTAGCCCGAAAATCTATAGCAAGAGTTCGGACGGTAGTGGCAAGCGGGTGGACGTGCATTTCTGCGCGACTTGCGGCACCAAGCTGTTCCTGACTTTTGAACGGTTTCCGGATGCGGTGGGGGTTTATGGTGGTACGTTTGACGATCCGAACTGGTTCGAGAGGCCTGCAGACACCACCAAGCATATTTTTTTGGGCGTGGCGCAAAAGGGCACGGTCATTCCGGCGGGCATCAATACGTTCGAGGCTCACGCGATGGAAAATGACGGCACGCCGATTGCGCCCGTAGTACTTGGTGAACCCAAGACTATAGGCTAACGCCCCTGACCTACCGCGCGTCCAGCCCCCTCTGGTGCTGGCAGGTTCGCATGGCCCTCGGCAATTGCCAAAAGGTTGGCCAGCACGTCGGCGCTGGGCTCTGACGCGGCGCGGGTTTTCAGACTGACGTGGATCAGCATGTGTTCGCCAGTCGCCAAAAGCGTGCCGTCTTGGTGATACAAGCTGTTGAACAGATGCATCTTTTTGCCAGCCCCCGACAGGCACTGGGTTTCAACGTAAACCGGCGCGCCGGCGTGGGCCTCGGCCAGATGGCGGACATGGGTCTCGACGGTGAAATAGCTGCCGCCGGTGGCGATATAGTCGGCGTCGCAGCCGATGATTTGCATAAACTTGTCGCTGGCGTGGCTGAACACCTCCAGATACCGCGCCTCGTTCATGTGACCGTTATAGTCCAGCCAATCCAGCGGAATGGTCCGCGAAATGGTTTTGATCGGTTTTTCGGGATCGATAAACGTTTGCTCATCGTTGGCCGCGTCATGGGCGTTCAACAACGCCCCCGCACCCCAGTTCTGGGTCTTGAGCGCCCGCATCATCACTACCAGATTGGTGTCGCGGATGGTTTCCAGCTCGCGGATCGAATGCATGCCCGATTGCGCGTCGGACTGGTCGGCCACGGCGTTGATCAGATCGTCGGTCAGGTCCGGCACATCCATCAACTTGGTCCAGGGCCATTTCAGGGCGGGGCCGAACTGAGCGATGAAATGTTTCATCCCCGCCTCGCCACCGGCCACGCGGTAGGTTTCGAACAGGCCCATCTGGGCCCAGCGTATACCAAAGCCAAAACGGATCGCGTCGTCGATTTCCTGCGTTGTGGCGATGCCGTCATTGATCAGCCACAAGGCTTCGCGCCAGACCGCCTCTAAAAAACGATCGGCGATATGGGCGTCGATCTCGGCTTTGATATGCAGGGGTTTCATGCCCAGAGCGGTCAGGATTTCGCTGGCCTTGACGATGATCCGGGGGCTGGCACCGGTGCCGCCGACCAGCTCGACCAACGGCAGCAAATAGACTGGATTGAACGGATGTGCGACGACAATCTGGTCGGAGCGCCGGGCGTTTTCTTGCAGCTCGGACGGTTTGAAGCCCGAGGTGGAGGAGGCCAGCACCGCATTCGCGCGGCAATGTGCTTGCACATCAGCCAGCACCTTGTGCTTGATATCCAGCCGCTCTGGCACGCTCTCTTGTATCCAGTCCGCATCCGTCACCGCACCGGCAATACTGTCGCAAAATGTCAGGGTTCCCTCTGCGGGCATCGGGCCATCGGACAGGCTGGGCAGGGCGCGGCGCGCATTGGCCAGAACTTCGCCTATTTTACGCCCGGCCTCGGGATCGGGGTCGGCGATGTTGACGTTCCAGCCGTTCAGCAGGAACCGCGCCGCCCAACCGCCGCCGATAACGCCGCCGCCGATAATCGCTGCGGTTTTTTGGGGTATATCAGCGCTCACTTTGGCGCTCGTTTGGTCAGTTTCAGTTTTTTGCGCACCGCGTCTGGCCCGATCACCCGCGCGCCAAGGTTTTCAATGATGGTCACGGAACGATCCACCAGCGCCCCGTTGGTGGCCAGCACGCCGCGTTCCACAAACAGGTTGTCTTCCAGTCCGACACGCACATTGCCACCGGCCAGAACCGATGCGGCAACATAGGGCATTTCGAACCGGCCGAGCGAAAAGGCCGACCAGGTCCAGTCGTCGGGCACATTGTTGACCATGGCCATAAACGTATTCAGGTCGTTGGGCGCGCCCCAAGGGACGCCCATGCACAACTGAGCCAGTGCCGGGCTGTTCAAAATACCCTCTTTGACAAGTTGTTTGGCGAACCAGAGATGGCCGGTGTCAAAAGCTTCGATTTCCGGCAGGACGCCCATATCGGTCATCATCTGACCCATGGCCCGCAGCATGCCCGGGGTATTGGTCATGACATAATCGGCCTCGGCGAAATTCATCGTGCCGCAATCAAGCGTGCAAATCTCGGGGCGACAGTCGGCGACATGCACCAACCGTTCGGTCGCGCCGGCCATATCGGTCGATTGCCGGTTCAGCGGCAGGGGGTTTTCAACATCGCCAAAGACCATATCGCCGCCCATTCCGGCGGTCAGGTTCAGAATTGCATCCACTTCGGCATCGCGGATACGCTCGGTTACTTCGCGGTAGAGTGCGGGATCGCGTGAGGGGGCACCGGTTTCTGGGTCGCGAACGTGGCAGTGTACAATTGCGGCACCTGCGCGGGCGGCCTCGATGGCGCTGTCGGCGATTTGCTTGGGCGAACGGGGCACATGCGGGGATTTGTCCTGCGTGCTGCCCGATCCGGTAACGGCACAGGTGATGAAGACTTCAGAGTTCATTTCCAAGGGCATTGTCGTGGTCCATATCGTTTTGGTTTCGGTTCAGAGTAGAGCCGCCGCATCGGCATTGCTTGACGTTTTCCGAAGTAAACTTGACCCAAATACTTTGGCTGTCCTGTTCTAGCTGTTCAAGATCACTTGCGGGCGGCTTGGGGGCTCTGGCCAAACCGTGATTTATAGGCCCGCGAAAAGGCCGAGATCGAGTTGAATCCGGTACGAATGGCTATTTCCTGAATGGGAAGTTTGGTTTCCAGCGTCAGGCGTCGCGCAACCTGCAATCGCAAGCTGCGGTAATATTTGCCGGGCGGGGTTTCCAGCATCTCGGTAAACAGTTTTTCAAGCATCCGCACAGACAAGCCAATCTGATCGGCCAGTGGCTCGATGCCGATAGGATCGTCGATGTGCGCTTCCATGATCCGTATCGCTTCGGCGACCCGTGGCTCCATCGTCGTCAAATGCCCCAACGAGACCAGAGACTGGGCATCGGTCGGCATATGGGCCTCGTCATAAATGAACAGGCTGGCCACCTCCATCGCAAATCCGACACCGCGGCGTTGCCGGATCAAATGCAACATCAAGTCAAAGGTGGGCGAGGCACCACCCGTGGTAAAGACCCGCCCGTCGATAACATAGCGGTCCGGTATGACGTCAATATGCGGATTGGCATTGGAAAAGTCTTCCAGATCTTCCCAATGTGTAGTCGCCCGAAGCCCATTCAGCAGGCCGGCGCGGGCGAGCAGCCATCCGCCGGCTTCTACGCCACCGACGACCCTGTGGTTGCGCGCACTGTGCGAGATATTGGCGATATCCCTGCGCTCTGCGTGCAATTCGGCATCAAAACCGGCAATGACAACCAACAGGTCGCCCTTGCTGGATTTTTCGAACTGGCCGTCAGCCGTCAAGGGCAATCCGCAACTGAGCATCGAAGCTTGCCCGTCCAATGTTTTGATCTTCCAGCGGAAAACTTGATCGCGTGCAATGCGATTTGCGGCACGCATCGGATCGAGTGTGCAGGCAACAGACATGATCGAACTGCCTGGAAGGACCAGAAGCGTTACATCAAGGGGCTTGTCAGAAGGGTGGAATAGGCTCATGCCGAAATTGTCTAACGAGCTGCGGGAAATGTCAATTGGCGACACGGCGGGTCAGTGGCGATTTGCGCGCGCTTGATGGTGCCAGAATTCTATTGCCAAATCGCACAGTGCCTGTCTAGGTTCTTGTCAGCTATACATTCACCAGAGGCAAGCCGATGCAGACAAAAATCTCCGAAATCCGCGCGAATATGGACCATTGGCGTGAGCGCGTTGACATGGCTGCGGCCTTTCGTTGGACCGCGCGGTTAAACCTGCACGAAGCAGTGGCAAACCATTTTTCGCTGGCGGTCGACGCTGCGGGGACCGAGTTTTTGATGAACCCCAATCAGGCGCATTTTTCGCGGATCAAAGCGTCGGACCTGTTGCTGTTGGATGCGACTGATCCGGACGCATTATCTGGTCCGGATGCGCCGGACCCGACGGCGTGGGGGCTGCATTCTTCGCTGCACCGGTTGTGCCCGCATATTCGGTGCGCAATGCATGTGCATTCCATTCATGCAACGGTTTTGGCAAGTTTGGCCGACAGTGCCTTGCTGCCGATTGATCAAAATACGGCGACGTTTTTCAACCGCTATGTGATCGACCACGAGTATGGTGGTCTTGCGTTTGAACAAGAGGGCATTCGCTGTGCGGCGCTGTTCAAAGATCCGGCCAAGAAAGTGATGATCATGGGCAATCATGGTGTGATGGTTGTGGGCGATACGGTTGCTGATACGTTCAACCGGATGTATTATTTCGAGCGGGCCGCCGAGACCTATATCCGGGCGTTGCAAACCCAGCAGCCGTTGCGCATTCTGTCTGACGCCATCGCGGAAAAAACCGCAGGCGAGGCCGAGGGATACCCCGAGCAGGCAGAACGTCATTTGTCAGAATTGAAGGCAATTCTGGACGACGAAGGGTCCAGTTATGCCAGTTAGATCAAAGAGTATCTTCTTGAATTACATGTAAAAAACTGGGTAGAACGCCCGATCAAAGACTGTTTCAAAAGCAACCGATGCCGGTGAAAGGCTCCGAATGATGTATCATCCCAGCGACGCGCGTTATCAAAAAATGACTTATAACCGGTGTGGTAATAGTGGTTTGTTGCTGCCTGCGATTTCTTTGGGACTGTGGCATAATTTCGGTCACGACACGGCTCATGCGACCAAACGCGCGCTGTGCCAAACGGCCTTTGATCACGGGATTACGCATTTTGATCTGGCGAATAACTATGGCCCGCCAGCCGGCAGCGCCGAAGAGGCGTTCGGAGAGATTTTGCGAACCGATTTTGCCGGATACCGCGACGAATTGGTGATCTCCTCCAAGGCCGGATACGATATGTGGGACGGGCCATACGGGGAATGGGGCAGTCGAAAATACCTGATTGCGTCCTGCGACCAAAGCCTCAGACGGATGGGTTTGGACTACGTCGATGTGTTTTACTCGCACCGGTTTGATCCCAATACACCGCTCGAGGAAACGATGGGTGCATTAGATCAGATCGTGCGCTCGGGCAAGGCGCTGTACGTTGGCCTGTCGTCCTATAATTCGGAGCGCACAAAACAAGCGGTGGCCATTCTGAACGATCTGGGAACGCCCTGTTTGATCCATCAACCCAGCTATAATATCCTCAACCGCTGGATCGAAACAGACGGCTTGAAGCAGACCCTTGTCGATCTGGGTGTCGGGTCCATCGCGTTTTCCGTTCTGGCACAGGGTATGCTTAGCAATAAATACCTGACAGGTGATGTCTCTGCGGGCCGTGCAGCACAGGGCAAGTCACTGAGCCCCGATTTTCTGAACGCGCGCGCCATCGAGAATTTGCAGCAGTTGAACCGCATTGCAAGCGGGCGCGGCCAGACCTTGGCCCAGATGGCAATCGCGTGGATTTTACGCGATGGAAAAATCACTACGGCATTGATCGGAGCTTCGCACCCTGAACAGGTTGTGGATTGCGTCGGAGCCTTGGAAACGCTGTCGTTCGACGCAGAGGAATTGGCTGAAATAGATCGATACAGCGACGTTGGCGATATCAATTTATGGGCTAAATCCTCGGCTGACTAGTTTGCTATTTCTAACAACTGCTCGGCTCTTGCCCTTAGAAAACCGTGTGCTACTGTCCGGTACCGGACTTTAAAAGGGTGGACACACGTGACCGATCAGAAAGACGAAGTAGAGCGCCAGGCAGCCTTGGATTATCACGAGTTTCCGCGCCCTGGTAAGTTGGAAATCCGGCCGACGACACCCATGGCCAGCCAGCGCGATCTGGCGCGGGCCTATTCGCCCGGCGTGGCCGAAGCCTGTCTGGAGATCAAGGCCGATCCGTCCACCGCCGCACGCTATACCGCGCGCAGCAATCTGGTTGCTGTTGTGACCAATGGCTCTGCGGTTCTGGGGCTTGGTAATATCGGCCCGCTTGCCTCCAAGCCGGTAATGGAGGGCAAGGCGGTTTTGTTCAAAAAATTCGCCGGCATTGACTGTTTTGACATCGAAGTGAATGAGACCGACCCTGAAAAGCTGGTCGACGTGGTTTGTGCGCTGGAGCCTACGTTCGGGGCGATAAATCTGGAAGACATCAAAGCACCCGATTGTTTTATCGTGGAAAAACTGTGCCGCGAACGCATGGGTATTCCGGTGTTTCACGACGACCAGCACGGCACTGCCATCGTGGTGGGTGCGGCGGCGACCAATGCGTGTCATGTGGTCGGCAAGGACTTGTCAGACATCAAAATCGTGTCGACAGGTGGCGGTGCGGCGGGCATTGCCTGTCTCAATATGCTGCTGAAACTGGGCGTGAAGCGGGAAAATGTTTGGCTCTGTGATATCGCGGGCCTGGTCTATGAAGGCCGTGGAGAAGACATGACGCCGCAAAAGGCGCAATATGCGCAAAAATCGGACCTGCGCACACTGGACGATGTGATCGACGGTGCGGACTTGTTTTTGGGCCTGTCCGGGCCGCGTATCCTGACCGAGGATATGGTGCGCAAGATGACCAAGCGCCCGATTATTTTGGCCTTGGCCAATCCGTCGCCGGAAATTCAGCCTGAATTGGCCCGCAATGCGGCCCCCGATGCGTTGATTGCAACCGGGCGCAGTGATTATCCCAATCAGGTCAACAATGTTTTGTGCTTTCCGTTTATCTTTCGCGGAGCGCTGGATGTGGGCGCGACCGAGATTAACGATGCGATGCAGATCGCCTGTGTCGAGGGCATCGCCGAGTTGGCGCGCAAAACCTCCAGTGCCGAGGCGGCCGCGGTCTACAAGGGCGAGCGATTGACCTTTGGCGAGGACTATCTGATCCCCAAGCCGTTTGATCCGCGCCTGATTTCCGTCGTGGCCGGTGCGGTGGCTAAGGCGGCGATGGAAACCGGTGTCGCGACCCGTCCGATCCAGGATATGAAAGCTTATCTTGCCAAGCTTGACAGCGCGGTGTTCAAATCCTCGATGATCATGCGTCCGCTGTTCGAGGCCGCCAGCACACAAAGCCGCCGTCTGATCTTTGCCGAGGGCGAGGATGAACGGGTGTTGCGGGCAACCAAGGCGATTTTGGAAGAGATGGTCGACAAACCCATCCTGATTGGCCGACCAGAAGTGATGGAACGCCGGATCGAACAGGCTGGTCTGAAAATCAAGCCGGGTCGGGATTTTGAGCTGATCAACCCCGAGAACGACAAGCGTTACCGTCAATACTGGCGGGCCTATCATGCGCATTTGGCGCGCAGCGGGATCACCACCGATCTGGCCCGTGCCATCATCCGCACCAACACCACTGCGATCGGGGCTATGGCCGTTCAACAAGGCGACGCCGACTGCATGATTTGTGGCACCTTTGGCGAGTATAAATGGCACCTGCGCTATATTAACGAGGTGCTGGGATCAGAAGATAAATTGCGGACACCGTTGGGAGCTTTGTCCTTGATGCTTATTGAAAGTGGCCCGTTGTTTATTGCGGATACACAGGTATTCCATGATCCGACGCCGGTGCAAGTGGCGCGTAATGTTATCGGGATGGCGCGGCATATGCGGCGCTTTGGTCAGGAGCCGAAAATTGCGATCTGTTCGGGCTCGATGTTTGGCAATTTGAAGACCGAGTCAGGTTTGAAAATGCGCGAAACCATGGCCATTCTGGATGCGCAGGATCTGGATTTTCAATACGAGGGCGAAATGACCGTCGAGGCGGCGCTCGATCCGTCTACCCGCACCCATCTGGTGCCGAATTTTAGAATAGACGGTGCCGCCAACGGGTTGGTTTTTGCAAATACCGACACCGCCAGTGCCGTGCGCAATATCCTCAAGACGACGGCTTCGGGGTTGGAGGTTGGACCGATCCTGATGGGGATGGGCAATCAGGCGCATATTGTGACACCTTCGGTCACGGCACGCGGTCTGCTCAACACCGCCGCGATCGCCGGTGCGCCTTTGGAAACCTATGGCTGATGCCGTTTGGGCGGACGGCTTTTTGCGGCTTTGGCTGCCTTTTTGGGGACAAGTTTTGTGCACAAAGGGTCAGGCATGTGGGCGACCATAGTAACCTGAAGTGGTCCGGCAAAATCGGACAGTTTGTTACGGTGTAGTCCAACTCGAACGATGGACTACAGAATTGACAAAAGACGGACGTTTTCAGACCAGTTTAAGGCCAAGGTTGCGCTGGGGGCGTTGCACGCGTTAACCGATGGTTTTGACGTGATCTGACACCACCGTCTTGTGTCTCTGGAAACATCTTGCATCGTTGCAATCGGGTCGTCTACACTGCGCGGATAACATTGCTAATCTGATCTCGCAGTTCAAAATTGATAAACTTGCACGACAAAAAAGAGTCACGGGCATTAATGGCCAAGA
>CAXMUJ010000125.1:0-6146 GCA_964196455.1 uncultured Myxococcota bacterium | reverse complement strand
AACTGAACCACCACCAGCTGAAGCTGGTGGGATCAACAGAGGCAGTTGAAACTGCCTTTTCTTAACTGAGCGCCTCCGGCGCACCTTTGAATTTCTTTGTCCGTCTGGAAGACGGAGGGTTTAAACCAAATGGTGGAAACTGAACCACCACCAGCTGAAGCTGGTGGGATCAACAGAGGCAGTTGAAACTGCCTTTTCTTAATTGAGCGCCTCCGGCGCACCTTTGAATTTCTTTGTCCGTCTGGAAGACGGAGGGTTTAAACCAAATGGTGGAAACTAAACTTAAGTTTATAAGTTTGTTGCGCGACGGCCACATCGTGATCATCGCAATCAGAAGTTAAGCAAACCTTAATTTTGGCGACGCATTAGTTTGATTGGTTAACGGCCGAAAGTCAGGAGTCGGATGTCTAAATTCCCTTGCCGCCCTGATACAATGCCTCGGCGGGTCGAATAAAACCGGATGTAATGCCCACCCGGCTGCGCAGGACCGGCTGCAACCAGCGTTGCACCAAAGGATGATCCGCATTGGCAACGCCCAAACGCACCAACAGCGCCGCGACTGCCGTATCAGCCGCGCGCTCGGCCCCGTCGGAAATTTTCAACGCCAGCCCGAGCCCCCGCTCCGGTAGGATCACTGTATAGACCGCTTCGGCCCCGTATTTGATTGCGGTGCCATTGTTCATCGCGCGCATCAGATCGGTTGTTGACCACCCGTCTGCTGCCACCAAATCCGGATGGGCGACCATGGACTGTCGCAGTTTTTCGGCCGCAGCACCACGCGCCTTGCCAAGTCCAGACGGGTCCGCCATCCGCGCCATTGCGGTTGCCAAGCCCTTCAGGCTCACCGAATGGTTCGGTGCTGAACAGCCATCAATGGCAAATCCGGGGGATGTCTCTCCGCACATTTCCTCAAAGGTGTCCAATATCGTTTTTTGCACCGGATGATCAGACTCTATATAGTCAGGCCCAGCTTTAAATTTCTGAGTTAGCGTTAAGAAACCGGTATGTTTTCCCGAGCAATTATTGAACCGTTGATCCTCGGTCTTGCCCGCCCGGACCAGCGCATCATGATAGCTGTCGTCGCCCGACACCTGACAGCCGCAGCGCAAGTCATGTTCAGCGAGCCCCAAATGCGACAGCCAATTCGTGACCCGATCCACATGTATCTTCTGCCCACGATGCGATGCACAGGCCAGCGCCAGATGCTCGGATTTCAGACCGACATCATGCGCAGCACCACTCTCCAATAACGGAAGCGCTTGCAACATTTTGCATGATGATCTGGGTAAAATCACTTTTGCGGGATCACCCAACGACCAGATAACGTCGCCTTTGGCGTCACACAGCACAGCATCACCAGAATGGAATGACTCCAACACGTCGCCGCGCCAAAGCTCGACAAAGGTTGCACTTTTCCCCGTTCCCTGAACCATTTTGTTCCCTTTTGGCCAAATTTCGCTTCTTTTTTCTTGTTTGGCCATTCTGTGCTGGAAATAACAGCGAAATTTCGACTAATATATACACAAAGCGCACAAAGCGTTCATTTCTGGGTGGTAAACCATCCTTTCGAGGCAGCAATCATTTCGGGTCGGAGGCACAGATCTCATGAAGAACTCACTAAAATTACTATCCACAGCCGTGTTGGCTGTGCTTGCACTGGCGGGTACGTCGGTCGCACAGACATCGGACAACCGCGTCGGCGCCAGTGAAAACTGGGCCATATTCCTAGAGGAAGCTCCCACCAAGACATGTTGGGTGGTCTCGACTCCGACCAAAGTTGTCAATAGCAAAGCCGGCGTTGTCCGCAGCGAGATAATGCTGTTTGTAACCTATAGCCCCAGCGGCAAGCGCGGTGAAATATCATTTACCGGCGGCTACCCTTTCAAACCGGCCAGTGTGGTAAAGCTACAAATCGGGTCGTCCAGCTATGACTTGTTTGCGGATGGTGAATGGGCTTGGCCTGCTTCGTCCAGCGAAGACGAGAAAATCCGGGCCTCCATGAAGCGTGGCGCAAATGCAATCCTGACAGCCGAGAGCTCGCGCGGCACCGTGACCAAAGACACGTTTTCGCTGGTTGGCTTTACCGCAGCTGTAACCGATGCCGAGAAAAGCTGTACTTAGCGCTTCTTGTTTCGGGCGATATGGTCTATGTGACGCAATTGCCCGAACCTCAAGCCAAGTGAGCTGTTGATATGACCGTCGATGCACCAATAACCCAAGACCTGTTGACCATTCCGCGCAAAATGCCGGAGGGCCAATTGGTCAACCTGCTTGGCCTGCGCCGGGCCGCCTTGTCCGAGGCGCTGTTATCTATTGGAACGCCTCAAAAGCAGATCAAGATGCGCACCGGCCAGATCTGGAGCTGGATGTACCAAAAAGGCGTTCAATCCTTTGATGACATGACAACCCTGACCAAGGATTATCGCACCCTGTTGGCAGAGCATTTCACGCTGGCACGCCCCGAAGTGGTGACCAAGCAAATCTCCAAAGATGGCACACGCAAATACTTGCTACGGATTGCCGGCGGTCACGAAGTCGAAACCGTCTATATCCCCGAAAAGACCCGCGGTACGTTGTGCATATCGTCGCAAGTTGGCTGCACGCTTACCTGCCCTTTTTGTCATACCGGCACCCAAAAACTGGTGCGCAACCTGACTGCTGGCGAAATTGTTGGTCAGATTATGGTTGCCCGCGATGACCTTGGTGAATGGGGCAAGCCTGCGGGGGATAAACGGCTGTTGTCCAACGTGGTCCTCATGGGCATGGGTGAGCCGCTCTACAACACGGATAATGTGCGTGACGCGATGTTGATTGCCATGGACAATGAAGGAATTTCCCTGTCCCGACGTCGGATCACCCTGTCCACATCGGGGATCGTGCCCGAGATCGTCCGCGCCGGTCAGGAAATCGGCTGTATGCTGGCAATATCCTTCCATGCGACAACCGACGAGGTTCGCGATACGCTGGTGCCGATCAACCGGAAACACAAAATTGCAGAGCTGTTGCAGGCCTGTCGCGACTATCCGCGTCTGTCCAATGCCGAGCGGATCACGTTTGAATATGTCATGCTCAAAGGCGTGAACGATACCGATGCCGACGCGCGCCGCCTGGTCCAGCTGATCGCCGGTATTCCTGCCAAAATCAACCTTATCCCGTTCAACCCCTGGCCGGGGTCTCCGTATGAACGATCCACATGGGAACGCATAGAATCTTTCGCCGAAATTGTGAATGACGCGGGCTATGCCAGCCCGGTTCGCACCCCCCGAGGCGAAGATATTATGGCCGCTTGCGGTCAACTCAAGAGCGCGACAGAACGCGCAAGAAAATCGGCGGCACAGATCGCCAAGGAAATTGAGGGCAGATGAAGAAAAGAACATTTCTGGCAAGCATTGCTAGTGGAGCGGTTTCAGGGCTAGCCCTGCAATCGGCCAGTGCCTTTGGGCACACCGAAGACACGCAGCCAAGATTAAACGGCAAGGTTTATGACGGGCCAAAAGTCACACAACTACTGTTGGAAAAGAACAAACGTAGATTGCATTTGTTCCATGACCAGGATTTGCTGGAAACCTACAAAGTCCGTTTGGGATTCAGCCCTGCCGGCCATAAGTTCAAATATGGTGACGGGCGCACACCGGAAGGTTTGTACTATTTGAACCGACGGAACTATTCCAGTCGCTATCACCTTAGTCTGGGCATCTCGTACCCCAACACACGAGATGTCGCCCGCGCCCGCGCAGCAGGCGTAAGTCCGGGCGGCGATATTTTTATCCACGGCGGCCCGCGTTCTGCAGAAGAGCGTCGAAAACGTGACTGGACTGCTGGGTGTATCGCACTGAAAGACAAGGATATCACGCAAATGTTCTGGATGACCCAACTGGGCGTTCCGATTTTCATTGCCGCCTAACTATTGGCGGCAAGGACGCCTTGTTGGTGTCCCGCATCCATAGGTTGGATTTTTGCAACAAAATATTCGGGCGGACGCAACTGTTCATGCGCCCGCCCGTGGCTTAACTCGGGGTCCTGCCGGCCAGACCAGCAAACGCTACGCCCGACAAGTCGGCCATCTCGCGTTTCCATGTCGTCAGGTCATCAGCATTGAACTTGGACAGGTGATCATGGCCGCAGGCGCGGGCCATCACTTGCATTAATCCGACACTGGCCTCGAAGAAATTCGCCAGCTGTTGTGCTGACTTGTCGACCTGCAGTCGCTGGACAAGGCCGGGTTTCTGGGTTGCGATCCCGACGGGGCAATTGTTGGTATGACAGGCCCGCATCGCCAGACACCCGATCGCCTGCATGGCCGAGTTGGACAGCGCAACCGCGTCAGCCCCCATCGCCAGCGCCTTGATGAAATCTGCAGGCTTGCGCAGACCGCCGGTGATTACCAAAGAGATATCGTTGCGTCCTAACGCGTCCAAATGAGCCCGCGCGCGGGCCAATGCCGGAATGGTCGGAACCGAAATATTGTCGCGGAAGATGATCGGAGCGGCCCCGGTACCGCCGCCGCGCCCATCCAGAATGATGTAATCTACACCTACCGCAAGGGCCGCGTCGATGTCCTTTTCGATATGCTGCGCCGAGAGTTTGTAGCCAATGGGAATACCACCAGTGTGTTCACGTACCTGATCAGCAAACTCTTTGATCTGACTGACTTCGGTCCACTCCGGAAACCGCGGTGGCGATATTGCACTTGTGCCCGGCTCCAGCCCACGCACCTCGGCGATCTTGCCCTTGACCTTGATGCCCGGCAAATGTCCGCCGGTGCCGGTTTTGGCCCCCTGTCCGCCTTTGAAATGAAAGGCCTGAACCTTATTCAGTTTGTCCCATGAAAAACCAAACCGCCCCGAAGCCAATTCGTAGAAATAGCGACTATTGGCGGCCTGTTCTTCGGGCAGCATACCGCCTTCGCCTGAACAAATGCCGGTACCAGCCATTTCGGCCCCTGTGGCCAAGGCCACTTTGGCCGGCTCGCTCAAGGCGCCAAAACTCATATCCGACACAAATAACGGGATTTTCAGCCTCAGCGGTTTTTTCGCGTTGGGCCCTATGACCACCTCGGTTCCAACTGCATCGTCATCCAGCATTGGCGGCGTCGCCAGCTGCGCCGTTAACAGTTGGATGTCGTCCCAGTCCGGCAACTGGTCGCGCGGTACGCCCATTGACTCAACGGCCCCGTGGTGACCGGTCTTGCTTAGCCCGCTTTTGGCGTATTTCTGGATCAGCTTGTTATAGGGTTCTTCCTCGGTTTGTGGGCTTGGATCGGCATACAAGCCCAGATAACTGTCGCGTTTGTAGGGTTGTGGGTTGTTCAGCGCCCAAGCGGCGATCTCGTCGGCATCGACCAGAACATCGCCGCCCTCGACCCAGCTTTGGTACTTGGGCAGGGCTTCTTTGTTAGCGTATTCCGAAACGCCACTGTCCAACCGGTAGTCCCAGTAGTGCACCCCGCACATAAGGTTGTTGCCACTGACAAAACCGTCCGCCATCAAAGCACCCCGGTGCAGGCAACGACCATAGAAAACGGACACATCATCATCCATACGCACCACGACCAGATCAACCTCGCCGACAAGCGCATATGCGGGTTTTCGATCCTTGAGATCATCCAGCTTTGCGATCACGATTTTCTGCATTATGTGTCCTCTGTTTGGCGTTCGGTGATTACTGTTTCGCGACTGTAGCAACTTGCGGTGGAACCGGCTATCGGGCAAGGCATTGTAGATGCGAATGAGGGTTTCGGCGCAATGAGAGTATAGTTTCGACCTGCCGGACATCCGCAGGCGTCTTTGTCAAAGGTACGTGATACCGAGTGATCGCCTACAATCCTGTATGGCTGGTTTGGGGTCAATCCTACGACATTGCCCTTGCGGATCGAGAATTGCTTCGACTTTCTGGACTTTCACTTCATTCGTAAGGGGCTGAGGGTCGCAAGTCTCTAAACAGGATGTTCGTTGAACGTGCGACACGGCTCTATGGTAAGCGATGGAGTGGACGCCCCTTTTACGGCACGGATGTGCCAAAGTGGTGTTGTGACCACATTCAAAGGAGGCTTTCATGGAAGAGTGTAACATCGTTGGCATAGATTTGGCCAAGAACGTATTTCAGGTTCATGCATCGGATGAGATTGGTCGGCGACTTTTCTCCAA
>CAXMUJ010000124.1:0-46512 GCA_964196455.1 uncultured Myxococcota bacterium | reverse complement strand
TGGCGATCCCAACTTGCATTCTATCTCTTGTTGTTACCGTCTGCGCCGCGCCTTAGCAGCTCGTCGCTTCCGGTAAAAAGGTGTCTAGGCCTACTCAACCAAACCCGCAACCCCTTTTTACAAGAAAATACAAATTCTTTTTCGGGTCTTCGTTTTTGCCCGAAAATCGTCAGTTTTGGCCCTATTTTGGCTAAAACCAGCCTTTCGGCCTCAACCGGTCTAGCACAAAATCCGCGCCACAGGGAGACTTTTTGGTTTGCCGACAGGCCCGCGGAGCAAACCATGGCTAAAATTATGGAATCACTGGGTGATTCATCTGATTTCGCTTTACGATTCTGAAAACTTGCACGGGTCCCGCGCTACAGAGCTTTGTAATTGGCCGAATTTGATAAAAATTTGGTGACCCTCAAGCGCGACCGGGCTTCTGGCCACCTGACTTCTGAATGCCCGTGCGCTTGCCGCCAGTTTTTGCAAATCGATAGGCAACCAAAGACAGGACGATCCCAAGATAGACAAACGGCTCCAGTGGCCAGGCCTTGACCAGCAACAGATAGTGCACAGCGGCAAAGATCGCGATCGGATAGACCAGCTTGTGGCATTGCCGCCACCGCAGCGGCCCCATTTTGCGAATGCACCAGTCGTTGGACGTTAGCGCAAGCGGTGCCATGCCCAGCACGGCCAACATGCCAAATATGATATAGGGCCGTTTCGTCAGGTCGCGCCAGATCTCCCACCAGTTCCACTGTTGATCCAGCCACAGGTAAATTCCGAAGTGAGCAACAGCATAGAAAAAGCCCAGCAACCCGACAGCCCGACGGTATTTGACCAGATTGATCTTCAGCAGGTCGCGGATCGGGCTAAACACCAACCCAAGTATCAACAGTTGCAGCGCCCATATCCCCAGCTGATGTTCCAGCACCTTGAGCGGATCCGCCCCCAGCTGGTTCGTCACCGCCCAATAGAAGTAGATACAGCCCGGTGCCGCCCCGATCCAGTACAGCGGCCACGCCGGAACCTTGCGCAGGGCCGTGTTTATGGTCTGGGACAGCGCCATCGGCTAGTAGTTCTTTCTGAGGTCCATTCCGGCATACAGCCCGGCAACCTCTTGGGCATAACCATTGAACATCAGGGTCTGCAGTTTCTTGGCAAACAGGCCACCACCGACGGGACGCTCGGACGCTTGCGACCAGCGCGGGTGGTCCACTTCTGGATTCACATTGGCATAGAAGCCGTATTCATTTGGCAGGATTTCTTGCCATGTGTTCAGCGGGGCGGTGTCGGTGAATTCCATGCTGACGATCGATTTGATCGACTTAAAGCCGTATTTCCACGGCACGATGATCCGGATTGGAGCGCCGTTCTGGTTTGGCAAGGTCTCGCCATACATGCCAACGACAATCATCGCCAAAGGATGCATTGCCTCGTCCATGCGCAGCCCTTCGGTATAGGGCCAAGGCACGATGCGGCTGCGTTGGCCGTTCATTTCCTCGGGCCGTTCCAGCGTTTCGAACTTCACATATTTGGCGTCTCCGGTCGGATCGGCGCGCTTTATAAACTCGGACAGGGAAAACCCGATCCAAGGCACAACCATTGACCAGGCCTCGACACAGCGGAACCGGTAGATGCGCTCTTCCAGCGACATTCCTTTGAGGATATCGTCCAACGCATAGTCGCCCGGATTGTTGGCGTGGCCCGAAACTGTGACCGACCAGGGGTCCGTGGTCAGCGTATGGGCATTGCGGGCCGGATCCTCTTTGCCGGTCCCGAACTCGTAATAATTATTATAGGTCGTGGCGGTCTCTTTGCTGACCGGTTCCAGAGTGCTGGAGTAAGGACCGCCTTTGCTGGCCTCCAGTGTCGCGGCATTGGCCGATGAGGCAAAGCCGCCAACCGCCATCATGCCGGCGGCACTGGCTATAATCTGCCGTCGGTTCAGAAAGTCGGTCTGCGGTGTCGTGTCAGAGTATTTCAAGTCAGTTTTAAAACGATACATGTGGCGCTCCTGCTTGGGCATCAAAACCATGCAATACAATTTTCCATAGACCAAATCAAAACACAGAGGATCACGAGATCGTTGAAATGCGTTCACTGTGCCGGGTGCAGGGCAGCCAATGCGCCCCATTGGCAGGATATTGCGCAGACCCTATCGCCCCTAGTCGGAAAATACGTCTGGCCGGGGATGCAGCTTGTCCATAGAGATCGACCGGCCACTGGCCTGCACAATACGCACATGGTGGCGGCGAATTTCGCGCGGTTCCGAGACGCCCACCGAATGGGCCAGGGTCTCGACCTCGCTGATTATACCGTTGGCATAGTTTGCCACCCTCTCGGCCTTGACCTTGGGCACCAGACCCTTTTGGAACCGCGGGTCATGCGTGGTGATCCCTGTCGGACAAGTATTCTTGTTACATTTAAGTGCCTGAATGCAGCCGAGTGAAAACATAAAGCCGCGCGCCGAGGTTACGAAATCCGCGCCCAGCGCAATACTCCAGGCCACATCCGACGGGTTGACCTGTTTGCCCGAGGCGATCAGCCGGACCCGATCGCGCAAGGACCGCTCGTGCAGCAAATCGGACACCCGCGGCAAGCTCTCGCGCAGCGGCAGCCCCACCAGATCCATCAACGGCATCGGGGCCGCCCCGGTACCGCCATCACCACCATCGAGTGTATGAAGTCCGGCGCGCTCTCGATCCCGCGCTCCAACACCAGATCCAAGAACTCGGCCAGCGCATTGAAGTCGCCCATCACCGTTTTGTAGCCCACGGGTTTGCCGGTCACGTCACGAATGTGATTGATCGCATCCAGCAGTTCTTCGACGTTGGAAATGTCCGGATGCCGGTTCGGCGAGATACTGGCCTGACCCACTGGAATGCCGCGAATGCGCGCCACTTCGGCATCCACTTTCGCCGCCGGCAGAATACCGCCCTTGCCCGGCTTGGCACCCTGTGCGATTTTCAACTCGAACATCTTGACCTGCGGAATGGCGGCCACCTCGCGCAATTTGGCATCTGACAGATTTCCATCTTCGTCGCGCACGCCGTATTTGGCGGTGCCGATCTGGAACACAATATCACAGCCGCCGGTCAGGTGATGTGGCGACAGGCCGCCCTCGCCGGTGTTCATCCAGATCCCGGCCTTGGCAGCGCCCTTGGACAGCGCCATCACCGCCGGTTTGGACAACGCCCCATAGCTCATGCCGGAAATGTTGAACATCGACGGCGCCATATAGGGTGTGCGGCAATAGGGGCCGATTTCCAATGGCTCGGTTTGAACCGCTTGTTCATCCAGCGGCGGAAAAGCCGCGTTTACAAAAATCGGCGTTCCGGGCAATTGCAGGTTGCGCGTCGAGCCAAAGGCAATCGTATTGCTCTTGGCCTTGGAGGCGCGCCCGATCCAGTCGCGCTGCGCCCGATTGAACGGCAGCTCCTCGCGGTCCATGGCAAAAAAGTACTGTCGGAAAAATTCCCCCAGTTCGGTGAAAACCTTGCGGAATCGCCCGATCACCGGATAGTTGCGCCGCACCGCGTCTTCGGTCTGGCTGCGGTCGACAACGTACATGACCGCTGCGATCAACAAAACCAGACCAATCCCCAGAACGATAATCACCGACAATATCTGCAGCGAATTCGCAACCACTTCCATATAGAGCATTGGCGTTTCCCTTTCGCACCATCATGGCGTCATTGGGCAGCCTATTGCATAAATTTTGGGCAGCACAAGGGTTTATTGCGCCTGATATCGGTCGTTCGGTACACGCGACGCTGGTCAACACCTGAAACCACGGATCAGAAGTAAACAAACCAGACATAGGCCGCCACCGCCAGCGTCAATGGCCACACCATTATTGCCAGTCGAAACGACAGAAAAAACAGAATACGCAAAATCCACTTCATCACACCGGCCCACAAGAATAGTCAAAATCCACATGATAGTGGTCATCGTGACGTACCCAAGACGGGGCCGCGTTGAAAGCGAATTTTCGTCGAAGCCCGGCAGGCAGGTTATCTTGCAAATCTGGCGCCAGAATGACCCGCCGGATGCGACCGCCATTTTCACGCGACCGCGCCTCCAGCGCCATCAGATGTGCCCCAACAGCCTCAAAATTGATTTGACCCGCATCACCCTGACCCTTGGCATCAAATGCCAGATCATAGCCGAACCGGTTCCACGCACTGGAAGGAAAAGATTTGCCATTTTCAAGCGGCACCATAAAATCCACCGAAGTGCCGTTGCGATGGGTTTTATGCGGCGCAATCCGCCCGCCCCACGGCCAGCCAACCTCGCCCAACACCCAGTCGGTTTCGGGAAAATGCTCGGCCATATCGTTGTAAGCGGCCTCTACGGCTTGGGCCACCGGCGCATGGGCAAAGGTCCGCAACGCTTGCTGGCAGGCCCAACAATAGACCCGCGCGGGGGACGGTTTGATTTGCCGCGCACCAGAAACGTGTCCGTTGGCAGCCGTCCCAAAACACTGTGCCGGGCCGCTGCCTGCGGATTGCATATAGACAGAAGGCAAATAGGTGGCCGCAAACAGGCCACCTATCATCAGTATGGATTTGAGGACCCGCCTCAATGCACGGTCGCTTCCCCGGGCTTGCGCGGCTCATGACCCTTGCCGTTGATCAGCAGGCCGGCGTCATTGGCACCCACTGTTACCGTGGACCCGTCCAGCACGTCGCCGGACAGCAACAACTCGGCCAACTCGTCCTGAACCGTTTTCTGGATCACGCGTTTGAGCGGACGCGCGCCGTAAACCGGATCATAGCCCTTGTCAGCCAACCAGGTTTGCGCCGCCTCGTCTACTGTCAGCGTGATCTTGCGGCCCGCCAGACGTTTTTGCAGGATCGCCAACTGGATATCGACGATACCGTCCATGTCCTTGCGGCTCAGCCGGTCAAACAACACGATCTCGTCCAGACGGTTGAGGAACTCGGGCCGGAAATGGCCGCGAACAGCCTCCATCACCTGACCCTTGGCCTCGCTGGTATTCGACCCATCGGGCAATTGGCTCAACGCATGCGCCCCAAGGTTCGAGGTCAGGATAATCAACGTCTGCTTGAAATCCACCTTGCGCCCCTGCCCGTCGGTCAGAACCCCGTCGTCCAGCACCTGCAACAGCACGTTGAACACATCGGGATGCGCCTTTTCAACCTCGTCAAACAACAGCACTTGATAGGGCCGGCGCCGCACCGCTTCGGTCAGCACACCGCCCTCGTCATATCCAACATACCCCGGAGGCGCTCCGATCAACCGCGCCACGGAATGCTTCTCCATGAACTCGGACATATCAACCCGCACCATGGCGTGTTCGTCGTCAAACAGAAACTCGGCCAACGCCTTGGTCAGCTCGGTTTTACCGACACCGGTTGGTCCAAGGAACATAAACGACCCCAACGGCCGGTTCGGATCATTCAGACCGGCCCGCGCCCGCCGCACGGCGTTGGACACCGCATGCACCGCATCGAACTGCCCGATCACCCGATTGCCAATCTCTTCTTCCATGCGCAACAGCTTCTCGCGCTCGCCCTCCAGCATCCGGTCCACCGGAATGCCGGTCCAGCGTTCGACCACTGACGCGATATGCTCGGGGCGAACGGCCTCTTCGACCATGACGTCTTCGCCGGCCTGCTCTGCTGTCTTCAGCTTGTTCTCCAGCTCGGGGATCACCCCGTATTGCAACTCGCCCATCTTGGCCAAATCGCCACCACGCCGTGCGGTCTCGAATGCAGCCCGCGTCTGATCCAGCTCTTCCTTGATGTCGCGCGCTCCGGCCAGCTTGTCACGCTCCGCCTGCCAGCGTGCGGTCATCTGGCTCGACTCTTCTTGTAGGATCGCCAAGTCCTTCTCGAGCTTGAGCAACCGGTCTTTGGAGGCCACGTCCGTCTCTTTCTTCAACGCCTCGGCCTCGATCTGTTTTTGCAACAGCTCGCGGTCAATCGCGTCCAGCTCTTCGGGCTTGCTGTCTGCTTCCATCCGCAAACGGCTGGCGGCCTCGTCCATCAGGTCGATGGCCTTGTCGGGCAGGAACCGGTCAGTGATATAGCGCTCCGACAGAGTTGACGCCGCCACCAGTGCCGCATCGGAAATGCGAATACCGTGGTGCAGCTCGTATTTTTCCTTGATACCACGCAGAATGGAAATCGTATCCTCGACGGTTGGCTCTTCGACCAGAACCGGCTGGAACCGCCGCGCCAACGCCGCGTCCTTTTCCACATGTTTGCGGTATTCGTCCAACGTGGTTGCGCCCACACAATGCAGTTCACCGCGCGCCAGCGCCGGTTTCAACAGGTTCGACGCATCCATCGAGCCCTCCGAGGCGCCCGCGCCGACCAACGTGTGCATCTCGTCAATAAACAGGATGATGTCACCCGCCGCCTCGGTCACTTCGGTCAGAACTGCTTTTAGCCGTTCCTCGAACTCGCCTCGGTATTTCGCACCGGCTATCAGCGCCCCCATATCCAGCGCCATTAAGGATTTGTTTTCCAGACTGTCCGGCACATCCATGTTAACGATCCGCAACGCCAGACCCTCGGCAATCGCGGTCTTACCAACACCCGGCTCCCCGATCAAAACCGGATTGTTTTTGGTGCGGCGTGACAACACCTGCATCGTGCGACGGATTTCTTCGTCGCGACCGATAATCGGGTCAATCTTGCCGTCGCGCGCAGCCTGTGTCAGGTCGCGTGCGTATTTCTTTAGCGCATCATAACCGCTCTCGGCGCTGGCGGTGTCGGCGGTACGGCCTTTGCGAATGTCATTGATCGCCTCGTTCAAACCCTGCGCCGATACACCTCCGTTTTTCAGCGCAACCTGAGCGTCGGATTTCACAATACACAGGGCCGTCAGCATGCGTTCTACCGGCACAAAACTGTCGCCAGCCTTTTTGGCAATTTTCTCAGCCTCGGCCAAAACCTTGCCGGTCTGGCTGTCCAGATAGATGCTGCCGGCATCGCCTGACACCTGCGGTATCTTGGCCAACAGGGTGTCAACCTCGGCCAACACCTGCCCGGCATCGCCACCTGATCGGTTGATCAGATTGGCGGCCAGCCCTTCGCTGTCATCCAGCAGGGCCTTGAGTAAATGTTCAGGGGTAAAGCGCTGATGGCTCTCGCGCATTGCAATGGTCTGAGCGGCCTGAATAAAGCCACGAGACCGCTCTGTGAACTTTTCTAAGTCCATGGGTCACTCCTTTGTTAAGCACTTGCGTTGAATTTTTGGCGCCCTCTTTGAGGCACGCGCGCGTGCAAGCCTGTGAGTTTAAGATAGGCACGGTAAGTTGGCGTCGCAAGGGGTGTGGCGACCTGCCGGTTGAATTTTTGCACTTGATTGCATTGCCAGCGCCGAACACTGTCACCCCGCGTCCAACAAAGCCTCGCAAACAAGGCAGAAAGACTTCGGCCACTTGAAGCCGTGTTTGGCCTAGGGTGCAAAGCCACCCGAAAATAGTCATTCGGACGGGCTTTTCGGATGGCAGCTGTGAGCCAACTTTACCAGATGCTGCAATTTGTACGAATGGCAGTTTCGGTGATCCGGTTAAATCGCCATTGCCCGCAAACGACCAGCCATGCGCATTCGCGCTTGCCTATCGAGCGACGCTCAGTCTCAGAATCGCGGCAGTAAATGCGTCTGGTGCCTCTTGTGGCAAGTTGTGACCAGCCCCATCAATGATCTGGCGTTCGTAGGATCCAACGAAATGTGGCAGGTCAAAATCTTCCTCCGCGGGAGGATCGACACCATCATCGCGACCCTGAAGGACGATACTGGGCACGATGATCTCTGGCTGTTTAGCAAGCTCGGCCTCAATACCTTCATAGGCAGGATCGCCGAGAATACCACCAAATCGGTGGCGATAGGAATGCAGCACGATTTCCACAAAGTCCGGATTATCGAAAGAGGGAGCAGTAGCATCCCAAGTAGCATTGTCGAATTGCCAGCTCGGCGACCAGAGCGACCAAATATGGCCACAGAGGTCACGACGGTTCTGTGTTAAACCTGCTCGGCCCCGCTCAGTGTGAAAGTAATACATATACCAGTATCGTGCCTCTTCCACAGCGGGCGCGGGTTCTCTAGCACCTGAAATATCTTGAAAATTGTATCCCTGCCCACAGCTAACAAGGCCTCGGACACGTTCAGGCCAGAGCGCCGCAACGATACAAGCTGCACGACCACCCCAATCGTAACCGCCAAGGAAAGCTGTTTTGACTGAAAGTGCATCCATGAAGGCCAGAAGGTCCGCGCCAAGCGCCGCTTGCTGGCCGGACCTCATGGTATCCGACGAAAGGAAACGAGTATTGCCGTAGCCGCGTAGATAGGGGCTGATGCAACGATATCCCTGCTTGGCAAGGTTTGCAGACACGTCATCATAGGCTTGTGCATCGTAGGGAAAACCGTGCAGCAGGATTACGGGATCGCCGTCTATAGGCCCCATCTCGCGATAGTGAACTTCTAAGCATCCTGCTTTGATGGACTTCATGCGGTTAAGTTCCTCTCTACCAACACTATGCAGTCTAGGGTGTTACAAAGACCGGAGGCAATCTCCAGATTGTTTAAAACATTCAATAGCGGCCGTTTATTTGAAACCACCCCGCACTGCTGACCTTGGCCCTCTATTTCTGTTAAATTTACCTGACTAAAAGACTCGGATGACGGAAATGAGCCCAGAGCGGATATACATCATCACCGCAAGACGGATGATCTCCGGTCTAGTTTTGAAGTAGCAAAATGGTGAACGTTTTGTCATCCGGCGAAGCTACGAAGCCGCCTTGCTCGTCTCAAGTCGTTTCTGTCTGACAATTCCCAAACTGTGCATCGTGAATACTCATCCGGTTTGCTTCTGACGAAGTCGCCAATCCCAAAAAGCAGCGATGCAAAGCAAGACGAAGCCAAATAATTCGACTATGCGATCATATTGTACGTACATAGTGTAAACGAGTGTACTCGCGCCGACAAAACCAAGTGCAAGCGGAAAAAGATTCTGATGCTGTCTCAAACGCAACCCAAGACCACCAACTGCGACAACTGCAAACGCTACTATCGCCCCGGCCCACAGGGTCTCATTGAGGCCGATGGCGATGCCGAGGGCACCGAGAATGGCAATAATCGCGAGCGTTCCATAGCAAGCAAGCAGTGAGAGCGCCGTGCCTCCGCCGACTATCCAAAATAATCTTGATTTCATGGGTACTCCCTTTCTTTTTGTCACTGTGTTTTCAGCGATCTGAGTTTCAATCTGATTTCGCTTATCGTGGGTTTTTGTTTCAATTGTGAAACGACCCGCCAAATGCAGAAGTAACTGCCTTCTATTGTGCCGATTCCCAACATCTATGGAGCGTCGACGGCCCTTGATGTGGCTTGGGCGAACGGCAGCTTTGCCCCGCTTAGCCGCCATTGACCGCGCGACCAACACAGCCCACGGCTCTTCGCCTCCCGGCAGACGCGGGGCAAATCATCCGACCCCCAAGAACGCCGCGCCCCGCTTCATTGTTCCACAAATACTCATTCGACGCTGGCCAATCCACGGCACATTCGGCACTCTGGGCCTAGGCCAATACCGGAGCCGCATTCCATGTCCCACCTCAACGCCATCGCGCTGCGCCTTGCTGCTGTTTTTCTGATCACCGCCATGTCGGCGGTGGTGCACGGCGTGGCGGATCATGTGCCGGTGGGCCAGATCATGTTCTGGCGCTCGGCCGTGGCTATTTTCCCGATCTGTGGCTATTTTCCCGATCTGTGGCTTTGTGCTGTGGCGGGGCAATTTCCCGCATGGCTTGTCCACAAAACACCCCCGTCTGCACCTGACCCGCAGTGTTTTTGGCGCGCTGGTCATGGTGATGTCTTTTGTCTCGCTGGCCTACCTGCCGGTCGCCTCGGCACAAGCCCTTACCTACCTCGCTCCGGTTCTGACGTTGCCATTGGCCGCGTGGATGCTGCGCGAACGGCTGTCCACTGCGGTTGTTGTTGCAACTGCGCTGGGGTTCGGCGGGGCCATGGCCATCGTGTGGTCAGCATTGGCGGGGCCGGAAACCGGGACGCTGATCGGCGTGGCGGCGGGTCTGGGATATGCCGGTCTGACGGCCTTTGTTCGCGTTCACATCAAAACCATGACCAAAACCGAAACCACCGGCGCGATCGCTTTTTACTTTGCGGTGGTGGGTGCTGCCGTCGGCCTGATCAGCCTGCCGCTTGGCTGGGCGGTCTTGTCGTTTGATCTGATGCTTTGGCTGGTGCTGGCCGGCCTGTTGGGTGGTCTGGCACATATCGCCGCGATCGAGGCCACGGCGCGCGCGCCTGTATCGACCCTGGCACCGTTTGAATATATCGGCATGATCTGGGCTTTGGGGTTTGACGTCCTGATTTTTCGCGCCACGCCATCCGGTTTGGCGATCAGCGGCATGGCCGCAATTATTCTGGCCGCCCTCTTGGTAACAGCACAACCGGACCGTGCCAGACGATAGCCGCGCGGCGCCCGCATTTCCAATCTGTGCCACTCCGGCTGTCATGGATCAAACACACTCAATACAAAATCAATGTCCGCGTTCAAGGCGCTGATTGTCTGCTCTCGCGTCCTGTCCGGTTTAACATGACCCTCAGCACGAACAGTGGTATCGGACCCCAAAGGGCGCAGGACAATACAGCGAATTGAACGTGGCGGTTCATCATCGCCAATGCATAGATACCCATCCCCCAAAGTACCGCCCTTAAACACCTTGGGATCATCTTCGTGCTGGAACCATCCTCCAAAATACCGCAATGACTTTGCTTCGGGCGAGAGTATTCTGAGCGCGCCGATACTGTGAAGACTTTCATCGGTGTAGCCCTGACAATAGACCGGTCTAGGGCGCGGGCTATTGGTACAGGCCCTTTCAATCGGCGCACGTAGCCAACTGCCATGGAACCGCGCCTGTTCTACCGGCAAGGGTTCCTGGCCGTTTTCCGATTTGTCACACAAATTTTTAAGGGCATCTTTGTTTTCCGTTTCCGACGAATTGCGCGCAGTTTTCTGCGCCTCGATACCTACAGGCCTGATATTCGCACGGTACTCCGGTCCGAACGTCAAATCCTGTGCACCTATTCGAAAAGTAATGCCTTCGTTTGCACATTTGGCATCCGGTACAATCTGGCTTTCAAAACTGATTGCCGCGACCACGATTGCGGGCAAAACCGCAAAACCGGCGCGCGCCCACGCACCGGTTTGCGTATTGGCGTCAAACCGCGTTCCACCTGCTCCGTATTCAAACCCGAGGATGACCGCCGCCATCCATGCCGCAAACACATGGGCCAGGGCGAGAATACGTATTGGGCGCGGGCGCGGCTGTCGGGGACAAGAATGGCGCTATCTACCAAGCATAGGTCCGTCACCAGTTCCATCCCGCCAAGCTCGCCTGCATGTGCAGGTATTATAGTTACGCAAGCTTGACTTCACCCGTCACATTCCGCAATGACCACCCGAACCCGAACGGAGCCAAAACATGACCGCCGATGACCGCCTGATAGTCGCCCTTGATGTCCCCAACCTGATGGACGGTGGCCAGATCATCGACAAGCTGGGCGACAGTGTTTCGTTCTACAAAATCGGCCTTGGCATGCTAACGGGTGGCGGGCTGGCGCTGGCCAACGAACTGAAAGACCGCGGCAAACGCGTCTTTCTGGATATGAAGTTTTTCGATATCGGTGCCACCGTGGAAAAGGCCGTCGCCGGCATTGCGCATTACGACATGGACTTTTTGACCGTCCATGGTGATCCACATGTCGTTCGCGCCGCAGTTGCCGGTCGCGGTGACGGTGACATGAAAATTCTGGCCGTAACAATCCTGACCTCGCTGGATCGCGGCGATCTGGATGAGTGTTTGATCCGTTCCGGCGACATCCAGACATTGGTGATTGAACGGGCCCGCCGGGCACTGGATGCCGGCGCAGACGGCGTGATCGCCAGCCCGCAAGAAGCCGCCCTGATCCGGGCTTTGCCAGCGGCAAAAGGCAAGCTGATCGTCACCCCGGGTGTCCGTCCCGCCGGGGCCGCATTGGGCGATCAGAAACGGGTGGCAACACCGGCCTCTGCCATAACTGAAGGGGCTGATCACATCGTCATAGGGCGGCCAGTTTGGGCCGCTGACGACCCCTATAAGGCCGTCCAAAGCATCCTTGCGGAACTTGCCGGGATTTAATCCTGATCTAGGGCTTTCACCAATTGCCAAGACCTGAGATAATCGGGCCATGCCAACACCGGATGCCATTCCTGCGCTTTGTCGCGATTGCCTGACCGAATTTCCGGCCCGCAAGCGCTGTCCGGCTTGTGGTTCGCCGCGCATTCTGGCGCATCGCGAGCTGAACGATTTGACGATTGCGCATATGGATTGCGACGCGTTCTTTGCCTCTGTGGAAAAACGCGACAATCCAGACCTGCGCGACAAGCCAGTGATCATCGGTGGCGGCAAACGCGGCGTTGTCTCTACCGCCTGTTATATCGCGCGCATCCACGGTGTGCGGTCGGCCATGCCGATGTTTCAGGCCAACAAGCTCTGCCCCGAAGCCGTGGTCGTCAAGCCTCGCATGTCGGTGTATGTCGAGGCGTCGCGCCAGATAAGAGAGATGATGCACGAGCTGACACCCGTAGTTGAGCCGCTCTCGCTGGACGAGGCCTTTCTGGACCTGACGGGCACTGCACGGCTTCACAATGCCTCGCCCGCCAAATCCATGGCGCTGCTGGTCAGGCGAATGCAAGACGAGCTGGGCCTGTCGGGGTCTGTTGGCCTGTCTCATAACAAATTTCTGGCCAAAATGGCGTCCGACTTTGATAAGCCGCGCGGATTTTCAATCGTTGGCCTTGGCGAAACCCTGGACCTGCTGGCCCCGATGCCGGTCAAACTGATCTGGGGCGTTGGTAAGGCCATGCAATCGCGTCTGGAGCGCGACGGCATTCGCACCTTCGCCGATCTGCGGCGTCGCGACCGCGCCGATCTGGCTGTCAGCTATGGCTCTATGGGCGACCGGCTGTGGCATTTGGCACGCGGTCTGGACAAACGATCCATCCAGCGCAACGCCAGTGTCAAAAGTATCTCCAAAGAGACCACGTTTTTTGACGACATTTCGGACGTCGAGAAACTGGACGGGTACCTTTGGCGGCTGGCCGAACAGGTCGCTGATCGGGCCAAGGCCAAAGAGAGGTCGGGCCGGATCGTGACGCTCAAGGTCAAACAAGCCAACCATCAGGCATTTACGCGGCGCATCAGCCTGCGCGAACCCACCCAGATCGCGGAACGAATTTATGACACGGCCCGCCCAATGCTGGATCAGGTGATGGACAAGGCGCCATTTCGGCTGATCGGCGTCGGAATATCAGAACTGCACACCGCAGCAGAAGCCGATCAATTCAACGATTTGCTGGAGCAGGATCAAGCCACCAAGGCCAAGGCAGAGCGGGCCACCGACGCGATCAGGGATCGTTTTGGCAAGGATGCAATCATGAAGGGTCGCGCGCTGCGCTGACGCCCACCGGCTAATCTGCGGCCAAACTATTCTGCTGCCAATCTATTCTGCGGCCAAACGAACCTGCGGTGCATTGAACTGACAAATCTGTTTTACCGCGGCGGCCAGCCGGGTTTTGACCCCTTGATACTCTGCATTTCGTGTGACGGTTTGCTCGTCCATATACAGGCCGCGATCAATTTCGATTTGCAGGGCGTTTCGATGCGACGCTGGACGACCATAGTGCTGGGTTATAAACGCGCCGGCGAACGGCGTGTTGCGCATGACCACAAAGCCTTGAGCCCGGAATGCGGCCTCGACCTGATCTACCAGATGTTTGCCGCAAGTGGCTCCGAACCGGTCGCCCAACACGATCTGCGGACGCACAGCACCCCTGACGCGTGTCGTGCTCAGCGCCTCGCTGGGCATGGAATGGCAATCCAACAGCAAGCTTTCTCCAAACATTTTTGTTGTATCCGCCAACACCTGCTTCAATTGCGCATGATACGGACGATAATAACTGTCCAGCCTCTCGACAGCTTCGGAATAAGATATTTTACCTGACCGGATCACCCGACCCTCGGCGACAACACGCGGGATCACACCCAAACCCGACGCGACCCGTGCATTGGATGCCCGACGCGACACGCCCCTAACGACAGCGGGATCCAGATCATCCAGCGACCGGTTCAAATCCACAAAAGCACGCGGTGCCGAGGCAACAAGCAACGGCGCACCGAAATCCGGGGTCTGACCAAACAGATCGTCGACAAAAGCGTCCTCGGAACTGCGCAGGCTCAGCTTGTCCAACAGGCTGTCGCGCAAAAATTGCTCGGGATAGTCGCGTCCGCTGTGCGGAGAACTGACCACAACAGCAGTTGTTTGCAGGCTTGGGCGGTGCAGATAATATGGTAATGGTGTCATAGGAATCATGTTTGGCACAAATAGGCAGCGATTTGAACTCAAAACCACTTGAACCCTGCGCCGACTCCTTCTATAGACCGCCCCTACGAAGGCCGTTTTCGGACGGGTCTGTGGTTTGGGGCGTATAGCTCAGCGGGAGAGCACTTCGTTGACATCGAAGGGGTCACTGGTTCAATCCCAGTTACGCCCACCATCCCTGCAAGGGGTCTGAAACAACAAGGCGCACGGCCAAAAGGGTCGCGCCGCGACAAAGGAGAAGACCATGAAGGTCAAGAACTCACTTCGCTCGCTCAAGGCGCGCCACCGCGATTGCCGTGTAGTACGCCGCAAGGGCCGTGTATATGTGATCAACAAAACTCAAGGCAGGTTTAAAGCCCGCCAAGGCTGATCACGCCTGATCGAGAATTTCGAGAGCGCCGCTGCAAAGTCAGCGGCGTTTTTCTGTGTGTCATACGTCCAGCCGCCATTACGCACCGCTCAACCTAGTCACATTACTCGCAGTCTATTTTTGTACTTCGTTACAAATAGATAAGTAACGGCAAGCAGCAATCGCGCATCCCGAATTGTCAGAGTCGCACGTCTGCGAAATTCAATTGGCGAAGGCCAGATTTTTCTGCTTGGGTAACGGCCCAAACACCGTGCCCGCTCAGGTGCGGGCACGGGTAAAGCCTTCGGGCAAGGATCAGAATGTTATCGTCAGGATCAATCGCGACAGTGTCGCGCGATCCATATAGCCGGTCACCGGCAATTCGGCGTTTTTCTGATAGTTGCGGAGTGCACGGCGGGTGTCTTTGGTTGGTTTCCCGTCCACTTTACCCGGTTTCAGTCCCAGTTTGCTTAAGCGGCTTTCGATCAACCGCCAGGCAGAGGTGTTCAAACCAAGCGCTTTTTCGTTTCGCTGTGCAGCCTGTAAAGTGGACTTGTTGGCAGCCTCGTCTTTCAGATCGACAATCCTTTGCTGGGCTGTCTCTGCAAACAGACCGCGCGGATACACATCCAGATAACGTTCATAGGCCGCAATCGTATTGGCGTTCTCTGCCACTTGCCATTCAGTGCGCTCGGGCCCTTGGGTCTCTTCCATTCGGCGGCGTTCAATGACATCAAGCTGCGCACGCGCTTCTTCGGAATAAATGCCATCGGGATAGTTCCGCAGATAGACCCGCAGATCAGCCTCTTCGGCATTGGCGCCGGTCTGGTTCCAGAACCGGATATCGGCTGTGCGCTCGGCCTCGGCCTTGCGTTTTGCCTCTTCGGCCAATTGATCGCTGCGCAGTTGTGCCTGTTGGCGCAACAACCCGTTCTGACGCTTGTTCAAATAGCCCGATCCTTGGAAACGGTTGGCCGTTTGCCACTGGGTAATCGCGCGCCGTGACGCCGGCCCGAACAATCCGTCAATGCCGCGTGGGTCATGTTCTAATATCGTCAGATCGCGCTGGACCTGTCGGCGCTGATCACGGGTAAGTGCCAGATCAATCTCGACCTGCTGGGCTGGATCAATATCTGGTTCTGTTGTCTGAAGCTCTTCGATTCTGATCCGTGCCAACTCGGCAAAGGCCCCGCGGGGAACCTGATCCAGAAACCGAAGGTAGCCCTCGGCCGTGTTGGTTTCACGCGCAATCTGCCACAGGCGTTGTTCGCGCTGTTGGGCGGTATCAACAGGCGCAGGCCTGTCGGGTGCTGCGGTTTGTTCGCCGGTCGCCAATGTCGAAAACCGCGACACAAAACCGTCGGCGCGAACATCATCGGGCAAGTTTGCTGCGGCCTCTGCCGTTGTCCGGTCGGTTTGCAAGAAACCGCTGCGCAAAGAAGCCACCACTTTGTCTGGTGGGCCGCTGACCAACAGCACGCCTTGCGGAATATCCACACGACCCAGTCCTGGAGTCAGCCCCTCGGCGCCGCGAAACCCGGCATCCTGACCACCAAAAAATCCGCTTTTGCCGCCGTGAAAGCCCAAAAAGACCCCCGCGCCGCCCGCGTGTTCAGAAGCAATGGCCAACAACGAAGACAGCGACGGTGCCTGCAATGCAATCGTCGTGGATTTCGGATTGCCAAGGTCGGTCGGCGCCAGGAACGTCTCGGTACCATTGTTCAACACGTGTCCGGTAAAGACGACGATCAGACGGTCCGCAGCCGCGGCTTCGCCGGCAAAACTGGTCAAGACTGCGCGGAGATCGTTCTGCGTTGTGTTCTCGGCCGCCTGGACACGATAACCCGCCTCGGCCAAAGCATCGGCAATGCCAAACACTGTTTGTGCGCCCTTGGCATCTACAGTGTTTGCATAAGACTTGTTGCCGATCAGCAAGGCCAGGTTTTCAGCCAAAGCCGCGCTGCCGACAAAAGAAGGAACGGCGGCCGCAAGTGCCCCCGCCGTGATAATCCGAATTCCCAGTTTCTGCATGATACCTCCCACAATGCACACCCAGCATGATAGCCGAATTTTATGCCTCCGGACAAGAACGTGGGCACGACAACGCCGAATTTAAACTGCGCCTGCGAAAACCCGCCGAATTACCCTACGACAGGTCGTCAAGATCAAGTGCCGGCCATGCTATTCAACCGCGAGAAACTCGTCGACTTTTTCAACACGCACGGCCGAGAACTTGAATTCGGGAATTTTGCCAAAGGGGTCCAAAGCCGAGTTGGTCAGGATATTCGCCGCAGCTTCGACATATGCAAACGGCAGGAACACCATGTCTTCGGCAATCGCCCGATCAGCGCGTGCCATGACGTCGATGGTGCCACGCTTTGTGGTCAGGCGAACATTGCCGCCGGCTTCGACACCCAATTTGCGCAGCGTACGCGGGTGCAAAGAGCAGTTGGCCTCTGGCTCGACACTGTCCAGTACGTGCGACCGGCGTGTCATAGATCCCGTGTGCCAATGCTCCAGCTGGCGGCCCGTCGTCAAAATCATCGGATAGTCCGCATCCGGCACATCATCAGGGGCGATAATACTCGCTGGTGTAAACTTGCCCCGCCCGTCGGCCCGTGGAAACCCGTCGCCAAACACGATCGGCTGGCCGGGATCTGTGGGCGACAGGCTTGGATAGGTCACCACGCCTTCGGCTTCAAGCCGGTCCCAGGTGATATTGTCCAGCGACGCCATGTTAAGCTTCATCTCTGCAAAAATTTCGGACGGATGGCTATAGGCCCAGTTCAGCCCCAAACGCTGTGCCAAATCAACAGTGATCGCCCAGTCTTCGCGCGCCTCTCCGGGCGCTTTGACCGCACGTCGGCCCATTTGCACCTGTCTGTTGGTGTTGGTTACGGTTCCGGTTTTTTCGGCAAACGCTGTCGCCGGCAAAATCACATCGGCAAAGTTTGCCGTTTCTGTCAGAAAGATATCCTGCACAACCAAATGATCCAGTTTTGCCAGCGCTTCGCGGGCATGTTCAACATCTGGATCAGACATGGCGGGGTTTTCACCCAGAATATACATGCCACTGATTTTATCGTCGTGGATAGCGTCGATAATCTCGACCACGGTCAGGCCTTTCTCGCTGGAAAAATCATCTGATTTCCACACATCGGTAAAGGCCGAGCGCACACCGTCATCAGTGACCGACTGATAGTCGGGCAGGAACATCGGGATCATGCCCGCATCCGAAGCACCCTGGACGTTGTTTTGACCGCGCAACGGATGCAACCCGGACCCCGGACGCCCAACCTGACCACACATAAAGGCCAAGGAAATCAAACACCGCGAATTGTCAGTTCCGTGGATGTGTTGTGACACGCCCATGCCCCAGAAAATCATCGCCGCGTTGGCGCCGGCAAAGGTTCGTGCCACATCGCGCAGCATATCAGCGTCGACGCCGCAAATCTCGGCCATTTTTTCAGGTGCAAACCGTTTCAGATGCTCTTTTTGCGCTTCCCAGTTTTCGGTATAGGCCTCGATATACTGTCGGTCGTACAGCTCTTCTTCGACGATGACATGCATGATCGCATTCAGCATCGAGACATCGGCGCCGGGACGGAATTGCAACATATGCGAGGCGTGGCGTTTCAGCGCCTGACCACGGGGGTCCATAACAATCAGTTTGCCGCCGCGCTTGGAAAACTGTTTGAAATATGTTGCCGCGACCGGATGGTTCTCGGTCGGGTTGGCGCCGATGACAATCGCCACATCGGCATTCTCGATCTCGTTAAACGTCGCGGTCACAGCCGCCGAGCCGACATTTTCCATCAAGGCTGCAACCGATGACGCATGGCACAGGCGCGTACAATGGTCGACATTGTTGTGGCCAAAGCCCTGCCGGATGAGTTTTTGAAACAGATAGGCCTCTTCGTTGGTGCATTTGGCCGATCCAAAACCGGCCACCGCGGTGCCGCCTTTGGCATCACGCAGCGACGCCAGACCACCGGTGGCGGCGGTCATCGCCTCGTCCCAGCCGGCTTCGCGGAAATGGGTAAACGGGTTGGACGGATCGACATTCAACCCCTTGGCCGGCGCATCATCGCGACGGATAAGCGGCTTGGTCAGCCGGTGTTTATGATCGATATAGTCAAAGCCAAACCGGCCCTTGACGCACAATCGTTGCTCGTTGGCAGGCCCATCCACGCCATCGACCCAAGCCACCTTGTCGTCCTTGATTTTCAGGCTGATCTGACAGCCGACACCACAAAACGGACAAACAGATTTCACTTCGCGGTCATAATCCTGACTGTCGCCGATCTGCATCGCATCCAGCGCAGTCGCGGGCATCAGCGCGCCTGTAGGACAAGCCTGAACACATTCTCCGCAAGCGACACAAGACGACGCGCCCATCGGGTCATCCATATCAAAAACAATCTTGGCCTCGTGTCCGCGACCGGCCATGCCGATCACGTCGTTGACCTGAACTTCGCGACAGGCGCGCACACAAAGGTTGCACTGGATACAGGCATCCAGATTGACGTTCATTGCGACGTGGCTATCGTCCAACAGTGGCACGCGGTTCTGCTCCATCGCCGGAAACCGGCTGTCGGACAGGCCCTGCTGCGCCGCCATTTTCCACAAATGCGACGATTTATCGTGGGCCACTTCCTGTGCCGGCTGATCGGCCAGCAGCAGTTCCATCACCATTTTGCGGGCGCTATCGGCGCGATGGCTCTGGCTCTTGACCACCATGTCAGGACTTGGCGTTCGAATACACGATGCCGCCAGTGTGCGCTCGCCATCGATTTCCACCATACAGGCGCGGCAATTGCCGTCAGATCTATACCCCGGCTCGCCGGAATGGCACAGGTGCGGAATATCTGTCCCCTCGCGCTTGGCGACTTCCCAAATTGTTTCGCCGGCCTTGGCGCTCACTTCGCGACCATCGAGGGTAAAGGTGATTCTGTCAGACATGTTTTTGGGCCCGTGTTGGTTCCCGCAAAGGATAACCACAGAAGTGCGGTGCCGCAAATATGATATCCGACATCCAAACATAAAAACACGCCGCATTCATGGATTAGGCCGAGATCAGGGGCGTGATGAAAGTGCAGTATTGGCGGACGGTCGCTTGGAGCCCATTCTGTTGAAAACTCTGACTTCAAACAAGTCCTGAAAATTTTGCCCGCACGGCTCAAACGAGGAGTTTTGGCGAGAGGGTCGGCCAAATGGGGCTTCCAGCCCTGAAGTCGCGTCTTGGGGGATATCTTGACGAAATTTCAGCAAAGCCGTGCTTTTAACGGAAATTCTAGCAATCCCAATCCAGGTGTTTTTCAACAGAATAAGCCCAGACCGGACACTTTCGCCCATACCGTATTTAGTGGCTCCAGTCGTAGTCGTCGCCAAATCGCCTTGCCAGAAAATCCACAAGCGTTTTCACCTTTGGCGGTACGAACCGCCGGTATGGATGGATGGCATAAAGCGGCACTCGTGCCGGGTTTGGCGAAACCTCTGGCAGGATCTCAACCAGATCGCCATTCGCCAAAGATGGCCCGACAAGCCAGCCCGGCGACAGAATAATGCCTCTGCCGTCGCGGGCCGCATTGACGAGGGCGTGGCCGCTATTGGCAGAAAAGCTGCCTGATGCGCGAACGTCGACGGTGCCGTTTCCAGTTTCGAACTTCCAAACATTGTAGCCGGGAAGCGCCCTGAAGATCAGACAGTTGTGGTCTTCCAGATCTTCGGGCCGCTTGGGCGTGCCGGCCTCCACAAGGTATTGCTTGCTGGCACATAGATAGCGTCGCGCCGCGGCAATTCTACGCGCCTTAAGGGTCGAATCCTGCATGTGTCCAATGCGGATCGCAAGGTCGAAACCTTCGCCAACCAAATCTACTATCCGGGCGCTAAAATCCACCACCAGGCTGACATCAGGCCACTGCGCTTGGAAGTCGTTAAGGGCTGGCGACACGTGATGCTCCATACCTTCGGGAACCGTCATTCGGATCAGGCCAGAGGGATGATCTTGCAGTTGCCCGGCGACTGTCCTTGCCTCTTCTAAATCGAGTAAAATGTCGTTCGTTAGCTCATAAAACGAAACACCAGCTTCTGTCAGATTCAGCTTGCGCGTAGTTCGATGGAACAAAACAGAACCGACCCAACCCTCAAGCTCATCGATGCGACGCGAGACCGAAGAAGGTGACAAACCAGACTGCCGTCCGGCCTCGGAGAACGAGCCTGTTTCCACAGCCTTCGCAAACAGCGATATTGCACCCAGTCTATCCAATGACATTCACCTATTGGTTGTTTATGCGTTTTCTGCAAAAATCATTTGCATATTAATGAGGTATTCGTAAAGATAATTCTTCTCTATATTCCTCTCACTCTCAGAGATAGAGGAGGACTTCTACATGCCAGATACATTTCACCGGTTTCTGCCGGACGGTCACCCGGAGACGGGCATGGGGCCATCGAACGCGGTTCCTACAAATGCTTTCACAACCGACGATCACACGGAAACGAGACACAAGTTCTTTGAAACGGCGGACGGCACGATCAAGTCAGGTTTATGGGAATGCGCACCCATTTTGGTGGAGATCGGCGCCTATTCTGTTACCGAATTGATGACGGTGCTATCGGGGAGCCTCAACCTCACCGATGCGTACGGAAAGAAAGACACTTTTGCCGCCGGTGATACATTCCTCATTCCCAAGGGTGCGAAGGTGACATTGGAAATCACAAAAACGCTTCGCAAGTATTACATAATCGTCAAGTAGCGAGGGGAGAATGACCATGACAGACAATCCCGGCTTTCAGCTGATACAGGGCGGTCCGGAGGTTTATGAGCTCTGCTGGGTCCGCGCCCAGATGGGCCGGTCCGCCGAGGAACTGGTTGCGGCTGCCGGGGTCGCCCCCGGCGATCGGGTGCTCGATATCGGCTGTGGCACCGGCGTTGTGGCGCGCGCGGCCGCCACCCGCTCCGGCGCCGCCGCGAACGTGACCGGAGCCGATGTCAATTCCGGCATGCTGGAAGCCGCGGCGCGCTTCGCCGCCGAGGCCGGCCTTGCGCAGATCGCTTGGCTCGATTGCGACGCCGCCGCCATGCCCCTGCCCGACGCCGCCTTCGACGTCGCGCTCTGCCAGCAAGGCCTGCAGTTCATGCCTGACAAACCCGGCGCGATGGCCGAGATGGCACGCGTGCTGAAACCCGGTGGCCGGCTTGGCCTCAGCGTTTGGAAGACGCGCTCGCCGCTTGGTGCCGCATTCACCTCCGTTCTCGACCGCCATTTCGGCGCCGGAACCACGGCACCGTGGGAGATGGTCTATTCGCTCGGCAGTCGCGACAGGCTGCATGAATTGGCAAGGGGCGCGGGCCTCCGCGACTCCCATGTCACCTTGGACGTAAAGTTCGCCCGCCACCCCGACCCCGAGGTCTTTATCACCGGCGCCCTCGCAGGCTCGCCGCTGGCAGAGACGATGGCCGATCTACCGACGGCAGCGCACGTAAGGCTGGTCGCAAAGATCGTGTCCGAACTCGCCGACCGCCGCGACGATGACGGACTTGCCGTCCCGTCCCAGTGCCTGACTTTGACAGCACGTAAATAGAACGTCCGCAATATCGGCTCAGCCGCCATCGAGCACCAACAGAAACCACTCAGAAAAATCGACCTGCCACTCTACGCCTTTGGATGCAGCTTGTTTCTGATCCGTCGCACCGACATCCACACGGCCAAAACCACCGGCGGGATCGCAATTGCGCCCAGTGTTGCCTTGTCAAAACCCCACAGCCTGGCCATCGGATAAGCCAGCGTCGCCAGAAGTATAGAGGCATAATAACTGATCGCCACCACGGACAGACCTTCGACGGTTCCCTGCAATCTCAGCTGCAATGCGGCGCGGTTGTCCATCTGTTCAAGCAGGTCGCGGTTCTGCTCGTTTGTTCGCACGTTGACACGGGTCCCCAACAGGTCCGACGCCCGCGCCGCCCGATTGGAAATGTCGGCAAGCCCCTGTCGGGCCGCTTTGCAGGTTCGCATTGCGGGATCAAATCTGCGCATCATGAATTCTTCAAAAGTCTGCCCGCCCAGCAAGCGCTCTTCTCTCAACACCTCAATCCGTTGGTTAACGATAGCACAATAGGCCTCTGCCGCGCTGAAGCGATAAGAATTATCGGCGTTCATCGCCTCGATCTGTGCAGAGATTGTCATCAACTCTTCCAGTTTGTCTTTGGCAGAGCCCTCATGCTCGGACAAAGACCGCACGACATTAGAAACCTGTCCATTCAACGGACCAATTTCGGCAAAAACGGCTCGGGCAACCGGCAGTGACAGCATTGCCATGGTCTTATAGGTTTCAATCTCGACCAGGCGCTGAACGATCCGACCCAGCCGCCGCTGACCTACCTGCCCGACTGCCAGAATGGCAAAGCGCGTATGTCCACCCGCATCAATACGGAAATCACTGGCAATGACGGCATCTTTGTCCAGCACCCAGGACTGGGCCAGGCTCTCGGCAACAAACCATTTTCGAAACTGCATCTGGGCCATTTTCTCGGCATCTTTGGTGGTCATTGGACCCTCGATGCGCAACAGCAAAGACGTGATAATCTGCCCCGGCGCCTGATCCAGCCAATCGACCGGAAATTTGGCCATCATATCCCCACCAAAGGCCGGTTCAGAGGCCTCGGGTGCCAAAAGCGTAAACGTCACAAACTCGGTATGACGTTCCCATTTCAAATGCGCAAATCCCAGATCAGCGGAATGATGGTCTGACGCGTTTGCCGGATAGTTCGCACCAAACCTGTCCAACAACTTTTTCAGGAAATCCCTGTCCTGTTTGGCGTCACCATTACTGGTCAGTGCAATACAGGCCGCCGAACTTGGGGCATCAATTTTTGAAAACGGCCGCGCGTGCAATTCGTTGGATAACGCATAGCGCTGCGAATGGATTTTGTGACTGAGGCCTTGCATCGGATGCTCCTGTTGCCAATCGGGCGACCTAAGACGACATCACACTAAAAAAGAAGGGCACGAAATGCCGCATGCCTGTCGGGCCCAGATTTTCACCCCTTTGGATGTAACTTCACCACATCGGTCTGCTCGGTCGCATCCGCTATCTCTTCGAAATCAAAGGCATCCAGACGTCGCGCGCGATTTCCGGCCTTGCTGGCCGATATTTTGATCTCTTCGATATCCTTGCTGGCTTGTGAAAAATGCCGGTCCAGATTGCCGACACGCATCCCCAGACGTTCCATATCCTTGTACAACAAGCCCAATTCAGTGCGAATCGCTCCGGCCTGTTCGCGCATGCGCGCGTCCTTTAAAATGGCGCGCATCGTGTTCAGTGTCGCCATACAGGTCGTTGGCGAAACGATCCAGACACGGGCATCAAAGCCCTCGCGCACGATCTCGGGGAACGAGGCATGCAGTTCGGCATAGACGGCCTCGGACGGCAAAAACATCAGGGCGCCATCTGCGGTCTCGCCCTCGATGATATATTTTTCCGATATCGCCTTGATATGCGCGCGCACGGCCGTGCGCATCAGGCGGCCAGCCGCGACCAGCTCGGTGTCGGTACCGGCATTGCAATAGGCCTCGTAAGGTTCCAGTGGAAACTTGCTGTCGATGACAATTGGGCCCGGTGGGTTGGGCAAGTGGATCAGGCAATCTGCGCGCTTGCCATTCGACAGGGTCGCTTGAAACGTATAGGCATCCGGCGACAGGGCCTTGAACACGATATCGTTCAACTGGATTTCGCCATAAGCCCCGCGCGCCTGTTTGTTGGACAAAATATCCTGCAAAGACAGAACATCCCCCGACAGTTTCTCGATGTTGGTTTGCGCCTTGTCGATGGTTTCCAGCCGGGTGTGCAAAGCGCCCAGCGATTGTGCGGTTTTGGTGGCTGTGCCGTGCAGGCTCTCGCCCATGGATTTCTGGACTTCGTTCAGCCGGCGTTCCATCGCCGCCACCATCTTGGTTTGCGCCTGCGTTTGCGCTTCGCTGACCGCAGTCAATCGATGCTCCAGCGCGTTGGACATCTGGCTTTGTGACGCTGTCTGGGTTTCGCTCACCGCTTTTAGCCCGCCCGCCAGTTGGTGCTGACTGTCGTTCAAAATCCGCACGCTTTCACCCAGTTGACCCATTTGACCAGCCAAAGGTGCGACGGTATCGGCCGACCGTCGGGCGACCCGCAGCACCAAAAACACCATCACCAACAGCGCCAGAAACAGGACAGCACCGATCACAGCACCAAGCGTCAGCGGATCGGCCAGATCGATCACAAGGTCACCAATTTGTATCATTTGCGTCCAAACAGTTTTTCAATGTCATCAAGTTTCAATTCCACATAAGTCGGGCGGCCGTGGTTGCACTGGCCGGAGTGCGGCGTTGCCTCCATCTCTCGCAACAGGGCGTTCATCTCTTCGGCGCGCATGCGACGGCCCGACCTGATGGACCCATGACAGGCCACACGCGACAGGATCGCCTCGATCTTGTCGCGCACCGTCTGGGTCTGGTTCAGATCAGACAGCTCGTCGAGAATATCGTGCACCATTGCCGATGCATTCACCTCGCCCAGCACGGCCGGGGTTTCGCGAACGCAAACCGCGGTTCCACCAAACCCCTCGATTGTCAGACCCAATGGTGACAAATCGTCTGCAACAGACAAGATAAGGTCACGATCACCCGGTGACAACTCGACAATCTCGGGGATCAACAAGGCCTGCGCCCGCACGCCGTTCTCGGCCATTTGGCGTTTCAACTTTTCATAGACCAACCGCTCGTGCGCTGCGTGCTGATCGACAATCACCATGCCGTCGCGGGTTTGCGCCACAATGTAATTCTCGTGCACTTGCGCGCGCGCGGCCCCCAACGGCTGGTCCTCGGACACCGGCGCTTGCGCTCCAGGCTCGATCACCTCGTCGACGCGACCCGACAGATATGAGGTTTCCTCAAATCCGGATTGATCCGGCTGTTGCGGCGCGGGGTAGCGGGTCAGGGTCCGGTCGCGATCCATTTGATACACAGGCCTGTGCGGCAGATCGGCAGGTCGAAACGCGCCCAGTGCAGCATCGCGCACAGTGGATGACGCGCGATGCCCTGCCTCGGCCAGCGCATGACGCAAACCCGACACGATCAGACCGCGCGCGATACCCGGCTCGCGAAACCGCACCTCGGCCTTGGCGGGATGGACATTTACATCGACCCGCGTCGGATCTACGTCCAGAAACAAGGCGACAACCGGATGCCGGTCACGGCTGAGAAAATCGGAATAGGCCCCGCGCAATGCACCGACCAACAACTTGTCACGCACCGGCCGCCCGTTCACAAACATATATTGCGCCACCGCGGCGCCGCGCGAATAGGTTGGCAGGGAGGCAAACCCTGTCAGCCGTATACCGTCGCGTTGGGCGTCAATTTCCAATGCGTTCTCGACGAAATCCCGCCCCAATATGCGGCCAAGCCGGCCCCGTAGCGCGGAAAACAGATCACCGGTTTGCGGATCGGCGCGAAACACAACGCGCCCAGCCCCGCCACCGGAGACATCGCGCAGGGTAAAGCCAACGCTGGGTTCGGCCATCGCCAACCGTTTAACCACGTCGGTAATCGCCATAGTTTCAGCTCGATCGGAACGCAGAAATTTCAACCGCGCCGGCGTGGTTTGGAACAGATCGCGCAACTCGACAATCGTACCCTTGGCCAGTGCCGCAGGTTTGACCGGGCCGATCACGCCGCCATTGACCACAATTTCAGCAGCCACATCGGCGCCGGTTGCGCGCGATGTTATGGTCAACCGTCCGACAGCGCCCATGGATGGCAAAGCTTCGCCGCGAAAGCCAAACGTGTGAATATTCAACAGGTCCGAGCCGTCAATTTTCGACGTTGCGTGTCGCGACAGGGCCAAAGCCAGTTGATCAGAGGCAATTCCGTGACCATCGTCGGTGATCCGGATCAGGGTCTTGCCACCGTCGGCATAGGCAATATCCACCCGCCGCGCATCCGCATCAATCGCGTTTTCCACCAACTCTTTGACCGCAGAGGCAGGGCGCTCGACAACTTCGCCCGCCGCGATCCGGTTTGCGGCCGCCGCGTCCAACTGCCGGATGACCGGAAATTCTTGCTCTATCTTGCGATCAGTGATGCTCATACCCCTAGGGATAGCATGTTGCGTGGCGATTCTGCTATTTCATTTTATCGCGAAATTATGCCACCTTTGGACGATGTCAGTCGGTTGCGTCCAGGCCAACAGGCTTGCCAACAACGACGAACCGCATCGCATCGGGTTGCAAAAGATACGCAGCCACCCGTTTGACATCTGCCAGTGTTACAGCGTCAACATTCTGGTTTCGGGTCGCGATATAATCGATCGGCAAGCCGGTGATTTGCATGCCCGACAAGGTCGATGCGATCCGGCTGTTACCATCAAATCGCAACGGATAAGCGCCTGTCAGATACTTCTTGGCGGCCTCTAGTTCTGCCGCTGATGCACCCTGGGTCGCCATTTTCTGCCATTCAGCTTTGGTCACGGCAATGGCTTCGGCAATGCGATCATTGGCGGACGCGACCGACCCACCGGCCACCGACGCCAAATCATAAGGCGCCAGATAGGAATATATCCCGTAAGTCAGCCCGCGTTTTTCGCGGACTTCCTGTGTCAGCCGTGATGAAAACGACCCGCCGCCCAGAATATGATTCATGACATAGGCGGCAAAGAAATCCGGGTCATCGCGATCGATGCCCTGATGGGCCCAGATCGCCACGGATTGCGGCGTGTCAAAATCAACAATCGTGATGCCCCCGGTGGCGGCAAACTTTGTTTTTTCTGGCAGGGGCGCGCCGGTGGCGGGAAGGTCTCCCAACACTTGGTCCAGCAAAGGCCCCAATTCCTCGGCGGAAATATCGCCCACAACCGCGACAAACATCCGGTCCTTGGCCATAACCGCCGCATGTGTTGCGCGCATATCTGCCGGGGTCAATGCGGCAATCGTTGCCAGTGTTCCCTCGCTACTGCGCCCGTAGGGATGGTCGGAATAGGCCAGTGCATTCAGCGTCTCTGTTGCGATTTGCTGGGGATCGGTGCTGTTTGATCGCAATATCGACAGGACTTGGCCCTGAACCCGTTCAAAGGCAACCTGATTGAACGCAGGCGCAGTTATGGCCTGTTTGAACAAATCCAGTCCGCGCCCGACATTTTCACGCAACACTTCGGCGGTGACTGTCAGCTGATCGCGCGACGCATCAAAGGAGAAATGCGCCGCCAGCTCTTCGGTGCGGCGCAAAAAGGCCGCAGCATCCATATCGCCTGTACCCTCTTCCAACAAGCCCACCATAAGGTTTGTAGCGCCTTGTTTTTCAAGACTGTCCAGCGACGTGCCGCCGCGAAAACCCACTTCGAACGCAACAATGGGAATTGAGGGTTCTTCGACCAACCAGGCGCGGATACCGCCTTCGCTGGTGACTTCCTGAATTTCAATCTCGGCGAGCGCGGGTTGGCTCAAAAACCAGCCGGCGACTGCGATACAGATGATCCGGATCATTGGATTGTCTCCTCCAAGGCTGGACGCAACCAGCCGGTCACGGAATTATTCAGATTAAACACCCGGTTGGCAGCGGCGAGAACGTCGTCTGTGGTAACCGCAGCCAAAACCTCGGGCCAGGCATCGATATCCTTGATCGTCAGGCCCGAGGTCAACGCAGAGCCAAAACTGCGGGCAAAAGAATGGATGTTATCCCGCTCAAAAATGTCTGCGGCCCGTATCTGGGTCTTGATCCGTTCCAGATGCTCAGGGTCTGGCCCCTCTTCCAGAAATTGGGTCACCGAGGCATCAAGGGCGGCCTCGACCTGCGACAGCGTTGCATCCGGTGTTGGCACGACATAGAGCCCAAAAGTCCGGGGATCGACGGATGTACCGCCATAGAAACTGGCGGCCGTCACAGCAATCTTTTGTTCCAATTGCAATTCGCGCCCCAATACAGACGTGATACCCGACCCGCCCAACAACTCGGCCAGAATGGTCAGGGCTGCGGCCTCGCTCTGGTCGTCGGACTTGCGGTTGGCGGCCAGATAGGTCCGCACGATATAAGGATTGCGCACCCGCGCATCGCGCATCTCGATCCGTACAGGGGCCAAATGCGGCGGCTCTTGGGGACGGGCGCGTTCGGGCAAGTCTACGGTCGGTGCAATCGGCCCATAGTATTCTTGCGCCAGTTCTCTGACAGATTGGGGGTCTACGTCCCCTGCAACGATCAGGATCGCATTGTTTGGCGCATAATAGGTCTGGTAAAACGCAACTGCATCGGCGCGGTTCAGCTGTTCTATCTCGTGTTTCCAGCCAATGATCGGGATGCCGTAGCGATGATTGTAATATTGCAAAGCCGCGCGTTGTTCGGAAAACAATGCGCCGGGATTGCTGTCTGTGCGCGCGTTTCGCTCTTCGATGACCACGTCGCGTTCCGGCAGAACCTCTTGGTCGGTCAGGTTCAGATTGCGCATGCGATCTGCTTCCAGTTCCATCATCAAGGGCAACCGGTCTGCGGCGACGCGTTGAAAATATCCAGTGTAATCCCAAGAGGTAAATGCGTTCTCGCTGCCTCCATTGGCGGCAACTATATCGGAAAACTCGCCGGCCGCCATTTTGTCGGTGCCTTTAAACAACAAGTGTTCCAAGAAATGGGCAATTCCCGACTTGCCGGGCTGCTCATCCGCTGAACCGACCTTGTACCAGACCATATGGTTTACAACCGGTGTGCGGTGATCTTCCAGAACCACCACCTGCATGCCGTTTTCCAGATTGAAACTGGTGACAAAATCGGACGCGGCCATACTGTGCTGATAGGTGCCCAACACAAAACCATGGGCTAGAAACACGATGAGAGATAACTGTCTGAACATTCCAATACCTTTTTTGGGTACGCTGAAATCTAGCCGCTTTGGAAAATAGAACAAGCGCGGGTTACAAAAACTTGCAGAATAATGAGCTGGCCGGTTATTTGACCGGTGGCGGCGGTGATGTCGGGGTCCGAATGCCCAGTTGCCGCAATCGCAGCAGTTCACGTTGCTCGTCCAGCGACTGGTCCTCGTAAGCTTTCAAATAAACATTGACCTTGAACAATCGTTCCAGCGGCAAGATGAGCGCATCTTCGCGAAACGCCACGTCTTCGGCCGCAAGAAGGCGTCGAATATCCGGGTTGACGCCAAAGCGGCTAGCAGCGGTGATAAACGCCTGTTCGCCGGGCTGAATGCGATCACTGTCCATTAAACCAGGGCGCCCGCCCAGTGCCGCCACCGCGTCACGCTGCGGCGTTTGATCAGCACGGTTTGACCCGCCCAGTGTCGGATCCGGCAGAAAACTCAGGTCCTTGGGTGTCTCCAACGACTTGTTCGGGACAATACCAAACTCATCAGGCCCGGCACCGTCCTGTTTGAGGTTCATTAAAGGCAAGCCCTTGGAGGCACAGGCCGACAGGGCAAGTGCCAAAACCAGCATCGCAACAGCACGCATTTTTATCACAGACATATTCGGTCCCAAACTCGTCCAATTTCGCAAACAACTTTATAGCAGTTTTTTACCAAGGTCACGCTCTTCTGTGCAGCTTGTCGCCAAATAGCACCAGCCCGATTGCTCCGGCGAATATTGTTATATCGGCCACGTTAAACGCATAAGGGTTTTTGATGCCGCAACAAGACATATTTAAAAAATCCGCAACGGCACCGTACAAAACCCGATCCAATGCATTCCCCAAGGCCCCGCCGACGACCAATGCGATCAACAGCGAACCCGCCCAAGACGTAAACTTGCGCCCCCACCACAGCAATCCAACGCTGATAACCACGGCCAATCCGGTCAGAACCCAGCGCATTATTTCCGCGTCGTTTGAGAACAGTCCAAAATTGATACCCTCGTTCCACGCCATACGAAAGTTGAGTAATGGCGGCAAAACGTCGATCGCCAGCCGGTTGCGCAGATCCATCGCAAAAACAACGGCCCATTTGCTGGACTGGTCCAGCAAAAGCACGAGCGCAGAGAGGATGAGTGTTTTAAACATCTGATCTAGTGCCGGAAATGGCGCATGCCGGTGAACACCATCGCCAGTCCGGCCTCGTCCGCCGCCGCAATCACATCCGCATCACGCATAGAGCCACCTGGTTGGATCACCGCCGTTGCACCGGCCTCTGCCGCTGTCAACAAACCGTCAGAGAACGGGAAGAACGCATCGGACGCCACGACCGACCCTTGGGTCAACGGCGCATCCAGCCCCATAGCCTCGGCCATATCCACGGCTTTGCGGGCGGCAATTCGTGTGCTGTCCACACGGCTCATTTGCCCGGCGCCGACGCCAACGGTCGCACCGTCTTTGACATAGATTATCGCGTTGGACTTGACGTGTTTGGCAACTTTCCATGCGAACAACAAATCTGTCAGTTCTGCCTCGGTCGGTTTGCGCCTGGTTACAACCTTCAGATCATCCAGCGATATTTGACCATTGTCACGATCCTGCACCAGATATCCGCCAGAGACTTGACGCCATGTTTGCGCAGCTGTGGTCACATCCGGCAAGCCGCCCGTGGTCAGCAAACGCAAGTTCTTTTTGGTGGCGAAAACCGCCCTGGCCTCGTCGGTCACGTCCGGCGCGATCACAACTTCGGTAAATATTTCGACGATTTTTCTGGCCGTTTCTGCGTCCAGCGTCTGGTTCAGCGCAATAATACCGCCAAAGGCCGAGGTCCGGTCACAGTTGAACGCATTCTCATAGGCCGCTGCCATGGTCTTGCCGCGCGATACTCCGCACGGGTTGGCGTGTTTGATAATCGCACAGGCCGGACCGTCAGCAGGGTCAAATTCGGCGACCAGCTCAAAAGCCGCATCAGTGTCGTTGATATTGTTGTAGGACAGGTCCTTGCCCTGCCACTGTTTGGCCGTTGCCACGCCGAGACGCGACGACCCGTCAACGTAAAAACTGGCCGACTGGTGCGGGTTTTCGCCATAGCGCAGCGTCTGGGCAATCTGGCCCGCGATGGCCTTGCGACGCGGGGCCGGATTTGCGATCGCTCCGGCCATCCATGTGGATACGGCCGCATCATAGGCGGCGCTACGGGCATAGGCGACCTGTGCCTGTGACTGACGGAAGGTATATGCCGTTGCACCGTCATTGGCCGACAGTTGGTTCAGCAGGACATCATAGTCTTCGACATCGACAATCACGGTAACAAATTCATGGTTTTTGGACGCGGCGCGCACCATTGCCGGCCCGCCAATATCGATGTTCTCGATACAGTCGTCATAGCCTGCGCCGCTAGCAACAGTTGCCTCGAACGGATAGAGGTTCACCACCAACAGATCGATCGGCAGAATACCGTGCTCGGACATCGACCCAAGATGGTCATCATTGTCACGCAGTGCCAACAGGCCGCCATGCACCATCGGATGCAATGTCTTGACCCGACCATCCATCATTTCAGGAAAACCTGTCACATCGGACACATCGCGTACAGGCAGACCGGCATCCCGAATGGCACCCGCAGTGCCGCCTGTGGACAACAGCTCGACGCCACGATCATTCAGCGCAGTGGCCAGTTCGATCAGACCGGTTTTATCGGAAACAGAGAGAAGTGCACGACGAACCGGCACGAGATCTTGCGACATGAAAACATCCTTAATCTGGTTTTAGGTCCGCTTTACGGCGTCCGAGGAGGCTCGGTTCGCACGAAAGACCATTTGACAGCGCCTTCATAGTTCATTGCGCGACCAGATAAAACGATCTGTTTTGTCGCGCGTGGAACCAGATGCGACGGATCCATAATTGCGCTGGGTTCTAACGATAAACTGCCACCTTGATGCCGGAAAACCCATGTTTCCCCATTGGCCAGGACCAAAGAGGTCGCCTGACCGTCAAGGTCAAGATCGGCAGAGACATCCCAGTGCAGATGAAAGTGGATTTTAAAGGGCAAACCTCGACGCGTCATGGCCGCAATACGGCTGTCGAACATTTCTTTTTCGGTGTCGGTTCGGGCCTCGATCACATCAATTCCCTGCAGCTCGGACCCGTCCTGCGACAGAGACAGGTGCCGGATATGTACCATGCCATGTGACGAACAATATCCGTCATGTGATGCTGTTATTTCTATTCCTGCGGCTGTCATCTGGGTCTGGGCCGTAACTTCGACGGGTCCCTCGGTCAGCTTGCGACCAAAACTGCGGCCAATAAATTCGTTGCTGGAAAACCGCGCCGAAGATTTCTGCGCCAGACAAAGCGTCGAATGCGACGGCGTCGAGCGCGCCGCATTGCGCCAGTCCCGACCAAAGGCATAACCCGACCCCATATTGGTCACAACAGGATGCCGCCCTGACGACATCTCGAAGGCCAAGGTCGAGGCGTGAGCATTCTCGGAGGCCCCCAGTGGCGGCAGATGTCCTGTGTCCATAATCACAACCAAACGACCATCGGCCAGCCGCGAATAGCCCATGCCGCCTCCGGGCCTTGGCGGCAGCCGGATCGCAGAATCTGACAATGCCTGATCCAGTTTTCCCGCAATGCCGGCACCGCCGCTATGAAACTGTGCTAAGGCGCCGTCGCCCAGTCGCAGCGCCCGCAGGGTCGGAACGATCCGCTCCATTGCCAACAGATGCGCACGATCCGGACTGTGACCGGATGCTGCGATGCCGCGAGACACCCATGTCAGCAACGTGAATATCTCCATCAACTCTTCGGGATTGCGCGTGTCGATACCACCATCCATACCAATATTTTCATCGCATTCCCGGCTTAGGGCGCGCAGAGCCGGCGGCAGCAGCTTCTCTTTGCCCTCCAGCGCCAATCCACAGTACACCAGCCCGGCCAGCGCCTCGAACCGCGACAATCCCGGGGCAGAGGCATGCCATCTTCGCGACAAAAACCGCGCCTGTTGACCCAGAATTCGAAAATAGACTTTTTGATCGGCCCGTTCCATTCCGCCCAAAAGCATGATGGAGTGATTAATCCAGCGCAGCACTCTACGACCTGCCAGCTCGGGCCGCCAACCGGCCCCTGTGCCATTGCCATAGCGCCGTGCCCAGTCCAACAACCAACGTCGTGCCAGATCGCGATTTACCTGACCGCCTTCGGCAAACAGGTCGTCCATCCAGGCGAACCCGTGAATATCCTGCTCAAAAGCCTCGTCCGGCGGTGTGATATCCCAAATAGACATATCCGGAGCTTCGACCAGCCCACCTGCAAAATAGAAGTTTCCCGCAGACAGCTGCGCGCCACGGACCGGCAATCCAAAACTACGCGGTTCAGGTTGCGACACGAACCCCTTGGCGGCGGGAAAAAACCGGCTGGTGCGCGCGCAGCGACGATTTCCTGTTCGCACGCGCAGGTCGCGCCACCGCGCGGCAAGTGCATAGCTGGTCCAACGCAGGTTGTTCATCGTAATTACCCTAGTCCTCGAGACCGGAGCATAGGATCATGCAGGCACCCTGTCATCATCGTTTATCACCAACATGACGGTCAATCACGACCCCTAGTTTTTTTGCATCAGTGCCATAAAGAAACCGTCCATACCACCGCGGTCCAGCCAATAGTCCGGACGCAGGCGCAATTGGCCGGCAACGGGTGACCAAGCCGAATCCATGCCAAACGCCGCCGCGTCAAAACCCAAAAGCTGCATGTCGGTGCTGCGGCCCAAAAACTTTTCAATCTGTCCTTCGCCTTCGACCGGCAAAAGCGAACAGGTACTATAGACAAGCCGGCCCTGAGGCTTCAACCAACCGGCGCACAAGTCCAACATATCTGATTGCATCCGCAGCACCGGTTGCAAATCCCAGTCGCGGCGCACAAAGGGCAGGTCGGGATGTCGCCGGATTGTTCCGGTGGCCGAACAGGGCGCATCCAGAAGGATCGCATCAAACGGCTCGGCGGGCGTCCATTTGAACGCGTCTGCCTCCACCAGCTCGGCGGACAAGCCGGTTCGGTCCAGATTTTCACGTACCCGCTTCAGGCGAAAGCCCGAGATATCCAATGCGGTGACATCGGCACCGGCCGCGGCCAGTTGCATTGTCTTGCCACCGGGGGCAGCACACAGATCCAAAATCCGCAGTCCCGTGATATCGCCAAACAACTGGGTCGGCACGGTCGCTGCCGCATCCTGAACCCACCAATCGCCACTGTCATAGCCGGGCAACGCAGAAATCTGGCCCTTGTTGCGCAGACGCAGGCTGCCTTGGGGCAGAATATCCGCCTCCAACAGGGTGGCCCATTTCTCGGCCTCCTGCGGATTTTTCAACGTAATATCAACAGCGGGCTCCAGACCATGGGCTGTATCAATCCGCAATGCGGCCTCTTCGCCATAGGCCTTGACCACTGGCACACGCAGGTATTTCACCAGCGGTTGCGCCGGAATTTTGCCAAATTCATCTCTGTCGAACTCGGTCAAACGGCGCGACACCGCATTGACCAGCCCGGACAGGTGGTTTGCCTTCTGTTTGGACCGCGCCAATATCACTGCGCCGTCAACCGCCGCATGAGGTGCGATGCCGTCGATCAACAGCTCGGCTGCGCAAATTCGCAGGATATTAAGGACCTGCAGCGGCGGCCTCTTGGTCAACAACGTGTTCAACACTTGATCCAGTGGCCCCAGATTGCGCAGTGTAATCTTGGTCAAAGACTGTGCCCGTGCACGTTCGCCGGGCAACAATCCAACCAGCGGACTGTCGTCATTGTCGATCATATCAGACAGTGATTTCGTGTCGTGCAACACGCTGTGTAACAATTTTAACGCAGCGGATCGTGCGGGAAAGCCTTGTTTGCTCATGGTTGGGGCGTGCTCTTATATGGGACTGTCATTTGGCGGGTTTGTCCCGCTGATACTATTACAATTGGCCCGCGACCAGCACTTTCATTGCCTGGGCGCATGTTTGGTCTTGCGCCTGCCCGCCGTCGCGCCATATTTTAACGGCAAAGGACAGCCCATGACACACCCTGTGACACAGCCACCCAAATCGCCCCAAGATCGTATCAAAGCCGCCGCCAAGCGGGCCTTGGCAGAGGCCGAAGACCGCCGAAAAGCCGAGAAAGACCACGAAATGACGTTGGAGCTAGGTGGACGGGACGGCCCCGAGCCGACGCGGTTCGGCGATTGGGAGAAAAAGGGAATCACTTCGGATTTTTAGAGAATTTGAAGGGAATGGCAGTCCGATCACACTTGGGACTTCATAGTTTTGAACTATAGGGCCGGTGACATGTCGGACGCGACGGAAAGTGCCGGTCACGCCGCCCGATCCGAATATGACGCAATCCTCGCGGTCGTTGACACGTTCATCACCGACTACTGCCATGCCAACCCGTCCCGGGGTCCCAAAACTGTCAAATGCCAAGGACGTCCATCATTGAATACATGCCCGGTGGTTTTCCCTGACCCCAAATTGCGGCCTTGAGTGCGCCACGCGCATAAATTCTGCGGTCGGTTGCAACATGCCGCAGAACGATGCGCTCGCCATCTGCCGCAAAAATAACATCGTGTTCGCCAACAACATCGCCGCCGCGAATTGCAGAAAACCCGATATCTCCGCGTTTTCGCGCACCGGTTATTCCATCACGGCCCCGATCCGAAACGTCCGCAAGTGCCACGCCGCGCCCTTGGGCAGCAGCATCACCCAGCATCAACGCGGTTCCCGACGGTGCGTCGACCTTGTAACGGTGATGGGTCTCGACCACTTCGATATCGAAATCCTCGTCCAAGGCCGCCGCAACTTTCTCGGCCAGTCGGACCAGCAGGTTCACACCAAGGCTCATGTTGCCAGCACGGATCACCGGTGTATGCCGCGCAGCTGCCTCCAGTTTGGCCAGATGGGTGTCGTCGAAACCCGTGGTGCCGATGACATGAATGGCGCGGGCTTGCGCGGCCAGTTCTGCATGGATCATTGTGGCTTCTGGCAGGGTAAAATCAATCACTGCCTGAGCTTTTACAAACACGTCCAGCGGATCATCCTGGACAATAACGCCCGAAGCGCCGCTCCCCATACAGACCCCCAAATCCTGCCCGATCCAGTCGTGACCGGTTCGTTCGGTCACGCCGGCCAAGGTTACGGCATCAGTTTCGTTGATCATCTGGATCAACATCTGGCCCATCCGGCCCGAGGCGCCGACAATTGCTATGGCTGGTTTAAGGGTCATTTCACATCTCCAAATTCTGTGCCGCTTGGTTTAACCTGCTTGCGAGCTTGCCGCAACTGCCCTAAAGGGGCGATCTGGAAGGAAACAGCATGGCAAAAAGCAAAGATACATTCGGAGCCGGCCCGAGCCAGCGTCAGCTGCGCGTCGGAGAGTTGATCCGCCGCGCCTTGGCGGATGTTTTGGCGCGCGGCGATATTCACGATCCCGATCTGGCCCATGTTTCCGTCACAGTCGGGGAAGTCCGGGCAACAACTGACTTAAAAAAGGCGCTTGTATTTGTTCTGCCGCTGGGCGGCGGCAATGCCAATCTGGTGGTTGACGCCCTGAACCGCAACAAGGGCGAACTGCGCCGCGTGCTCAACAAGGTTATGGCACTAAAGTATTCGCCCGAGTTGAAGTTCGTAGTCGACAAGACCTTTGATCAGCTGGATGAGACGCGCCGTCTGCTCAATCAAGACGCAGTACGCAAAGATTTGTCGGAAGACTAATATGTCCAGACGCAGCACCAAACGCCGTGTCGACGGCTGGCTTATCATTGACAAACCTGCGGGCATGACCTCGACCTCGGTGGTCAACAAGGTCAAATGGGCGCTGGATGCCAAGAAAGCCGGTCACGCCGGCACGCTCGATCCCGAAGCTACCGGCATTTTGGCCGTGGCGCTGGGCGAGGCTACAAAAACCGTTCCCTACATCAGCGAAGCCATGAAAGCCTACACGTTCACGGTGCGCTTGGGACAGGCCACAAACACCGATGATACCGAAGGTGAAATTATCGCGACAAGCGATCTGCGCCCGACGGACGATCAGATTGTCGATGGGCTGACAAACTTTCAAGGCGACATCATGCAGGTGCCGCCCCAGTTTTCGGCGGTGAAAATCGACGGCCAACGCGCCTATAAACTGGCCCGCGACGGCGAAGATTTGGACCTGGCGGCGCGGCCTCTGTTGGTTGAAGAGCTAAAAATGGTCTCGCGTCCTGACGCCGATCATGTCGCGCTGGAAATGACCTGTGGCAAAGGCGGTTATGTGCGGTCCATCGCCCGAGATCTGGGCGAGATGCTGGGATGTTACGGCCACGTGCTGACGTTGCGCCGGATTTGGTCCGGCCCGTTTGAGCTGTCTGACTGCATCACGGTTGAACAGATCGACGCTTTGGCAAAAACACCGGAACTGGAACAGCATTTACTGCCAATCCAAGCCGGATTGACCGATCTGGAAGAGCTGCATTGCCGGCCCGAGGCGGCGGTACGTCTGCGCAACGGCAACCCGGGCATGGTTTTGGCCGCTGATCTGAACTATGGCGACGAGGCGTGGGTCTCTTGTGATGGCGCGCCAATTGCCATCGGCATTTATAAATCAGGAGAGTTGCACCCGACCCGGGTTTTTGTCAAACCGGAGCCATGAAAACCCGAACCCACCAAAAGGGCGACGCCCGATCTTGCGCGATTTATTCAGATTGCGACGCATACCGCTACGCGTTGACCCGCATCTGGGACGATGCTGGCAAAAAGGTTCTGTTTGTCATGCTCAACCCGTCCACAGCAACCGAGGTTCAGAACGACCCCACTGTTGAACGCTGTGAACGACGCGCCCGCGCCTTGGGGTTCGGGGCGTTTCGGGTCTGTAATATCTTTGCCTACCGCGCCACCGACCCCAAAAATATGCGGGCACAAACCGATCCGGTTGGCCCAGAAAATGACCGGTCCATTTGCGACGCGGCGGCCTGGGCAGATACAATCGTCTGTGCCTGGGGCACGCATGGCGAACACATGGGCCGTGGTCCGGCGGTCGAAACCACGCTGCGGGCCCAGCCCAAACCCCTGACACATCTGGGGCTCAGCAAAGCAGGCCATCCCAAACATCCCCTGTATATCGGTTATCAAGTCCACCCTGTGCTGTGGCAGCGCGTGGCGCCATGACCGATCAGGCGAAAGGCTTGTTGATCACCTTGTTTGGTGTTCTGATGATTGTTCCCGACAGCCTGTTCATCCGTCTGATCAGCACCGACACTGTAACAGTGGTGTTCTGGCGGTCCTTTCTCAGCGGTCTGGTGATCTTGATCGCTTTGCTTGTCCTTAATGGCCGAGGCACCGCGACCGTCTTTCGCAAAATGGGCAAAAGCGGGCTGGCTTACGGCGCTTTGCTGAGCATTAGCGCGGTTAGCTTTATGGTTTCTGTGCGTCTGACATCGGTGGCAAATACCGTGTTTATCATTGCGACAATGCCGGTCTTTGCGGCGCTGGTCAGCCGGTTCTGGCTTGGAGAACCGATCAGGCCACGCATGTTGTGGACGATGGTGATTGTGTTGATCGGTATCGGCGTGATCATTTCGGGATCATCCCAAAACGAGGTCTCCAGCCTGTTGGGCGATTTTATTGCCTTGGTTGCGGCAGCAGCCTTTGCCGTGGCGATGACCGTGGCGCGACAAGCCAAAAGCGTCTCTATGGTGCCGTCAATCACGATCTCTTTTCTGGCCATTGCCGCCGTGACGCTGCCCTTTGCCGATCCGTTCAATCTGAACGGATATGATCCGATATACATTGTGCTGCATGGCGGGATTTTCATTCCGGTCAGCATGAGCCTTCTTGCAATAGGTCCGCGCTATATCACGTCGGCCGAAGTGGCTTTGTTGATCTTGCTGGAATCCGTTCTGGCCCCTATTGTCGTCTGGTTTGTTCTGGACGAGGACCCGGGCCCGAGGGCATTGCTTGGCGGCGCGATCATTCTGACAGCCTTGGCGGTGTCCAATTACATCGCGTTGCGCCGGCGCAAGACAGTCGCGTAAAACACAAAATCGCTTTCCTTTTGCCCGATTCCCCCATATAGACCCGCCAACCGCGCAAATTCGCGGCCTCCATGGGCCTTGCTGGACGACATCCCGGCCTGTGCCATCACTCTAACCTTTAAGGAGACCCCGATGTCGATCACACCAGAGCTGAAAGACCAGCTGATTAAAGACTATGCAACCAAAGAAGGCGACACAGGTTCGCCCGAAGTACAGGTCGCAATTCTGACATCCCGCATCAACACGCTGACAGAGCATTTCAAAAGCCACAAGAAGGATAACCATTCCCGTCGTGGCTTGCTGAAAATGGTCGCCCTGCGTCGTAAATTGCTGGACTACACCAGAGGCAAAGACGAAGAGCGCTATAAGACATTGATCAAACGCTTGGGCATTCGCCGCTAGGTCAAGAATACTTGAACGCGCTCCTTTCGGGGCGCGTTTGCAATTTTATGGGGCGTGCAAACCCCTGCATGGTGCAAAGTTGCACATAGTCCGTTGACCGCTTGTCGAGGCTCGCGCAAGAGGTCGGATGATGATGAAACCGGAGCCCGGACCGCTGCCAAGGGGCACGATCTGACACGTTAAGGAAAAACATGTTTAACGAAGTTAAAAAGTCGATCCAATGGGGCGAAGAAACGCTGACACTGGAAACCGGCAAAGTCGCACGTCAAGCCGACAGTACTGTTATCGCCACATTGGGCGAAACCAAGGTTCTGGCCGCTGTTTGTTTTGAGAAGAAACCAAAAGTAGGTTTGGATTTTTTCCCTCTGACAGTGAACTACCAAGAGAAATATTATGCTGCCGGTAAAATTCCTGGCGGCTTTTTCAAACGCGAAGCACGCCCGACCGAGAAAGAGACGCTAACAGCGCGCTTGATCGACCGTCCGATCCGCCCGCTGTTTGTTCCGGGCTTCAAACACGAAACCCAAGTCACCCTGACTGTTCTGTCGCACGATCTGGTTAATGATCCTGACATGGTTGCGATGATTGCGGCCTCTGCTGCGCTGACACTGTCGGGCGCACCGTTCCGTGGCCCGATCGGCGCTTGTCGCGTTGGCTTTGAGGATGGCGATTACATCCTGAACCCAACTGTCGATGACATGCACGATCTGCGCAACAAACCAGAACAACGTCTGGACCTTGTTGTTGCCGGCACCAAAGACGCCGTAATGATGGTCGAGTCCGAAGCATACGAGCTGTCTGAAGACGAGATGCTGGGTGCGATCAACTTTGCCCACGCGCAAATTCAGCCGGTGATCGACATGATCGTCGACATGGCCGAAGACGCCGCCAAAGAGCCTTATAACTTCCAAGCCCCTGATTACTCAGAGCTGTACGACGTTGTTAAAGCCGCTGGTGAAGATGCTGTTCGTGGCGCCTTTGGCAACACCGACAAGCAGGAGCGTACGTCTGCGATCTCTGCTGCACGTGACTTGATCAAGGGCACGTTGTCCGAAGAGCAACTGGCCGATGCCAACCTGTCGTCTTGCCTCAAAAAGCTGGAAGCAGAAGTTGTTCGCGGTGATATCGTCAAAACCGGCAAACGCATTGATGGTCGTGACTTGTCAACAGTTCGCCCGATCGTGTCCGAAACCGGAATTCTGCCACGCACCCACGGTTCCGCCCTGTTTACACGCGGCGAAACCCAAGGCTTGGTTGTAACCACATTGGGCACAGGCGACGACGAGCAAATGATCGACGCGCTGCAAGGCACGTACCGTTCGCCATTCCTGCTGCACTACAACTTTCCTCCGTATTCGGTTGGCGAATGTGGCCGCAGCTTTGGCCCTGGTCGTCGCGAAATTGGCCACGGCAAACTGGCTTGGCGTGCGTTGCAGGCGGTTCTGCCACCGGCAACCGACTTCCCTTACACAATTCGCGTTGTGTCGGAAATCACCGAGTCTAACGGATCGTCGTCAATGGCGTCTGTTTGTGGTGGCTCCTTGTCCATGATGGATGCAGGCGTTCCATTGCGCTCGCCTGTTGCCGGTGTGGCCATGGGCCTGATCCTGCAAGACAGTGGCGAATATGCGGTTCTGACCGACATTCTGGGTGACGAAGATCACCTGGGCGACATGGACTTCAAAGTTGCTGGTACAGAAAACGGTATCACGTCTTTGCAAATGGACATCAAGGTTGCCGGTATCACGCCGGAAATCATGGAAAAAGCCATGTCCCAAGCCCGCGACGGTCGTCTGCACATCTTGGGCGAAATGGCCAATGCACTGACCGAAGCAGGCTCATTCAGCGAGCATGCTCCTCGGATCGAAACCATTCAGATCAATCCGGACAAAATCCGCGAAGTGATCGGTTCGGGCGGCAAGGTCATCCGTGAAATCGTTGAAGTGTCCGGCGCCAAAGTCGACATCAACGACGACGGCATCATCAAGATTGCCTCCAGTAATGGCGAGCAAATTGACAAAGCCCGCGCCATGATCATGGAAATCGCAGCCGAGCCAGAAGCAGGCAAGATCTATACCGGTAAGGTTGTTAAGGTCATGGACTTTGGTGCTTTCGTGAACTTCTTTGGCAAGCGCGACGGTCTGGTGCACGTCAGCCAACTGGCTAACGAGCGTGTGAACCACCCAAGCGATATGCTCAAAGAGGGCCAGGAAGTGAAAGTCAAGCTGATGGGCTTTGACGATCGCGGCAAGGTTCGCCTGTCGATGAAAGTTGTCGATCAGGAAACCGGCGAAGAGATCGCAGGCTAACCAATAGTCACAACTCTTAAAATTTAGAACGCTCCTGCACTTGTGGGGGCGTTTTTCTTTGGCCATAACATAGATCATGTTCAAGAACCCACAACTACAGGTCGCCGCGATAATGGTGGCCGCCCTTTTGACCCTGTCGACGATCTTTTTCCACTTTGTCGAGCGGTGGTCCCTGTTCGACAGTTTCTATTTTTCCGTCATAACCATGTCCACCGTCGGCTATGGCCAAATTGTCCCGGTGACGGTTCTGGGCAAAATCGGCGTGATTTTATTGATTTTTTCCGGTGTTGGCGCGCTTGCGGTCTTGGTGCAATTTGTGGCCACGGATGCGATCGAGCGGCGCACCAAACGTGTGATCGAGGAAGAATTCGACGATGAACGCGCCTTGCTGGAACAGCTGGCAGAAATCAAGCGCCGCAAGAAAAAGAAGTCGCGCTAGAGCCCGGACTATTCAGCCGCCCATTATCCCGCGCCGGATCAGGTTCAGCCCCAGCAACAGAAATGCAGTTAGAAACAGCCGGAAAAATACCTGGGTATCAATTTTCTGGCGCAGCTTTTCACCGACAACCATGCCCACAAAGGTCGGCACCAAAACGGCCAAAGCCACCGGTGCCGTTTCCGGCCCCAGATCGCCGGCTGCAATAAACCCCAATGCCAGCGGAATAGACTGTGCGGCAAACAAAACCCCCAGAACCTGAATGAAATGATCCCTCGGCAACCGAAGTGACATCAAATAGACTGCCAGTGGCGGTCCCCAGATCGCGGTTAGCCCTCCCATGATCCCACTGCCCAGACCGGCTGCGCCTTGTACCGGTAGGTCGAGCCGTTGCGGCAGTTTGGGCACATGCACAAACAAGCTGGTCACCGCAAACACAGACATGGCGATCCCAACAAAAATCAGCAACACCGGCGCCGCAACATTTTGCCCCGCAATAGCGATGACAAAAATCACCGGCATGGCAATACAGCAATAGAGCCAGAACCGCCGGACAATTGCCAAAACGCTGCCCCCGACCAGCGCTTGCCGGATATTGGCGGTCATAATGGTCAGCAACATCATGGTGACGGCGACGCGCGGCTCATAGAAAAACGTCAACAACCCGACCAAAAGCGCCGGCAATCCAATGCCCAACAAGCCTTTGACAAATCCGCCAAACACGAAAATCGCGACCAAAAGGGCAATCTCTGAACTATCCATCGCTGGCTCCTCACGGCGGTCGGCGTTTGCTTTCTCGTCTGTGTCCTTGCACAATCTAAAACGAGGTGTAAAGTTCGCACGAACTCTTATCTATAGGTGCATCATGCTTGATAAACGCGACTTCTATATCAATGGCAAGTGGGTACAACCCGCCCAGGCAAAAGATTTGCAGGTCATTAACCCGGCAACCGAGGACGCCTGTGCAGTTATCTCGCTGGGCGACCAAGCTGATACAGATGCAGCTGTCGCCGCTGCCCGCGCCGCCTTTGCAAACTGGTCCCTCACCAGCAAAGACGAGCGCCTGGCCTTGCTGCAATCTATTATCGGCGAATATGTCCGCCGGAAACAGGATATGGCAGACGCAATTTCGACGGAAATGGGCGCGCCGGTTGATATGGCGTTGAGCCAACAGGCCGACTGTGAAGGTATTATCCAGAAGTTTTACGATGTTCTGACCGAGTTCAACTTTGACACAGCACCTTGGCCCACGTCCCCGAACGAACGCGTTCACAAAGAGCCGATTGGCGTTTGCGGCCTGATCACGCCGTGGAACTGGCCGATGAACCAAGTCATTCTGAAAGTCATCCCCGCCATTGCTGCCGGATGCACAGTTGTCTTAAAACCCTCTGAAATTGCGCCCCTGTCCAGCATTGTATTTGCCGAAATTCTGGACAAGGCAGGCTGTCCTGCCGGCGTATTCAATATGGTCAACGGCGACGGGCCGGGTGTGGGGTCGCAACTGTCGGCCCATCCCGACATTGACATGATCTCTTTCACCGGTTCTACCCGCGCCGGACGGCTTATATCCAAATCCGCAGCCGACACAATCAAGCGCGTGGCGCTGGAACTGGGCGGCAAGGGCGCCAATATCGTTTTTGCTGATGCCGATGAAGACGCAGTCAAACGCGGCGTGCGGCTGATGATGAACAACACCGGTCAATCCTGCAATGCGCCGTCAAGGATGCTGGTGGAAAAACCCTATTACGACCAAGCGGTGGAAATTGCCGCCGATGTTGCCAGCAAAACCAGCGTCGGAGCCACTGCAGACCATGGTCGTCACATCGGCCCGCTGTCCAGTGCGGTGCAGTTTGAAAAGGTTCAGGGCTTGATCGAGACCGGTATCAAAGAGGGCGCGCGCCTTGTTACTGGCGGTTTGGGCCGGCCCGAGGGGCTGAACCGGGGGTTTTACACCCGGCCAACGGTTTTTGCCGATGTGAACAATGACATGACCATCGCCCGCGAAGAAATATTCGGACCGGTGATGGTGATGATCCCCTTTTCCACAGAGGACGAGGCTATCGAGATCGCCAATGACACTGACTACGGCCTGACCAACTATGTCCAGACCCAAGATGCGGACAAAGCCAATCGGGTGGCGCGCGCCATACGGTCGGGCATGGTTCGGATCAACGGCACCGGCTCGTCGGTTGCCTTTCCCTTTGGCGGCTACAAACAATCAGGCAACGGCCGCGAAGGCGGCGCATGGGGTCTGGAAGAATTTTTAGAAGTGAAACATATCACCGGCTGGACCTGATCAGGGTCGGCTTTGGCGTGTTGTAATTGGTAGAGGTCTTATGAAAAACGTATTGAAATCTGTGTATATTGTGGTCGCGGCATCGCTGATTGCGACGGCTGGCGTGGCTGCAACTCCCTGCGGCGGGTCATTTTCGTCCTTCCTCAAAGGGGTGAAAACCGAAGCCGCCAAGAACGGGCATTCCAAGGCGGAATTGAACCGGTTTTTTGCCGGCGCGAAAACCGACCCCAAAGTCTTGCGTTTTGACCGGTCACAATCCAATTTCCGCCAGAGCTTTCTGGAATTTTCAGGCCGGACGGTTTCAAAAAACCGGATGGATCACGGACGTATCAACAAGAAGAAATTCAAGAACACATTTGCCCGGGCAGCGCGGGATTATGGCATCGATCCGAATGTCATTTTGGCGTTTTGGGCTATGGAAACCGATTATGGTGCCAATCAGGGCGACTTTAACACGCTGAACGCTTTGCTGACGTTGGCCCATGATTGCCGCAGGCCACAATTGTTCCGCCCGCAAGTTATTGCAGCGGTCGATCTGTGGAAACGTGGTGAGTTCGATCCAGCCACGACGACCGGCGCTTGGGCTGGCGAAATTGGCATGGTCCAGATGTTGCCCGAGGACATCCTGCATCGCGGTGTCGACGGCGATGGCGACGGGCGCGTAACGCTAAAGACCAGCGCACCAGATGCGATCCTGACCGGCGCACGCCTGTTACGAGATTTGGGCTGGACCGCGGGCGAGCCTTGGATGATCGAGGTCGCCGTGCCCGCCAAAATGGATTGGTCTCAGTCCGGCTTGGGCAAGCCGCAGCCGGTATCAAATTGGAAATCCAAAGGCCTCAAAGCCCGCAGTGTCGCCTTGCCCAAGGGCAATCTGTCGGCATCGCTGCTGCTGCCACAGGGTCGCAAAGGGCCAGCCTTCCTGGTTTTTGACAATTTCGACGTTTATTTCGAGTGGAACAAGTCGCTGGTCTATGTGACTTCGGCGGCATATTTCGCCACGCGACTTGCAGGCGCCAAACCCTATACCAAGGGAAATCCCGATCCGACACTCAGTGCTGACCAAATGAAGTCTTTGCAAAAAAAGCTGAAAAAACGTGGCCATGATGTCGGCAAAGTGGATGGAATTCTGGGTGCCAAGACCCGTGCTGCTGTATCCGTCGAGCAAAAACGCCTGGGCCTGCCCGCCGATGCCTGGCCAACGACGGCGCTGCTAAAGGCGCTTTAGGACAGGTCGCGATCAGCGCAATGATATCGTGAGAACTGAACCACCACCAGCTGAAGCTGGTGGGATCAACAGAGGCAGTTGAAACTGCCTTTTCTTAACTGAGCGCCTCCGGCGCACCTTTGAATTTCTTTGTCCGTCTGGAAGACGGAGGGTTTAAACCAAATGGTGGAAACT
>CAXMUJ010000123.1:0-4682 GCA_964196455.1 uncultured Myxococcota bacterium | reverse complement strand
TTTCGGCTCCTGAGTTGTGCAATCAATGCCAAAGGCCAACTTGCCATGTCCCCAATATGCACAATATCCGCCGTCCTTTTGACGAAAGCGAGCGATGCCGCTGCACGCAGGCCGAAAATTATTATTCGCAATGGACCGGGCGTGCTGCCATCTTCATTGCCAACTAGGTAAGTCGGTTCCACCTCGGCGAATTCTCGAAGGTGCTCAACAACTTTAGCAGAATAGGTTTCCATGCCGCCCATGCTTGGTGGCCATTTTCGAGTTACAAAACGGATGCGGGGACGTCGGATCATTGCCTGGCGATAAGATATTTCAACTGTCACTAGTGTGCCAATGCGTCACCAATTTGTTCTCAATATGCAAATAGTAACTGGCTTAAAGTCAAATTGTTGACACATTGGACACCTAGTAGCGGCCGATATGCCCAGTGGTTCGGATCTCGACACATGAAGTTGATCGTACAAATTCCCTGCCACAACGAAGAAAACACTCTTCCCGAGACAATTAGGGCATTGCCAGATAAAGTTGAGGGATTTGAAGAGGTTGAATATCTCATAATAGATGATGGTTCGACGGATCGCACCGTTGAGGTCGCCCAGGAACTGGGGGTCGACCATATCGTCCGGCATACCCACAACCGGGGACTTGCCGCCGCATTCATGACCGGACTCGAATCGGCGCTCGAAAAAGGCGCCGACGTCGTGGTGAATACGGATGGCGATAATCAATACAAGGCCAAGTGCATCGCCGATCTTGTGGCGCCCATCGTCGAAGGCAAGGCTCAAATCGTTGTCGGCGCGAGACCGATCTCGACGATCGAACATTTCTCTCCCGTTAAAAGAACGTTGCAGCGATTGGGAAGCTGGGTCGTCAGGGTCGCGAGCGGCACCGATATCGAAGATGCGCCAAGCGGTTTCCGGGCGATTCACCGGGAAGCAGCCATTCAGCTCTATGTTTTTGACCGCTACACTTACACGCTCGAGACGATCATTCAGGCAGGTCGGTTGGGCATCCCCATTGTGTCGGTCCCGATCGAGGTCAATGATCCGACACGGGAATCCAGGCTCATGAAGTCAGTGTTTCAGTATGTCTGGCGTTCTGCCAAAACTATTCTGCGTATTGCGATCCTATACAAACCATTGAAATCCCTGGCGTTCCTGGCCGCACTTCTTTTGATACCGGGCTTGATCGCCTTCGCGCGGTTCTTGGTGCTCTATGCGATGGGTGAAGGAAGCGGCAACATCCAATCGCTGGTGATCGGTGCGACCTTGATTGCAGCCGGTGTGGTAACACTTGTGGGCGGCATCATTGCCGACCTGGTATCCGCCAATCGCGTCCTTTCGGCCGAAATCCGAAGTCGCCTGTTGAAGGCGGAACTTGAGCGTTCGCGTGGGGCGTGATGCGCGTTGACCATTCGGTCAGCGGCATTGTTTTGGGCGCTGTCGTCCTTGCCTTGCTCGTCGCAACACCTTTCGTATCGACCGGATTTTTCAGCTTAGATGAGGTCATCTATTTTGCTGGCGCGGATGCGTTGTTTAGAGACGGTTCTCTGTTTGTCGATAATGGCTTTGACGAATTTGGGTCCGAAGATCTAAGAATATGGTTTCTGGTTCAAGGGCAGCATGGCCTGACGCCGCAATACCCGGTGGGAACGGCGCTTCTTGGGGCGCCATTCCTGTCGGTATTCGGCGTTAGAGGATTGATCATAATCAATGTCTTGGCGGGCATCGGCACACTGTTCGCAACGCGATCGCTCGCGAAACAGATGTTCGGCCACCCCGAGATCGGGTTGATTGCAGCCCTCATTCTGGTCCTTGGGACATTTTGGCCCGAATACGTCTATGGCCACTGGCCGCATTCGATAAGCCTGTTTTTTGTGACCGTGAGCTTGCTTGCATTCAATTGGTCGCTGGATCGGTCTGAACGCGCTATTTCTGTCGCGGCTATTTCAGGGCTCGCGCTTGGTGCCGCAATGTTGTTCAGACTGGACAGCATTTTGGCATTGCCAGCGTATTTTCTGGCGATCGTTCTATACGCCCAGCGACCGGTCGCTTTGATCCTGGGCGGCGCACTGGGGTTGGTGCCCGCGGTTGCTATGATTGCGGCCGCGAACTTGCAAAAATTCGGCGTGCTAAATCCATTGTCATACGGGCGAGTGACCGGTGGGTCCACTGACGCATCCAGTCATATTGCCGTGGCAAGCGTTCTTTGCCTTGCGGTTTTTTTCGCGCTGGCGATCCGTTTTATTTCGATCCGACGGGTCGATATTCGCTGGGTTGGGTTCGCCGTGCTGGTATGCGCTGCGACCGCACTGACGGTGCCGCTAATTTATGAAGTCGCGCGTAATCTGGTGATTGGATTTGTGCGGCTTATTGTTGATTCCAGGGGAATTACGCGCCCGGAATTTGGCGTTGCGCATTTGCGCGATGGCACGGTTTCATTTTGGGGGCTTCCCAAAAAGGCACTGGCGCAAAGTCTTCCTTGGTTGGCAATCTTGTTTCTTTTGGTTTTTCGATCCCGGCAAGAACACAAGCGACATTTTGTCGTGGCGATGATTTTTGTCGTTGTCTGGATTCTACCGTTTCTTGATAGCAGCTGGCACGGCGGGCTTGGATCGAACATGCGGTATTTTATTCCAACTCTGCCGGTGCTCGCCAGCGTTGCAGCATTCCTAATTTTCAACTTGTTCCAGCAAACGAAAAAAGCGCCGACGATTCTGGCAAGCGGATGGATTTGCGGCGTAGCTTGTGTTTTTGGCTGGGCAAATCTGCATCCATCCCAGTGGTTTGGTGCCCATCAAATATTCCCGACGCTGATATTCTACCTATCCGCACCTTTGTTTTTGGTGGCAGGTTTGCTGAAAGATTCCGCCGGCCGATTGGGATTTCCTCGTGTGTTATTGTTCGTCGTGGGAGCCGCTATCGGTGTATCTTCAATTCTAGCGAATGCGGACTTTCTAAACAGCCAGAACCGCCGCACAGCTATGGAGGCTCATAGCAGGAACGCCGGATCCATTCAGGAATCAGCACTTTTTTATGGCCCACCTGAACGATTTGCCTCAGCTATATCCAACCCCGAACAGATAGTGGCCCTTCCAGATCGGTTAACCGGAAAAATTGACACCGGACTTATCGCTCTTGCATTAAATGCTGGCTACTTGGTGCTTATGCCGAGCTATCTCGCGAAATCGCCCGATATCGTAAATGGGAACTTCACAATTGTCGAAAGTGCCAGATGGGCTGAATTGAAATTGGTTCAAGTCGCTCAACGATAGCGTTGGGATAACCATCGACCATCATTCGTTGCCAGTTGGCAAACTTGGCAGGGCAAGCTTTCTACGGATCTTCAGTTAGTTCCAGAATAGCGGTCCACAGCGCCTCGCTCACCTCAACAGGATCATAGGTGCGGCGGTTCATTCCAGGGATCCTGACATTCGGGTCGTTCTTTATGCCAGCTAGAACACGGTCAAATCGCGCGCCAAGCGTCGTGGCATGAGTGTCCGGGTCGATCAAAATATAGAACTGCCCCAAATCGTGCGGTGGTCCAGACGGGGCCTTCAACCCGCGAACATCAATCGAGCTTGCGGAACCGGTAAGGCCCGCCGCGAACAGTTCGACAACCAGTCCCAATGCCCAGCCTTTGTAGTCCGCAGCGCTAACTAGCGAACCTGCCAACGCGTCATCCGGATCATCCGTCGGCGCGCCATTAGCATCGACCGCCCAGCCCAGTGGTATTTTCTCGCCAGCGGCCTTCGCCATGGTGATCTTGCCAAGCGCAACTGCGGCTGTAGAGAAATCGGCGTGAAATCGCGGCGCGCCGTCACCGGGGACCGTTATGGCGATCGGGTTTGTGCCGACAACCGGCGTTTTTCCACCCGGGCCGGAAACGATGGCAGAGGCATTGGTCACGCCAATTGCGATATGCCCGTTCGCGGCGATCTGCTCGGTGAAAAACCCAAGTGAAGTGCATGTGTGCGAATGCGCAATTGCAAGGCTCGCGATACCGCATTCGCGGGCGGCAGCCACGGCCATTGGCAATCCGCGTGAGAATGCGGGTTGGGCAAAGCCCAGTTTTGCGTCGACGGTCACTGCTCCCGGTCGTGCGCGCGTGACTTCTGGCTCGACGATTCCATTCACGCGACCCGAAACCAACTGTTTGCAATAGCTTTCAAGGTAATAGAGGCCGCAGATAACGTTGCCGGTCTCTTCTGCACGTGCAACGGCTCGGGCCACTTCGGCTGCCTGCCATTCGCCTGCGCCGTGGGCAACAAGAGCCGACTTGGAGGTCGATTCAATTTCGCGAAGTGAGATTTGCATTTGTCGGGCCTGTCTGTTGGTCAGTCTGAGTTGGTTTCATCCGGCCCTGCGCCCGATGATCGGGAGTGTTCACTTTCCGGAACAAGGATTTTGGCGGCAAGTCTATCCAATTCTGTCCAGGTTTTGATGGATACATCTCTGCTGCTGTGTGTGGCGGCGATCGGTTGTTCCGGCGGCACTGACTGCGCGACGGACACGGATTTGGCGATTGAGTGTGGCTTGAATTTGCTGAAATCGCCTTCCACACCATCGCATCCGATCCGCAAGTCATGCCCGTCAATCGAAAGCAGGTATGAAAGGCCGGACCGGCGTGCCGCCAGCAACAATGGTGCGGCCAAAAGGATAGGTCCGACGACTTCGCCGAGT
>CAXMUJ010000122.1:0-8416 GCA_964196455.1 uncultured Myxococcota bacterium | reverse complement strand
AAACCCTGGGGGAATTGTCTGTTCTGGTATTATAGCTAAAAACCAAGTGTTGAATCATAATGACTGTTATTCCTCACAATCTTGCCCTTAGATTGTCGGCGGCGTTGTCGTTATTGCTGCCGACGTTTCTGGGTAAATGCTGCGCAATGCGCGAATGTCTGGAACGACGAGCCGAACCGCAGCTTAGAAAAGACCCACAAATGGCAGCTTTGGGCCTATTCTGTTGAAAAACTCCAATATTTGGATTTCGGAAATTTCCACCAAAAGCATACCTTTGCTGAAACTCATTGAGGATTGCCGCGAAAGGTTACAAGGAGCCGCGACAGCGCTTTAAGCCCATTTTAGCCGAACCCCTCGCCAAAACTCTCCTCCAGCTATTTGCAGGGAAATATTTTCTGATTTTGGCCGAAATCGGAGTTTTTCAACAGTATAGGCCGTAAGCAGACATGGTCGATGAGGGCGGGAAGCGGTCCTTCGCCGCAGGCGCGAAGTCTCAGGCAGACTTGCCCAAAGCGGCCGTTTGCGCCGATTGTACGTTTGGCGGGTCAACTAACGGCAGCTGTCCGGACGTTGTTGCCGTTCGCAATATGTACACGGTTAGTTGACGTTCTTAGCTGCGAGTGCCAACGAATCAAATTGATTTCCGCCAAAAGGAAATTCGCTTCGGGTTATTGTATGAAGTAAACTGACGTTTTCTTACAAATTATTGCAATCACGTCGAGCTCGACGCTGGACAGATAACCGAACCTCGCGATGATTGGCACTAGCGCCCGCGAAACGGGACCGTTAACACATGACTATACTGCCTACGGATCCGTTATCCGGTAAGACGTAGCGTGTCCCGCGTAAGGGCTGAGAGCACTTCTGGCCCATCACGACGTAGGATCACAATATCCTCGAGGCGAATGCCGAATTGTCCGTCTAGGTAAATGCCTGGCTCGATGGAAAACACGTTGCCTTCAGCCAAGACAGCACCGCTGTTTGCTGCTATATATGGTGGTTCATGTATGTCGATACCCAGCCCGTGGCCAGTGCGGTGGAGGAACCGTTCACCATAGCCTGCCGCATTGATCACGTCGCGTGCGGCGCGGTCCACGTCAGAGGCTTTAACGCCTGGGCGCGCAGCATCCAAGGCAGCCTGTACGGCCCGCTCAAGAACGGTGAAAACGCTATTGTATTCAGCTGAAGGAGTGCCAAACCAGCCGCAGCGGGTCATATCCGAAGGGTAGCCGTGAAGGCGACAGCCGGTGTCGATAAGCACCGCCATATTTTGTTCCAGCTTCGTCTCGCCGGAATGGTGATGCGGGAAAGCGCCGTTCGCGCCAAAGCCGACGATGGTGAATTCGGGCTGGGCACCATGGGTCTTGTAATAGCCATGGATGACGCTCTGGACGTCGCTCTCGGTTGCGCCGACCTTAAGCATGGTGAAGGCTTCGCGAACAGCCGCGTCGTTCAAGAGGGCGCTAGCCTTCAATGCATCAAATTCCGCCGAGTCCTTCGATGCGCGCAGCAAACCAACGGTGTCGTCGGTAAATCGGCGATGCGGGGCCGACAGGGAATCCAGCAAGCGAAGTGCAAAATCAGCGCGCATGGTTTCATCAATTACTACACTGAGACCTGATTTATCGCCGCCGCAATGCGTCAATAATTCGGACAGTGCTAATTCAGGACCATCTGCGTCGCTCCATTCATGGAAGGGCAACAAGGTGTGTTGCCGCGCAGAGGCTGCATTGAGAGCAGGCATCAGCAAGCCCGCGTAATCTTGTGTTATCAGCAGCATCACCGGGCGCTCGTCGCCATGGGGGTTCAGGCCGGATAGCCAAACCATATGGCTGGAAGGGCCGAGGGCGATCAGATCGGTATTTGTTGCTGCCATACGTTTGCGCAGGCGCGAGAGACGTTGTGAATGTATATCCGACATAAAAGATCTTTCATAAAAAAGGCCGCCGATAAGATACCGGCGGCCTGGATTGCTAGTGGTCTCAGTTCTTATCGACGAGCCGGTAGTATACGAAGTCGGATGTCGCACCATTTACGTAACCGGTCACATCTGTATCCATAGCCACCTGATAAGCAGCCTGGAACATGATCACAATCGGCGAGTTTTCCTGCACTTTGGCTTGCAGATCTTGATACATGCCAAGGCGCGTCGCCGGATCTGTCTCGGTAAGTGCATTGCGCGTCAACTCGTTCAACTCTTCAGGCACTGCCCAAGCGTTGCGCCAAGTTGTGGTAGCCGCATAGTTGTCATCCGAATTGTCGGAATTATATGCGAAAGCCTTAGCGTTCGAATGTGGGTCCATGAAGTCCGGGCCCCAATACAATAGCATAGCTTCGTGGCTACGTTCACGGTACTTGGTGATGACCTGACCACCGGTTCCAGGCAGGATATCGAAGTTGATTCCTGCTTCGGCAAAGCTTGCTTGAAGCGATTGCGCCATATCAGTGAACGGTGCGGCGTTGATCACGTCGAGCGTTACGGTAATCGGCGTTTCAATGCCAGCATCCGCAAGGATTGCACGCGCTTTTTCCAAATCATAGCTGAATGGAGTTTCATCATAGGATCCAGGGAACCCTTTTGGCCAAAACGCCTGATGCACTTCCATCTGTCCGGCGATGATCGTGTCAGTCATGCCTTTGTAGTTAACAAGATATCGTGCAGCTTCCCATACGGCGGGTGGCGTCAGGCTCTCGATTTTTTGGTTGAACGATAGGAAGTGAACTGCGGCTTGCGGGAATACTTCAACCTTAAGATCGTCCGATTCAAGCGAAGCGATCTGGTCAGGTGTAAGGTTCTTGGCCATGTCAACATCGCCAGCTTCCAGCAGGAGTTGCTGAGTCGCAGCCTCTGCTACATGGCGAATGATGACGCTTTTGACGATAGGCGCACCTTTGAAGTAATCAGGATTTGCCGTTAGCCTTACAAGTTCGGCCGGACGGTAAGACTGCATGGAAAACGGTCCCGAACCAGCGGAATTCTCGTTCAACCAAGCGTTGCCCATGTCGCCATCGACTTCATGTTGCATCACGGTCAATTCGTCGACAACCGAGGCCGGACGCGACGCAAGAACGTTCATCACAAAAGCCGCAGAAAAATCGCCGACATATTTCACTGTGATGGTGTTTCCATCAGCCGTTACCATGTCACCCACGTTTTCAGGGGTCCAACCAAGCTGGGTCAGAATGAAAGCTGGCGTCAGGTTCAATTTAATGACGCGCTCAAAGGAAAAGATCACATCTTCGGTACGAACAGGGTTGCCGGAATGGAAGGTGGCGCCGTCGCGTAGGTTGAAAGTGATCACCTTGTTTTCGGCGTCGATCTGCCATTCGGTCGCAAGACCAGCGGCCAAAACAGTTGGGTCTTCGGCGTCATATTGCACTAGACGGTCGTAAATATTCGTAACCAGTTCGCCCGATGTAAACTCATAGGCCTGCGCCGGGTCGAGGGCGACGATATCGTCGATGTTTTGTGCGACAACCAGCACGCCATCGGGCGTAGCAGCCCAGGCGGTAGGACCCGCCATTGGCAGCGCCAGCGCGGCGACGAGCAGCGTGGATCTTATTAGTTTCATAACTTATTCCTCCATTTAAGATTTATTGATCTTTTCGTACTTAGTTGGTGTTAGTGATTGTCATTGGCCGGTACCATTTCCGGTAGACGCATCGCACCTTTTTGCTGTAATATGCGAAGCGTGCCTGTCCAGAGTATGCGGGCCTCTTGTTCCGTCCTGTTTGACCAGGAGTGCGGCGTGTTTCCGCTGTAGTGCAGACTATCGCCCACCTGCATGCGAAAACGTTCATCGCCAAGCGTCTGAGTGATTTCACCCTGGAGAATATAAATTATCTCCTCGCCTTCATGCTTCACAACTTCGGAAACATAGCCTGGCGGAATAAGTAGGATATATGACGACAACTCGGCCCCCGGAAAATCTGCCCCAAGTGATTCGTAGATTATCGACGATCCATCAAGTGAAAATTGCGGACGCGCGGCAGAGCGAGTTAGGGCATCCGCGGGTTTCAGGGTGGTGATGAAATATCCCAGCTCCACTTCCAACGTCTGCGAGATCTGCGCAAGCGTCCCGAGTGATGGCGTAGCATTACCGCGTTCGACCTGACTGAGATAGCCAACAGAAAGCCCTGCTTTGTCGCAAAATAACTGCAGGGTCATTCCCATCGACTTGCGCCTTTTGCGGATCAAAGGACCAATGTTCGGATCAGACTTTGGTTTTGGCTTGGCCATGCGGTTGCATCTTCCTTCACAATAATTTTATTGATTTAAACACAAAATTTTCTATTTACCAAGAAAATTTTTTATGTATAGTTAAATTTGTGGCCAGTTGTTTTCTGCGGCCTCGAAAAATTGGGGGAATCCGGCACCGTGAGCAACACACCGAATACCGTCCGTCGCCTAGGCAAGGCTATCCACGCGTTCGCCGGATTTGCATTGGTCGTCGGATTGACATTTCTCGGCCTGTTGGCAATCACATTCTTCATTGGCCGCGTGGTTCCGATTGATCCGGTTCTTTCCGTAGTCGGAGATCGCGCCACGCAAGAACAATACGATGCAATGAAAATTGCTATGGGGCTCGACCGTTCCTTATTAGTGCAATTTCTGGATTACGTTTGGGACGTGATGCGGGGCGATCTGGGTAGGTCTATTTCCACCAATCGGGCGGTATCTGCGGACCTTGCCCGTGTATTTCCGGCGACACTGGAAATGGCCACACTGGGTATTCTGATCGGCATTTTTCTAGGCGTTCCGATGGGCGTATTGGCCGCTGCGCGACAAGGAAGCTGGATAGACCAGATTATCCGCGTGCTGGCACTACTGGGTTATTCAGTACCAGCCTTCTGGCTTGGACTGGTGGGCTTGGCCGTGCTGTATGCCGGCCTTGGTTGGGTTGCAGGTCCTGGGCGCGTCGACATTTTTTATGATGGCTTGATCCCGCCAGTAACCGGCCTGCTGTTGGTTGACAGTCTTATCGCGGGTGATATCGAGGTCTTCAAAAACGCGTTGAGTCATCTGCTTTTACCCTCCGTAATTCTGGGGTTTTTCAGCCTTGCCTATATCGCCAGAATGACCCGATCCTTTATGCTCGACCAACTGGGGCAAGAATATATCACCACAGCACGGGTTAAAGGTGTATCCGAGTGGCGCGTGATTTGGATTCATGCATTCGGACCAATTCGGGTACCCATGATAACAGTGATTGGCCTCTCTTACGCGGGTTTGCTGGAGGGCTCGGTTATGATCGAAACCGTCTTTGCATGGCCGGGCATCGGGAATTATTTAACCGTCGGTCTGCTTAACGCCGATATGAATGCCGTATTAGGGGCAACGCTTGTAATTGGCGCGGTATTTATTTTCATCAACAAGATATCGGACGTGCTCTACCGCGTTCTAGACCCGAGGAGCACATGATGATTACGCGCGACTGGCTTCTGGAAGATTCACCTAGATCGCGGCTTCAGGCCAATGCGGGCGGGGCATACCGCATGGCGGGGGCGCTGATGCGCAATCCTCTTGCTGTTGTCGGGGCGGTTATCATCCTTTTGCTTATCCTGGCCGCTGCCTTTGCACCCCTCATTGCGCCAGAAAGCCCTGTGGGTCAAAACCTTGGAGCCCGCCTATTGCCGCCCTCTGCTGCGCATTGGATGGGCACTGATGAGCTGGGGCGCGATATCTTTTCACGCGTCGTCTATGGCGCAAGGATAACCTTGATGATTGTAGGGCTGGTTGCCATTATTGCGGCACCTCTCGGATTAATAATCGGGGCGGTTGCGGGCTATTTTGGCGGCTGGGTGGACAAAGTTTTGATGGGATTTACCGACGTGTTTCTGTCGATGCCAAAACTCATTCTGGCGCTGGCCTTTGTCGCCGCGCTCGGGCCAGGTATCGAAAACGCCGTTATTGCCATCGCCATCACCGCATGGCCCGCCTATGCGCGGATTGCACGCGCCGAGACGCTAACGTTCCGTAACTCGGAATTTATTGATGCGATGCGACTTATCGGTGCCTCGAACACCCGCATCATTACGCGGCATGTGCTGCCGCTTTGCACATCCTCGATGATCGTACGCGTGACACTGGATATGGCAGGTATCATCCTGACCGCCGCTGGACTTGGCTTTTTGGGTCTTGGCGCCCAGCCACCTTTGCCTGAATGGGGCGCGATGATATCGCGTGGCCGGACTTTCATACTTGATCAATGGTGGGTCGCTACCATGCCCGGGTTTGCAATTATCCTTGTTTCGTTGGGATTCTGCTTTCTAGGCGATGGCTTGCGCGATGTGCTGGATCCCAAACAGGGTGGTAAGTCATGAGCGGGCATTTGCTGGAAATACAGAACCTGCGCATAAGCTTCCCCACCCCGAAGGGTCGGGCCGAAGTTGTAAAAGGCGTGTCGTTCACGCTTGGCCGCGAACGGTTGGGTATTGTTGGCGAAAGCGGGTCGGGTAAATCTTTGACCGGCCGCGCCATCCTGCAATTGATCCGCGCGCCGGGCCAGATGACTGCCGACAAATTGGAATTTGACGGGATCGACTTAACCAATCAAAGCACCCGACAGATGCGGGCGCTACGTGGTGCACGAATCTCGATGATCATGCAGGACCCCAAATTTTCACTAAACCCGGTGATGACTATTGGTGCACAAATTGCCGAGGCGCTGCGCACCCATGAACGCTTAAGCAGACGTGATGTACGCAAACGTGTGATCGAGATGCTGGACGCTGTGCAGATTAGCGATCCAGTGCGCGTCGCCGCGATGTATCCGCATGAGGTATCCGGCGGTATGGGCCAGCGGGTTATGATCGCGATGATGTTAATCCCGCGCCCCGACTTGTTAATCGCGGATGAACCGACCAGCGCGCTTGATGTATCGGTTCAGGCGAAGGTGTTGGATCTGATCGACGAGCTTGTACAAGGTAAAGGTATGGGGTTGATCTTGATCAGCCATGACCTGAATCTCGTCGCGCGCTATTGCGACCGAATACTGGTCATGAATGCTGGCGAAGTGGTGGAGGAATGCGTGGCTGCCGATTTGCACAAGGCGACCCATCCCTATACCCGCGGGCTGTTGGCCGCGATTCCAAAAATGCATGAAACGCGTGCGGAATTGCCTGTCCTGGACCGCAAAACCTGGAGCGGCACATGACTGCGATTTCCCTTAAAAACGTGAACATCTCATATGGTGACACACGCGTCGTGCACGATGCGACCTTTGAATTGGCTACAGGTGAGAGTTTCGCGCTGGTCGGTGAAAGCGGGTCAGGAAAGTCCACAGTGCTCAAGGCCATCGCAGGACTGGCACCACAGTGGGACGGTGAAATATCGGTTCTGGGTAAGCCGCGCAGCCACAAACCGGACTGGAACTTCGCCCAGACCTGCCAGATGGTTTTTCAAGATCCCTACGGCTCGTTACACCCGCGCAAGACGGTCGATACAGTGCTGTCAGAACCGTTGGCTATACATGGAATCGGCAACCGCGCCGCGCGAATTGCCGAGGCACTCACCGCCGTAGGGCTGGACCAACGCTTCCGGTTTCGATTTCCCCATCAGCTGTCGGGTGGTCAGCGTCAGCGAGTCGCAATTGCGCGGGCACTAATGCTTGAACCCAAAGTAATGCTGTTGGATGAACCAACCAGTGCATTGGATGTATCGGTGCAAGCGGAAATCCTGAACCTGTTAAAGCGGTTGCGTCGAGAGCATGGGCTGACCTATCTTCTCGTGACACATAACTTGCCGGTGGTCAGTTTCATGTGTGACCGAATGGCCGTTATGAACAAAGGCAGAATAGTCGAGATTGCCGAGGCACGCGCGTTGCACACAGGCAATTTCACCGATGCCTACACAAAAGACCTTTATGCTGCCAGCGGCGGCACTACAGACAATATTATGGACGAATTATGAGCAAACTTTCTTTAGAAAAGCAAACTTTTCAGCGCGCACTTTCTGCCGCGACAACATCTGAAGCGGCGTTTGAAGCGTTATGCGCGTTGGCGCAAGCCTCGGTTGGCGCAAAACTTTTTACAATCATGACTGTGGACATGTCCGCCGGGCTTGCATGCCGTGCCTACACCAACGAACCTGAAAGCTATCCGACCTCGGGCACCAAACCGATCGAACACAACGACTGGTTTGAAATCGTGCACGGCCGGCATCAATGCTTTGTGGCGAACACCCTTGCAGAGATTGCGGCAGTATTCCCAGACCACGCGGTTATTGGGGCACTTGGATGCGGATCAGTCATGAATTTGCCAATCCTAATAGGTGGAGAGCTGGTGGCGACCGTCAACATCCTGCACGAAGAGGGTCATTACACCCCCGAAAGGGTTGCGCGGGCCAAAGCAGAACTTGAGTTGCCAGCGGTTGCGAGCCTGGCCGTTAGTCGTGTTATCTGAGACTGTACGATAT
>CAXMUJ010000121.1:0-24254 GCA_964196455.1 uncultured Myxococcota bacterium | reverse complement strand
CTTTGACGATCTTCTCGCCAGGACTTTTGCGTATTCCAGTTGTCTGTCTCATCTTTCCACTCCTCAGTGGTTACGATGAGCCAAAAACACTCTCTTATCAAATAACGCCATTTGGACCCATAGGTGCTGACGTCAGACACTGTATTGAAGTTCCGGGCACCTTTTGGACGCCCATTTGAATTGCCCGACTCACCTTTCACAAACTGCCCGGATTTTGGTGGCTTTCCAAAACCTACAACATAGTCTTTGTCTTTCCAGCTCATGACGTTGCCTCCACGGATAATTCACATTCCAGAGAAGCCAGGGTCCGCTTGCCAGCGCACCGCACCGGTTCCTCACCGGTTTGCTTTCGCCATCGTCTCAGAATGACATCAATATAAGCCGGATCTATTTCCAGACCGCGCGCCACCCGTCCGGATTGCTCGGCAGCCATCACGGTTGCACCTGCTCCCAGAAATGGATCCAGTACAATGTCACCCCGCTTGGAAACATCCAGAATGGCATCTTTAACCATCGCGACCGGTTTGGCAGTCGGGTGTGCTGCCAGCTCCTCCATACGCCCTTCCCTGAACGTATTTACACCCGCATAGTTCCAGACATTGGTCCGGTTTCTGCCAAACCGGCCCAGCTGTACATTGTTGCGGTGGGTTTTGTTACCTTTACGAAAGACAAATACGAGTTCGTGCCGGGACCGATATAGGGATCCCATACCGCCGTTGGTTTTGGCCCAGACACACAAGTTAAGAAACACACCAAAAACTTCCTCGCCAGCAGCCAGCATTTCACCCATGTGACGCCAGTCCATACATGCAAACCACACAGCACCGGAACGGCTATATTGGGCACCTAAACCGAGCCCATCCGTGAGGAAGGACGTAAATTCTTCGCGCGACATCTCGCCCGACGCCTCCACAAACTCGCGGTGTTGAACTTGACCACAACCGCTCACATGACCATTGATTTTGATGTTATAAGGTGGATCCGTAAAACCGACGTCAGCGCGCTCACCGCCCATCAGTCGTTCCATATCCTCGGGGTTTCGCGCATCGCCACAGACAACTTTGTGCCTTCCCAATATCCAAAGGTCACCGCGTTGCGTTATTGCCGGCAAATCGGGATCTGGCTCAGGTGCTGTTTCAGCTTCATCCACATCGGTATCACCCACGTCACCAATAACCAGATCAATCTCACCAACCTCAAAACCGGTTAGCTCAACATCGAATGACAGCTCCATTGATGACAAATCTGCTAGCTCGCGCGTCAGAATTTCAATATCCCAGCCCGCATTCATAGCTATCTTATTGTCAGCCAACATCAGTGCGCGTTTTTCGGCATCAGATAACTGTGCAATGCGGATCGACGGTATTTGTGATAGACCCAGAGTCTTTGCTGCCTCTAGCCTCCCGTGGCCCGCAATCAACACATTCGATTCATCGATCAGTACCGGATTGGTAAAACCAAAAGCCTTCATCGACGATGTGATTTGTTTTAACTGCTGCGAGCTATGCGTGCGCGCATTTTTTGGATTTGGCTTAACAGCTTCAATATCCAACAGTTCATATTTGTAGGTTGTCATTCTTCGACTCCAATTTGAATAAACAGGAGTTCTCGAAAAAAAGTCGGACCCCCGGATTAAGCAGATTGGGAAGTGGCGTCTCGCCTACTCTAAATTAGAGGCATCCCGCCATCTAAAAATCCCAAGCCCATCCGGCGTCACGCCGTCACGTTGATCATACCCCCCAGCTTTTGCGGATCCCCCAACAACTCCGGTTCCATTTTTGAACAGGAAATCGTCAGCTGGGCCTCAGATCAGGCAGTCAAAATTTAACAAACTTTGTGATATACGTCAACACGTAGAAGCCTCTGCATAACTCTTGGATTCCCAGTGCGTCTTAATTTTGCTACGGTTTGCCTATGCAGAAACCGTTTTCCACTCAACCCGAACTCTTCGATTAGAACAAATGGGTTTCAGCTTAATAATTAGTTGAAAGTAAACTAACGTTTTAGCACGTTAAAAGGTGGTGTCAGACTAATTCGAACTCGTCTCAGCTAGGCCAGGACCCCTGCCCTTTTATGCTACACAAAGGCCGCGCCACTCATTCAGTGCGGCGGTGCGGTTGGCCTTGAAGTGATCGCGTTGGGAGAGGCTTCGGTCCTGGTTAAAATGGTTGTGGATGGAAGCGTGGACAGCAACGAATTTCTGCAAGGTTCGCATGCGCCTAAAGCGGATCATTGCCCGTTCCCATCGTCGAAACGGCAAGTGCGAGTTCTCGGCGCGATTGTTTTTTCAACGACCCGTTTCCTGTTTCGCCGCTTTACCAATTACCTTCATCGCGGCGCCGTATGAGCGAAGTTTGTCGGTAACTAATACCTCGGCTTTACCATGACGTTTCATTGTTTTCTTAAGAAATTTCAATGCGGCTTTGCGATCCCGACGTTTCGTAACGTAGGATTCCAACACTTCACCCTCGTGATCCACGGCACGCCATAGATAGTGCAGTTCGCCGTTTATCTTCACAAAAACCTCGTCTAGGTGCCATTGCCAATTCGAGTAACATCGCATCCGACTGACCCGCTTTCTACGGATCTCAGCTGCAAACATTGGGCCAAATCGGTTCCACCAGAAACGGACGGTTTCGTGGCTGACATCGATGCCTCATTCATGCAAAAGATCTTCCACATTTCGAAGCGAAAGTGGAAATAGAACGTAGAGCATCACTGCTAGACGGATGATTTCAGGACTCGTTTTGAAGTAGAGGAAAGGGGAGCGTTTTGTCATGGCCAAACGCTAGTTGATGGCCCTGCCCGCCTCAAGCGAATTTCCTCTGACAGTGCCCACGGCGGGGATAAAAGCTTGAAAAATCGCGTTTTGACCCGAACTGGCAATTGTATGTTCGGTGACAGCACAGTAACATGTCACTGACATTTCAAATGTAAAGAAACTCCATGACCAAGGTCATTTCCGATCTCAACACAGTTCCGGCTGCCGCGCCCCGGCGTGCCGGCCATCGCGCCCACCTGTTCGGTATTTCCGCGGCACTTGTAACCCCGTTTGGCTCTGACGGCTCCATCAATTTGTCGCTGGCAACTGCGCATGCAATACGCGTGTTGGGGTCGGGGGCCGATGGAATCACCCTTTTTGGAACGACCGGTGAAGGTGCCTCAATCGGCATGACCGAGCGCGATACCATACTAGACGCTGTTCTGGCAGTCGGCGTTGCCGCGGAAAAGATCACGGTCTGCATAGTTGCCTGCGCAATGGAGCAGGCGCTTGAGCAGGCACGCGGCTGTTTCTCTCGGGGTGTAAGGCGCTTGCTACTCACACCGCCGTTCTATTTTAAAGGTGTCAGCGACGAGGCGCTCTTCGCCTGGTTCGCCGAATTTATCGAAACGCTCGACCGGCCTGACGTGCGGATCATTCTTTACCACATCCCTCAAGTAACCAGTGTCGGGATGTCGGTGCCTTTGATTCGCAAGCTGAAAGACCAATTCGAAGCGAAGATCTTTGGCGTCAAGGACAGCTCTGGCGACTGGAGCAATTCGCAGGAATTGTTGAAACACACTGATTTGGCCATCCTCATCGGTGATGAACGGCTGCTGGCTCAAGCGGCTCCGTTGGGCGGAGCCGGCGCAATTAGCGGCATGGCAAATCTCATTCCGGAGCGACTGTCGCACATTATACGCACAGGCGAGGTCGACCACGCGCTCTGCGCACTAGTAGACAAGGTGGTGTCACATCCGGTCACGCCTCTTGTAAAGGCCATGGTCGGCATCCGCTACCGCGAAACCGGTTGGGACCGTGTCCGGGCGCCGCTGTCATCCGCAAACACAGCGGTCGCATCGGCACTGGCCGGGCGCCTCTCGAACGAATAAGATGGGGCGTCAGACCAAAAATCGTTGCTACGGAAGGGAGCATGTCCTTGTTACGCCAGAAAGCTTATGATCGTTTCACATCGCATCTGCTAGCAAGGGATATCGCGCCGGGCCAGATCGTCTCGCAACGCGAGTTGGTCGAGCTGACAGGCATGTCTCTTGGCGCGATCCGCGAAATGATCCCGCGGCTCGAAGCGGACGGCTTGGTGCGCACGGTTCCCAACCGCGGAATACTGGTCGCGCAGGTGGACCTCGACCTCGTTCACAACGCGTTTCAACTACGCCTTATCCTCGAGCGCGCAGCGGTCGCGCATTTCGCAATGACCGCCAGTATCGAAGAGATTGAACGTATGCGGGCTGAATTCAGCGCCGTGCGTGAACAAGCGCTGACTTGCGTGCTCCCCGATCTGCTGAGCCGTGCGCAGGAGATGGATTGGGCCATGCATGACACGATGATCGACTGTCTGGACAACGAACTTGTCTCGAATACCTACCGCGTCAACCAGATCAAGATCCGGCTTATCCGGCAAGCAGATACCCGTCTGCTGCCCGAGCTCCTGGTCTCGGTCATGGACGAACATCTGGCGATCCTCGATGCGCTCGGCGCGCGCGATGCAGATGCTGCTGTGCGCGCGATGCAGGCCCATATTGACAGCGCGAAGCGACGCGCGCTTCAATTATGAATTTGGACGATCAATCTGGGAACCATATGAAGTATTTCATCGGTATTGATGTCGGCACCGGCTCGGCCCGGGCAGGTGTTTTTAACCTGCATGGAATCCTTGTTGCTTCAGCCGCCAAAAACATAGAAACTCATCGCCCGCATGCGGGCTGGGCTGAGCAGAGCTCCGAAGGTATATGGGCATCCGTTGTTGCGAGTGTGAAGAAGGCTATGAGCCTCGCGGGAGTACCTAAAGATAGCATCAGAGGATTGGGGTTTGACGCGACCTGCTCGCTTGTCGTGACCGGTGCAGACGGTCAGGGCGTCAGTGTCAATACTGAAGGCCACCCTGACCTTGATGTGATCCTCTGGATGGATCATCGCGCTCTGGTGGATGCCGCCGAAATCAACCGGATCACCGAGGGGGCGGAAGTGCTGTCCCACCTCGGCGGCCAAATTTCGCCGGAAATGGAATTGCCCAAGCTGCGGTGGTTCAAGCGCGAGATGCCAGAACGATGGGCCAAGGCATCGCAGTTCTGGGACTTGCCCGATTGGCTGGTGCATCGCGCCACAGGTACGCAAACCCGATCACTCTGTTCGCCGGTCTGCAAATGGACCTATCTGGCTCATCGCGGAACCAGCGGCGAAGGGTGGGACAACAAGTTTCTGGATCGGATCGGGTTGTCGGAACTCGCGCGGGATAACTACGAGGCAATCGGAAACAGCTTCGCACCCGCAGGTGTGGCCGCAGGCCAACTGAACGGCCGCGCGGCGAAAGAATTAGGTCTTGCAGCGGGTACACAGGTTTCGTCTAGCTTAATCGACGCCTATGCGGGCGCCCTCGGCACATTGGGCGTGGCGCTTGGTGACGACAAGATCACGGACAGGCTGGCTGTAATTGCAGGCACATCGACGTGCCATATCAATGTCACTAAAGACCCCGTCTTTGCTCCGGGAGTCTGGGGTCCGTATTACTCAGTGCTTCTGCCCGATCTATGGGCAAACGAGGGCGGCCAGTCTGCGGCTGGATCTCTGATCGACAGCGTTTTGACCCGCCATGGCGCTACTGCCGACCTGAGAGAACAGGCCGGGAGCCGAGGCACAAGTATCTATTCGCTTTTGGAAGAGCGGCTAACGGCGATGGCAGGCACAGACGCCGGGACGGCGACGCTGACCGCGGGCCGTCATGTGCAGCCGGATTTCCACGGTAACCGTTCGCCGCTGGCCGAGCCTTGGCGGCAGGGCGCCATCGCGGGCCTGACACTGGAGACAGGCGTCGATGATCTGGCACTGGACTACCTTGCGACCATTCAAGCGCTCGCCTACGGGACCCGCCACATCCTCGAGGTGTTGCAACGACAAGACGTGACCATACGGACGCTGGTCTTCTCGGGCGGGCTTGCCAAGAACGGACTATTCTTGCGAGAAAACGCGGATGCCACCGGTCTACGGGTGATGGTCCCCGCACAGGACGAACCCGTGCTGCTCGGCTGTGCGATCATGGGCGCGGTCGCTTCGGGCGACCACCACGATCTGGCCGCGGCGATGGTCTCGATGTCAGGCTCCGGCCGGACAATCACGCCACGGGGTGGCGAAACAGCCGCCTATCACGACAGGAAATACCGGGTCTACCGGCGTATGCAGGATGATTTCGCAACCTATGCCGACTTGATGCAATCCGGCGAGACCGAACAACAATATCATGGGCCCGAACATGGCCCTCGGACAATACGGTGATAAAATGAACCAGATATTACTCGTCGCGAGCGGCGACCTGCGCGAAAGCGCCAATATTCAGTGCTGGCCTACCCAGCGCGCCATGGAAGAAAAACTCGCGCAAGTGCTGGCCGAAATGGGTTTCACCCTTACCCGTGCACATCCGGTGAAACCCGAAGGCCATGGCTTTATCTCCAGCCAGCGCGAAGGAATGGACATCTTTGCACAGATCGACCCTGAAGCGCCGATCGTGGTTGCAGAAGCCGTCTGGCAGTATTCGCATCACGTTCTTGCGGGGCTTGTTGCCCATCGCGGCCCGATCCTGACGGTGGCCAACTGGGCCGGTGAATGGCCGGGCCTTGTCGGAATGCTGAATTTGAACGGTTCGCTGATCAAAGCCGGAGTGGAATTTGCCACGCTCTGGTCCGAGACCTTCGAAGACGATTTCTTCCGCAACGGTCTTGATGAGTGGTTACGTACGGGTGAAGTAGCTCACGATTTGAGCCATGTTCGACGCTTTGAAGTAACTTCCGTTCCTGCTGCCGACGCCCAAATCGCAGGCGATATCGCCAAGGCAATCCGCAATGAAAAGCTGATCCTCGGAGTCTTCGACGAGGGCTGCATGGGTATGTATAACGCAATCATACCGGACGAGCTTCTGATGCCGATTGGCATCTACAAAGAGCGCCTGTCGCAATCGGCGCTCTACCATGCCACGCATCAGGTGCCGATTAAAGAAGGCCGCGCCGCCTATCAGTGGATGCTCGACAAGGGAATGAGCTTTCACCTTGGAACCGATCCCGTGACCGAGTTGACCGAGGAGCAGGTCATTGACCAGTGCCGGATGTATGTCGCGGCTGTGCGCATGGCCGATGACTTTGGCTGTGAGGCGATCGGTATCCAGTATCAGCAAGGACTGAAGGACCTCCTGCCTGCGTCTGATCTTGCCGAAGGGATGCTCAACAACGACGATCGCCCGCCGGTTACCCGCGCCGACGGGACCGAAATCCGCGCCGGAGAAGCAATTGTTCATTTTAACGAAGTGGATGAATGTGCAGCACTCGACGGCGTGCTGACGAACCGCTTGCACCGCGCACTCGGACAACCGGTCGAAAATACCTTGCACGATCTGCGGTGGGGAGGGCCTGATCTGTCGGGGACCCGTGGCGATTTCATCTGGGTCTTCGAGATTTCTGGCGCCGCTCCGCCTGCTCACCATGTCGGGGGGTGGTCCGGATCCGAAAGCTTGCGCCAACCGCCGATGTATTTTCCCTTCGGGGGCGGCTCGCTCAAGGGCATTGCGCGCCCGGGCGAGATCGTCTGGAGCCGCATCTTCGTCGAAAATGGCGCGCTTAATATGGATATCGGACGCGGGCAAGCGGTGTCGCTCCCGGAACACGAAACGGAGCGCCGCTCGCAGGCAACGACCCCGCAGTGGCCAATCATGCATGCGGTACTGACCGGCGTCAGCCGCGACCAAATGATGGCTCGCCACCGTTCGAACCATATTCAAGTGGTCTATGCGACCTCCGCCTCTGACGCCGACCGCGCAATGCGAGCCAAGGCTGCACTGGCCTCCGAGTTGGGGATTTCCGTCAACTTGTGTGGCGTGGCGGCCTGAGTCCAGCACGGGGCGCTGTCAGAGCAAACCGTCTTAATACGGGCAGGTTAGGGATGTAGCGTCGCTGGAATGCAAAGGCATATCACACACACGTGGCGCACCGTGTCATCCGCAAACACAGGTCAAGATTGAGCGCTCGATCAGGAACTCAAAAACCGCATCCTGCTGGAGAATTACTTCTTGCTCGGTGATCTCGAGGCTCACTTCACGGCCTTTGTCGGGCACTGCAACCATCAGCGCTACCATGAGAGCCTGAATAGATGGTGCCAGACAAATGCGAACCAGTCGCTGCAACGTCCGTTACGCCGCACTAAGTTGACTCAACTCGGCTAGAGCGGCCGTGAGTTTCAACTTGAAATTGCTTCGTGAATAGAGGTGACGTTCCCGGTTGGAATGGTTGTGGACGGAGGCGTGGGCGGAGACCAATTTCTGCGAATTTAGCATTCGCCGGAACCGAAGCATCGCACGTTGCCGTCGCCGAAACGGCTAGTACGAATTTTCAGCCCGGTTATTCAACCATCGGCCAGTTTCTTACTCGGCAGCACTGCCAAATAGCTATCTGGATAACAGCGTCGCATTCCCTAGAACCTGCCACGCAAACTGGAAACTCCGTCGATCAAAATTGCCAGATCAACGCCAACGGCAGTGAAACCGGTGCCGCGCGCGATACAGGCATGGGCAAATTCCTCATCAAGCGTAAGGATGCCGGACGGCACACCAAGAGACGCAAGCCTATCAATTGCATCTTCAATTGCGGCAACGACCGCTGGATGTCCCGATTGGCCAAAATAACCCATGCTGGCGCTTAAGTCAGCCGGACCAATGAACACAGCATCTACGCCTTCTACCGTCGCAATTTCTTCAATATTTTCCAGTGCTTTGGCGGTCTCGGCCTGCACAATCAGGCACAGTTCCTGTTCGGCTTCTACTACATAATTTGCGACTGAACCAAAGCGGCTGGCACGGGTTATGCCCGCCAGACCACGCATGCCACGCGGGGCATAGCGTATTGAATCGACGGCTTTTTGCGCTTCTTGGGCCGTTTGAACGTAGGGGGTCAACAGGCTTTGCGCGCCCAAATCCAGCAGACGTTTGATCAAAACTGGATCGTTATCAACCGGCCGCACAACTGCCGACACATCAGGATATCCGGCGATCGCTTGTAGTGCGGGTAAAACATCGACAACGTCAACAGGCGCGTGTTCCGTGTCAACCAACACCCAGTCATACCCGGCGCCTGCAAGAAACTCGCAAACTGTATTGCCACCAATAGTGTTCCAGATTCCCAACTGGTGTTGCCCCGCCTTCAAAGCGGACTTAAATTTATTTTTCGGCAGTTTCATTCCAAGCATCCCTTTAAATTCAATAAAGCCTTCCGTCGAATTTTATCACCGGCGAAAATCGCTCATGGTATTCTGGTGTCTTGTTGCCGCTATTCGTCCCGCAGGACAAAAACAGCACACGGCGACCGCCTTACAACCCGTGAAGCCGTAGAACCCAGAAAATAATCTTGCATGTCCAGCCGGTGGGACCCGACAAGTATCAAGTCACAACCATGCGCCAAAGCGTAGTCCGGGATTTTGAGACCGGCTGAACCGGAAACTACAGCCGTCCCGAGATTGGCCCCCCCAACTGCCATGGCTTTTAATTTCTCCGAAACAGCCTTCTGAATTTTCTCCGCAGGTGCCACAGTGACATATTCTGCGACATAGCTGGGCACACTTTCCACAACGGCGAGTAGAGTGATTTGACCGCCATCAGATAGAAGCCGACGGGCAACTTTAACCCGCTCTCGGGGGGACACGCCGTGATCCGGGGCGACCGGTATAAGGACGTTTTTGAACATAGTTTTTCCTTCCTATTTTGCGGCCAAGACAAGTGAAAAATCCACCCTGGAGCCAGACCGGCGAATTATCACGTCGAAACGTGAGACACGCTCTTGTTTGGCGAATAGATATCCAGAATGTTCCAGTGCCCTGTTGTCGGTGTCGGGTTGTTGATCATTGCAACATCCAGAACAGTGGGGCGACCACTGACAATGGCGGCTTGCAGCGCAGGCAACAATTCATCGGCCGCGTTGATCCGAACTCCATCGGCCCCATAGGACCGCGCGATCTGGGCATAGTCTGGTCCAAACTCTGGAGCGCCAGCCTTTCCCGGAAAAACCGTGCCATAGGTCAGGCCGTAATGCGCTTTTTGCAAACCTGCAATGGTCCCAAACGCGTTATTGTTCATCACCAACCATATGATGCCCAGCCCTTGTTCCACTGCGGTTGCCAACATCGCTGGGTTCTGGCCAAACCCGCCGTCGCCAACCAATGAAAGAACGACGCGATCCGGCGCCGCAATCTTGGCACCAATGGCCGCCGGCGGACCAAAGCCCATAGTGGCAAATCCGCCGGGTGTTAGAACGGAACCGGGTGTCAGGATATCAAACTGTTGCCCTACTCCGTTTTTATTCCAACCCACATCGGTCGTAATGATAGCATCGTCAGGCAGTGCCAAACGCGTATCGGCCAGAATACGTTCCGGCATCATCGGGAAAGTGTCCGATGTCTGGTTCACAATATTTCCAGCTTTAAAACTGGCTCGAAAGTCAGCGATTTTCTGTTCAAGTTCGGGACGTTTAAACCCCTCTGGATGCATTTCTTTGGCGACGCGTGTCAGCACCCGCAGGGCGGATTTGGCGTCGGCAATCGCACCAATTTCGACCGGATAGTTGCGTCCGATTTCAGTGGATTCTATGTCGATCTGGATAACCTTGGTTTGTGGGATGTTGAAAGTATAACCCGGATACCAAGACGAACAATCCGCTTCTTTAAATCGTGTTCCGATGGCAAACAGCGTGTCTGCATTCAGACAGGTCTGGTTCACCAGTTCAGTACCCCAAAAACCGGTCATCCCCAATACCAAAGGGTTGTTGTCCGGCAATGCGCCCTTGCCCATCAGGCTATGCGCAACAGGCAGCCCCATGTGGCTGACAAACTCCGCCAGTTCCTCGGATGCTTGTGCCAATAAAATACCCCCACCCACATAGGCGACAGGGTTTTCAGACTCGGCTAAGCGCGTGACAATCTGGCGCGCGGTTTCATCATCCAGCGACGGTTTTACCAGCTTGCGAGTGTTGTTCGCAATCCGGTCAAAGGTTTCTGCCGTGATCTGGGCCGAAAATATATCCATAGGCACATTGACCAGAACCGGCCCCGGTTGACCGCTTTCGGCCAGATGAAACGCTTTTTCTAAGATTTCAGCGATCAGATCGGCGCGATCCACACGCCATGCCCGTTTCACGAAAGGACGGTAGATCTCGTATTGGGCCGCATCGGAATGCAGATTGACTTCTTGGTGTGGGTGTTTGCCGTAATAATGCGTCGGAATATCCCCTGCGATTACCACCATCGGAATACAATCCAGCGCCGCGTTGGCCACGCCGGTGGCACAGTTGGTCAGGCCGGGACTGAGGTGCGATAGCAGGACAGAGGCTTTGCCGGTCACCCGCGCATAAGCATCCGCCGCATGGCTGGCAATCTGTTCGTGTCGCACGTTTACGAACTCGATCGGGCTCTCTGACAATGCCGCCAGAACTGCGATATTAGTGTGGCCACACAGGCCAAAGATATGTTTCACATTGCGGCGTTCCAGATAGTCCACTAGATGTTCGGCAACGGTTTTTGTCTGTGTCATTGTGTTGTCCTTCATCGGTTTCAAGCTACATCGGTGTTGTAGAATTCGCCGAACAGATATTCGTCCGACGGGCGATCTTGGGCGATGGGTCGACTGACCCATGTGTAGTTCATGAAATGCTTGAGGCTGACATTCTCGTTCGTGATATTCCCACCCCAGATGCCGCACCCCAGACTGGACGTCATCGGCATACCATTCGTGAAGGACCCTGCGTTTGCCTTGGATTGCGGTTGACGCACCATCATTCGGCTGACCGGAGCGACGCGTGCCAAGGCATCGATGTGTTCGTCGTTATGGGAATAGATGCCACAGGAATGGCCCTTGCCCCCTGTTTCATATACGGCTTTCACTGTATCGAGACCATCCTCGAAGGTCTCAAAATGATAAAGCGCCATTAGCGTGGTCAGTTTCTCTTTGCTAAACTTGTGCTCCGGTCCGATCTGGCCTTGATTTTCCACCATCAGGAACTTGCGATCCTCGGGGATTCCAAAACCGGCCACTTTGGCGGTCTGTTGTGGGCGGCAAGCAATCGTCGGAAAGGTCCGGTTGCCTTTGTCGTCCCACATGGCTTCGGCCAGCTTAGCCTTTTCCTGATCGTTGCATAGATATCCGCCTTCTGCGACAAGAGCTGCAACCATCTGATCATAAATATTTTTCTGGATGATGATATTACCGTCGGCCGAGCAACCAGATCCAAAGTCCGAAGTTTTGGAAATGCGGGTATTCTGGGCTGCAATTTCAATGTCTGCCGTATCATCAATGACAATCGAAGAGTTCCCTGCCCCGACCCCATAAGCCGGGCGCCCCGAGCTATAGGCCGCTTTGACCATCGGCTTGCCGCCCGTTGCCATCGTAAGATCGCAGACTTCCATTAAATGTTGTGTCAGCGGAACCGAGGGTTTTGAGATTACCTGAAACAGGTCTTCTGGCGCGCCGACAGCCTTGCAAGCCCTGCGCATCACATCGACCATTTCAGTGGTCGTACCAGCCGTACGCGGATGCGGCGAGAAAATGACCGCATCTCGGGCCTTAGCAGCATAAATTCCTGTGACCGGCGGTGTCATGGCCGGATTGGTCATCGGGATCAAAGACGCAACAACACCGGCAGGCTTGGCATACTTTACCAGACCTTTTTCCAGATCGTCCTCGACAATACCGGTGCTTTTCTGTCGAAGCGCATCGCGCAGAATGCCATAAATCTTGAACCGCTTTCCGGGGCGACCTTCCCGATCCCCGATACCGCTTTCGTCCACACCCAACTGGGCCAGACGGGTAAAGGTTTTCTCGTTACCGGCATACCAGCCGATGGATTGGCACAGGCGGTCCAGCTCTGCCTGCGAATAATCTTCAATCTCGGCCATCGCGACACGCGCACGCGCCACCATGTCTGCAACCATTTTTTTGTCGTCTTCAGTGAGTTCTCGGGCCATTGGCGTCCTCGTGTGTTTTAAGCTGGGAGAGTGCCGCCGCAGATGGTGCGCGGCGTTGGGACCTGACGGCCCCAAAGGTACGTTTTGCGTGCTGCAAACAGCGGCGCGCGTGTTCTTCGAACCCAAGCTCCGCAACGCGGCTCTGGTTCGGTAATTCGATGGAATAGTCGACCGTAGGCATCCGCTCGATAATACCGGCGAAATCTATACAGCCTTCACCGGGGTATAGCCGTGCGTCACGCGCCAGTTGAATCATCCCGGGGCGGGTATCGGCAATTCCGGGCAGGGCATCAGAGATATGCAGGAAATGCAGCAATTCACTGGGAACATGCAACAATTCGGCGGTATCCACGCGTGACAGATGCAAGTACAATGTATCGACCAGAATACCACCGTTTGGCCGATCAGCCGCGCGGACGATATCGAGCGTGTCGTCCAGTGTCCGCAGGCGTGAAAAAGACGGGAATTCAAGATCGACGGTAATGCCATACTGCGCCGCGATATCACAGGTTTCGCCATAGCAATCGACCAAAAAGTTCCGGTCGGTGCGATCCATGGTCCAGGCACTCATAATCAATCGCTTGGCGCCAAGCTCACCGCCCAGTTCCAGCGCCGGTTCAAATGTCCGAGGGTCGCAATCCTCGGTAATGCGCGCAAGCTCCACTTCCAGCACCTTAATGCCAGTCGTGGAGAGTGCGGCTTTTGTTGCGCGAACCAAGTTCTTGTCTCGGGGAGAGCATGCAAACTCGCCGGCAACATTCATAGGGATAAAACGAGGGCTTACCGCATCATACCCGGCCCGCGCCGCAATATAGACCAACTCCGGCGCAGAGCATTCGATCAGCGTCAGATGCGCCAACGAATAAAGCGGTTCTCTCATTTGATCTTGGGCTGCTCTGCGCATTTGCCGACTCCATAAAGCGACCATCGGGCGCTATATCCTATATTTAGTTTAATATATGATATTTTAATCTTTATCAACTATTTTGACGCTGGCACCAGCCGATTTTTTTGATGTGGCAGCGTATCTCGGCGCAGAAGCCAAATTATCGGGAATAATTGTACAGTGGCGCAGCAGCGGGCAGATAATTGGACCGGCAAGTATCATTCAGCACATCGTGGCCGTGCTTCAACCGGCCCAAAATGTTGGCGACAAACGGTTCGCGGCACCTTCGGGCCGCTCTTGCTGATATCATTCTTGTTCGGTTTTTTCCGACTCGTACAGCGGTAAATATTTGGGTGGCATCGGCCCTTTGTTGCGCTCACCCTGCCCCATTTGCTCCCATCCGTGGGCCAGAATACCAACAGACCGGGACAGGCAGAACAAACCGCGCGACAGCGGTGCCGGAAAACCAAGCTCGCAAAAGATAACAGCCGTTGCGCCGTCGATATTCATGGCGATCGGGGCGCGATGTCGGCCTATTTTAGCCTGTATTGCCTCGCCAATTTCGGCAAAGCGACCGCTGACGGTGCCCGCATTGGCCGCTTCGCGCACAATCGCCATCAATCGCGGTGCGCGCGGATCAACCGGTTTGTGAAACCGGTGTCCAAAACCGGCGACAATCTTGCCGTTCTGCGCGCGCCAATGATCCAGACCGGCCACAACCGCAGCCTGCAAATCAGACCCTTCGTCCATTCTGCGGGCAACGTCGTAATACAGCTCGGCACATTGTTCGCCCGCACCACCGTGGACATCCCCCAGCATATTTACCGCCGTTGCCATGACGTTGTTAAGCCCCAGACCACAGGTCGCAGCCATGCGCGCGGCTGCAATAGACGGCGCTTGTGGACCGTGATCAACACCCGCGACCAATGCGCATTCGAACAGTTTGGCTTGCGCCTCTGTCGGCATGGTTCCGACGACCATAAGCCAAATCATTTGGGGAAACGAAACGGTGCCGATCAGATCCTGAACTGGGTGGCCGCGAAATTCGATTTGCCCCGGCTTCATATCTATAATTGACGTCCGCCACCAATGGCTGACGTTTTCAGCGTCGGTTCTGTCAGTCATATTGGAGTTCCTTTTGTTCAGCCTGTTTTTGCGCAATCAGCGCGTTGGCATTTCTGGTGAACCGTGCAATGTCTGGCGCATGATCCGTAATAATATTGAACGCGGCAGCGGCTTGGTGGACGGCCATCGCCGCACCGTTCATGACACGACATCCCCGTGCGGCGGCGCGTTGGACCAGTTCGGTTTCAATTGGAAAATAGACGATGTCGCCGACCCATACCCGCGACGGGATCGCATCAACTTCAATCGCCATTCCGGGATGGGAAACCATGCCCATCGGGGTGGCGTTTACGACACCGTCCAGCGCCGTGTAGTCCAGGCTTTCGGTTTCCAACAACGCGCTGATAACCACATTTGGCCGCAATTCACCGATGCGCTGCGCCAAGTGTTGAGCCGATTTCTGGTCGCGATCAAATATCCAGGCCTGCTTGACACCGGCGTCCACCAAAGCCAGGCACACAGCGGCCCCGGCTCCGCCAGCGCCAAGCAACAATACTGTCTCCTTCGCGACATCCGGCAAAGTCTGCAACAATGCGGTTTTGAAACCGGAGTAATCCGTGTTGTGACCGACCCGCCGACCATCCTTAAAAACAACCGTGTTTGCAGCTCCAACCGCTTGGACCGCGTCCGAAAGCTCATCCAGCATGGCGATGACCTCTTTTTTGAACGGATGCGTGATGTTCAATCCTGCATACCCGTCCAGCTCCGCCGTCCTGACAATGTCAGCCAAGGGCCTGTCGGCAAATGGCGCAGATTCAACATCTATTAAGTCATAGCGATATGAAAGCCCTTGGGCATGCGCTTCGGCTTCGTGCATTGCAGGTGTGAGCGAATCCCCAATGCCATGGCCGATGAGTGCTGCCGAAATACGTGACAAATGTGTGCCAAAGTTTTCTGTACTCATGATTTTGGCATCCCGGTGGGGCGCATATATTTCATCTGTGCAGAGAGCCGGAACGGGGCGTTTCTGGCGCCATACCCTTGGTAACCGCCCCGCCGTTGCACCACTTCAAAAAAGAAGCCGTCAAAGACCGGAATGCTGTAAATCTGGAAAAACTCGGCTTTACCATTCCGGTCGTACAAGATGTTGGCCTGTTTTAGGCTGGCGACAAAAGCATCCTCCAGTCCAAAAACAGATTTCAGGTCAGAATAGTAGTCGGCCGATATCGCAAGGCGTTCAAATCCTGCCGCAGCCAAGTAATCCGACGTCTCGAATATATCGTCAGACAACAAGGCTATATGCTGCACACCTGCCGAGAGATGATCCGCCAGAAAAGAGCCGGCAAAGGTTTGGCCGTCCGAAGCGCCGTTCAGGTTCAACCGCACTTCGCCTTCGGGACTGGAAATGGCCTGGCTTTGAATCACACCTGCCGGGTCTGCAACATCGACAATCGGTGTTTTCTCCATTTCGAACGTCGACGTGAAATACAAAAGCCAGCTTTGCATTTCTTTAAATTTCATCGTTTGGGCGATATGGTCTATCCGGCGAATACCTGCCGGCTGGGTTGCTTCTGTTCTGGTCACCGGATTAAATTCGATATCCCAGACGCGGTGCAAGTCTGATTTCTCGTCAATAAAATGGATTACATTTCCACCGACACTGCGAATTGCCGGTATGTCCAATTCGCCTGTCCCCAGTGGTTGCAAAAATTCAGGCGTCCCCAACGCAGTTGCCCGCGCAACAGTCTGGTCCGCGTCCTGAACGCGCAAACCCATATCACAAACCGATGGCCCATGGTTTAGGTACGCAGACCGCGCATAGCCTTCCTGCTCGGTGTTCACCACGACGTTAACTGCGCCTTGCCGCCACAGTTCGACTGATTTCGAGATATGTTTACGCTCCATTCGGAAACACAGCGACGTCAGGATATTGGTCAGCATCAAGGCATTTCTCTTATCCACGGCAAACTCAACAAATTCAATGCCCGAAGCGTAAACCCTGTCGGGCATTTGCGGTAAGTCGGGTGAAAAATCCGGCTCAGTTTTGGCCACGTCGCCCAGCAGTGTTACCAACGACCGAAAACCGTCACGGGCGGCAGAATTGACGTTACCCTTTGGATTTTCGGTCGCCGCCCCATCAATCGCCCATGATCCTGTGTACCCACTTTTGGCCAACACACGCACAAAGCCAGCCAAATCAAGATTTCCCTGCCCAGGCAGACACTGATTTCGAGCGAGTGTTTGTCGCGCATCTCTGTCAGCCATCGGCAGATCCGACAACTGGACATGAAAAACCCTTTCGCCAATCATGTCCCGGATAAGCGCAGGCTTTTCTCCGCCCAACAGCGTGTAAAAGCTATTCAAGACGAGGCCCAAATTCGATTTATCAATTTTTTGTATAAAGTCCAGCGCCTCCATTTCCGTTGAAATCTGACTGCCCCACGGACGTGCAAGAAAGGCAATCCGCAAGTCCTGTTGCGCAGCGCGTTCGCTGATTTCTGCAAGACTGTCGGCAAGACGGCTGGGGTCGGAGTTTTCGTATCGCGACTGGTTGGACTTTACGAGCAACAAGTCCGTCCCCAATGACTGCATAAGGTTAAACTTGTGCTCGAGTTGATCAGCAAAAGTGTCTGCGAGGGTGCCATTTCGAGATTCTGCGAATTCGAATGGCTGGAAAATATCTATTTTCAGTCCAAGGTCACCGACGATGTTTGCCACATCCATTGCTGTGCCGTCGAAGCATGTAAAGTCGGGCTCAAACAGTTCAATCCCGTCGAAACCAGCGGCTGAGATCACTTCCAGTTTCTGCCGGAGGTTCCCTGGAATTGACGTAGTAGCGATAGATAGGGTCATAGTTCCAAACCAATTGGCGTCACAGGGACCACTGCCCCTACAACGGTACTTGGGGTTGCTCTAGTAGCCAAACTTTTGTGGCAACCACAGAACGATACCCGGGAAGAAGATCATCACCAGCAATGCAACAATCAATACAGCCAAGAAGGCCCATATTTCGGCTATAATTTCGCGAAGCGGGATGTCTGTCACAGCATTAATCACAAAGAGCAGAATACCGTAGGGTGGTGTAATCAAACCAATCATCGAGTTCACCACAACCAACACACCGAAATGGACAAGATCAATCCCCAGCGCCTTACATGTAGGTATGAAAAGCGGCACAATCACTAGGATGATCGTTGTCGCATCGAGAATGCAACCCAGCGCCAGGATCAACAAGTTGACGGCCAGCAGGAACCAAATCGGACCGATTTCCGCCCCTTCTAGCATTGTGGAAATTGCTTGGGGTATTTGCTCGGAAATAACGATAAAGTTCAGAATGAACGCACCGCCGATAACCACACCCACGGCGGCAGACGAGCGCGCGCTGTCCACGAATACCTGATAAAGCCCTCTGAATGACAAGGCGCGATAAAACAGCGCTGCTAGTAGCAAAGCATAGAATGCAGCAACCGCAGCGGCCTCTGTTGGTGTCGTGACACCGCCGTAAATACCGTAGAGCAGGATCGCTGGCATCAAAAGAGCCGGGAACGCGTTGGCCGTTTTGGCAGGCAGTTCACGTAGCGGCACAGGTTCCTCAAGCGCAAAGCCACGTTTTCCAGCCAAGTAGTAGTTCATCGCCATGAGCACGCCGCCCATTATCAAACCTGGCACGATACCAGCCAAAAACAGGGCCCCTATCGATGCCTTAGACACCAGCGCGTAAAGCACCATAGGAATAGACGGCGGAATGATCGGACCAATGGTTGCAGAAGCAGCGGTGATTGCAGCAGCATAGCCACGCGGATATCGCCCGTCTTTGGTCATCATCGAGATGATGATCTTGCCGATACCAGCAGCGTCGGCAACAGCTGACCCGGACATGCCAGAGAAGATCAAGGAGGCTACGACGTTCACATGACCAAGCCCCCCTTTGAAACGACCAACAGCAGCAACGCAGAAATTGAGTAAACGATCCGTTATTGAACCCGCGTTCATAATATTGGCGGCGACAATGAAGAGGGGCACCGCGAGCAAAATTGTACTTAAATAGAAGCCTTGCAGGATCTTTTCACCGGCAATGGCAACATCCAGACCGGAAAGCCCAAGGTAGACGACCGATGCGAGTAGGATTGAATAGCCAATCGGCGTACCCACGCCTGCCAAAACAAAAAGCGTCAGAAGGCAGGAAAGGAGTTCAAAACTCATGACACTTCTCCGTCGTTGGATTTATTTTTGGTACCTTCTTCAACGACCAGTTCAAGCTCGGTTTTAGGGGGTCCGTTGCGGAATACATCAACGAACATCCACGCGTATCGGGCGCCAATTGCGATCATGAACACCACATAGATTGAAAATACGTCGCGCAACGGAATTTTGTTTCCGGAGAACGGATTACGCACGGTCGCCGTTTTGCGAATTTTCATCCAGTCGATATAATCCAATGTGGGTAGGAAGGTATAAACCATACCAATCACAACCGCCGCCGCCGCAACTAAAGACATAATCTGACGCGCACGCCTCGGTGCGGCTAGATAGATAATGTCGAATTTCACGTGATCTCGCTCGCGTACTACAAAAGCGCAGCTAAAAAAGATCACCCACACCCAAAGTATGCCGATGAGCTCAAGCGTCCATCCTGCAGGGGTAAAGAAGTAGCGCAGAAGGATTTGCAGCAAGAACGTAAGAAAGATTGCCGCCAGCAAACCGCCGGCAATCGCTTCTGTAATGCGGGAGAACCACCTGATTGCTTTTTCCATTGGAGCTCTCCCTTATCAGCCAATTATAGCTTAGTTGCCAAGTGCGTTGATCTTGTCCAAAACACCTTCGGGCCAAGTGGCTGCGAATTCGCTCTCAAGGTACATGGACTGAACCTGAGTACGGAATGCTTCCAGATCCGGCTCATAGACTGACATGCCCTGCTCTTCGAGGAAGGACACTAGGCTGACTTCTTTTTCTAACTGCTTTTGACGACCACTTTCAGAAGCGGCGTCCGCAGCGGCTTGAACCGTTGCCTGCTGGTCGGCAGACATACTGTCCCAAGTGCCTTTGCCGATAGCAATGTAGTTCAGGTCGACAAGGTGCGACGTCAGAACGATTTGGTTCGACACTTCGTAGAACTTGGCATCCACAACTGTTGGCAGCGGGTTGTCCTGGCCGTCAACAGCGCCGGTTGAAAGCGCAGTGTAAACTTCCGAGAACGCCATTGGTGTCGGGGCAGCACCAAGTGCTTTACCCAAGAACTGCCATGCGTCCGTACCGGGCATACGCAGGTTCACACCAGCCAGATCGGCAGGCGTCTTAACTGTCAGTTCGTCTTTGGTTTGACGCAGGTTAACTTGACGACGACCCAGATACATAACGGAGAGAAGTTTAACACCCAGTTCATCTTCGGCTTTTGCCTTGAACGGGTCCATCAATGGGTCGTTGAAAACAGCAACCTGATGCGCTGCGTCCTGATGAACGTAACCAGCTGTAAAGATCGAGAACTCAGGAAAGAACTGCGCCAGTTCCTGCGCAGAAGTGATCGACATTTCGAGGTTGCCACGCGAGATCGCGTCAAGTTCGGTGCCTTGCGCGAACATAGTGCCGTTGTAGCTTGGCAAGTAGTCGGCGAAATCAGCGATCCTCGGTCCGAAGATATCGGCCAAAGCAACCGAACGCTGGTCAGTTTCGGAGCCCGAAGTTGAAAGGCGCAACTGGATCTTTTCCGCTGCAAAACCCGGCATAGCCACACCGGCCATCAGTGTCGCCGAAAGAACCGCTGACGTTACCGAGCGGCGTGTTAGTTTAATACTCATTTGTATGTCCTCCCTGACATTATGCGTTTGGACCAGATGGTCCCACGCTACGATTATCACATTTTTATATTTTTGCAATATATTTTGCAAAACATCATATATTTTATTCTTAACGAATTAACGGGAATGGCAAACCCTATTGCTAAATATGAACCTTTTCATTCTGAGGCGTTTGAACCAGAACTGTTTCGCCAGATTTTGAAGCATTTTGGATTGCCTCGACAACCTGCAAAGTACGTAGCCCCTCCAAACCTGAAACCAAAGGTGCGCTTATCCGATTGATTACATCGGAAAAGTGATCAATCTGGTTTACCAACGGGTCCGAGAATTCGCGGGGTTGCGTCGTGGCACCAATAGGCTTCCACCAGTCCCTCTCGCCCTTGTTGTTCCACAACGTTAAGTCCGGCACCGATAGCGACCCGTGGCTACCACCCAAAAGATAACAGCTTTGCGAAGTTGCTGGATAAATCGGGTATTCGCGCGCTGTGAGTTCCCAACTCCATGGTGAAACAATAGAATCCGACACAGTTATAGTGCCAATAGCGCCGTTTTCGAACCGTAAAACAGCAGCGGCCACCTCTTCGTTTTCGTAACCCCGAGAAGACGGTGCCGACTGGGCCTGCACACTTAAAACTTCACCACACAGATAGCGAATCAGGTCAACATCATGGACCAGATTTACCGAAATCGGCCCGGCGCCGGTTTTTTTGCGCCATGGCGCCTCGTCAAAATAGGCGTCCGGCTTATAGAACCAGCAATTGGAATGGACGCTGCGCACCGTGCCTATTTCACCGGCATCAATAATTTCGCGCGCCTTTTGGATCAACGGATTATGGCGACGATGATGTCCAACCAGCAGCGGCACTTCAGCGTTTTCCGCCGCCGCAACCAGTTGCACAGCATCGTCCGCAGACGTCGCCAACGGCTTTTCTATCAATGCCGGACAACCCTGTGTAACACATTCCAGTCCCTGCTCGATGTGCAAAGGGGTTGGCGTCGAAAGGATCACGCCGTCTGGTCTCATATGTTTGAACATGTCGGACAACGTCGCGAACCAGGGAATGTCCCTCCGTGTCGCGTACTCCCGTCCTGCTTCACTTGGGTCAACAACGCCGACAAGGTCGATGTTTTTCAACTGACGAATTGCCTGTACATGCCGACGGCCGACCAGTCCAACACCGGCCACAACCAGTTTAACCGGCGAATTCATTGGCACGCCCCATAATATGTTGCTCGAAAAAGCAAAGCCCTCTGCAAGCGACTGGACGCGAAATTGGCGCGCCTGCGCAAATGTCTTTCGGAAAAACGTTGGGGAAAATGTCGAAGCAAAAATCTGTCCTTAACTGAGCGGTTCAGGCTTGACGCGAAGAGCCTGCTCTCGATTCTTGGCGCTGTCCAGACAACGTTACATCTTGCTGCCTATATTTACAATAACGTATGATATTTTTTAATTTAGCCTATTTTTGTTTAAGTTGAGCTTTGCCAGATATAATGTTAAAAGTAGGGGAAACGGGGAAAAAAATGGCATTCACCATGAATACGCAAATGACAACTGTGGGTTCCTCTACCTATGAAAATATAAAGCGCGACATTATTTTTGGCCAACTTTCTCCGGGTTCAAAATTAAAACTGGAGCCCATGAAGCAAAGGTATGGAGCCAGCGTGTCTACCTTGCGCGAAACGCTAAGTCGCTTGGCCAGCGAAGGCTTTGTTTCTGCCGAAGAACAGCGCGGATTCTATGTGACACAGGTGTCAAAAACTGATCTGGTTGAGATCGCAAACCTGCGTATCTTGCTGGAATGTTTCGCACTGAAAATCTCGATAGTGGGTGGTGATACCGATTGGGAAGGAAACTTGGTTGCGGCTTATCACAAACTACACTTGATGGAAAACCGCATGCTCGGTGGCGACGAAACTGAGAAAGAGTCCTGGAAGCGCTACGATTGGGAGTTTCACCTTGCGATGATACAAGCGTGCAATTCTCAAAACTTGCTGTCTCTACACTCAATTCTCTATGACAAATATCTTCGTTATCAGATGCTAGTGCTTACCTATCGCGGAGAAATGGCCGTTTCCGAACACAAGGCCATGTTCGACGCGGCGCTCGCACGAGACGCCAATTTGGCCGCTGATCTGCTGGAAGAGCACATAAGACTTGGACTTGAACATGCACTGTTAGCGTTCTGACGGGTGCTGCCAGACTAATGCTGGCCAATCTCTGCAAGGTTGGGGTTTTGTCCCGTACAATCCCAAGTCTTTCAGACAAGTACTTTTCGGAGTGGTGAATATCCAATGCCAATTCCTGCAATTGAACAAACCTAGGCCTTCCCCACTGTTTTGACATAAATTTTCCCTGCTTCTTTTCAAAGCTTCCCTGTTCCACGAAATATTTTCCCTGTTAATTTCTTTAGGGAAATCGCTTGCAAGCCCCTGTTATAACGAAGGTAATAGCCGTCCAAATGGCTGTTGCGCCCCAAAACCGCAATATTTCCCTGTTAATTCCCTGTTAACAGGGAAAATTGGCCCAGACTGGCTCGCTCGAGACTGGAAGCACAGCCCGCCACTTACGCATCATAGTTTCTTGGGGTTTTGGCCGTTTTCTTGGCTGGAATTGCCCCAAATGATGGCCCAGATGCCGGTGGTTACGATGAAACTCCTTATTTGGCGTCCAAGAGCGCTGACGGATACACATCCTGAAGGTCTCTTGGCCCACATCGATGCGGCGCTCGTGCGAGCCAAGTCCTCGACGTTTCGACGCGACATTGGGAAACGGACATACATCATCACCGCCAGGCGGATGATCTCGGGCGAAGTTTTGAAATATTTGAAGGCGTTTTGTGGTTTTATTCTATAGTGTTAGAGATAGGCTCCAAAACCGTCAAGTTTGTCTGACAACACCTTCAGGGGAGTCCCAAACTTATGCTGAGGTCTCTTAAAATAGATATTTCTCATGCAAGGCACTTTTCATCGTGCTATACACAAAAGGTTCATTTTGAGATAAATGGATTTCTGCGCATTAATTTACAAAGAATATCCAATTGTTACAAGTGGTTGATGACGTAGATTTATTTTCAATAATAAACTGGGGAAATAGACTATGAATATTTCAAATAAACTGACGGTAATTGCGACCGGTGCAGCGATTGCTTTATTTAGCGGTGTATCGGCGAACGCCGGTGGTGCCCACCAAACTTCTCCGATGCATAATTTTGCTGATGCTTCGATTATTCCGAACACCGAAGCCGAGCTGACCAGGATGGGCGGCGGAGTTCACGCGACGATAAATACGGTCGGCTTAACGGCTGGTAACGCTGTGACGGTTTGGTTCGTTGTGTTCAACAATCCTGAAAGCTGCTCCGACGGGGAATGTGGTGAGAACGACATCTTCAATATCGATGGCGCAGGTGAATTTGTCCTAAATGCGGATGGATCACCGCCAATGAATATGGACGGGATAGGAGCCGCTAACATCTCTGTTCATCGCGCTGACGGGTTGATAATCGATGCAGGTGGCAACGCCCAG
>CAXMUJ010000120.1:0-2738 GCA_964196455.1 uncultured Myxococcota bacterium | reverse complement strand
GAAGGCGAGATCAAACAGGTAGAGGCAGCTCTGCGCACGTCTTTGCCGCCCGACGTGTCCATACGCCCACTTTATGGCGCCCTGCCGTTTTCGGCCCAACGCGCCGCGATTGCCCCGGTAGAGACCGGTCGCAAGGTGGTTTTGGCAACATCAATCGCCGAAACCTCGTTGACCATCGAGGACATCCGCGTCGTCGTGGATTGCGGTCGGGCACGACGCGCACAGTTTGACGCCGGATCAGGCATGTCGCGGCTGGTAACCGAACGGGTGACGCGCGCCGAGGCACAACAGCGTGCCGGTCGCGCCGGACGTGTCGCCGCAGGCCTGTGTTACAAAATGTGGACCAAGGGTGAAAACGGCGGACTGGCCGCGTTCACGTCGCCCGAAATCCTGCGCGCAGATCTGACGGGTTTGGTTCTGGAACTGGCCCTGTGGGGCGTGACCAGCGCGACTGACATGCCGTTCCTGACCCAACCGCGTGCCATTGATTTTGATGCAGCACAGGCGCTGTTAATCGATATGGGCGCGCTGGACACCAGCGGTCATATCACGGGCGAAGGGCGTAAGATTGCCGCGATGCCTGTGTCCGCCCGGCTTGGACATATGGTCCTGAATTCAGGCCGCGACGGCCCGCTGATGGCGGCTTTGTTGGAAAATCGCGATATCCTGATGCGAACAGGCCAGGCGATGCCGGTTGATCTGGCACTGCGTTGGGCCGCAATAAAAGACCCGCACAAGTTCGAGCGGCGCGAAGGCTACACCGTAAACCACGGGGCAATCGCGCGGATCAAATCAGAGTCACGACGCCTGAAACGCGGCACCGGTCCAGACAGAAGCGTTGCCGCGATGGCCGCACTTGCCTATCCGGATCGGATTGGCTTGCGCCGTGACGGTGAGGCAAACAAGTTCCTGTTGTCCGGTGGTATGGGGGCGGTTGTTCGAAAAGGCGATGCGCTTGGGGCGCTGAGTATGATTGTTGCAACCGATCTGGACGGCGCCCGCAAGGACGCCGATCTGCGTCTTTGCATTGCACTACAGGACGCGGAATTCAGCGAAATTTATTCTGATAAATTCACCAATGATCAGGTTTGTTGGTGGTCCAAGCGCGACCGCAGGGTCAAAACTGAAACTCAAGTCAAATTCGGGGCTATCACCGTAACATCGCAGGCTTGGCCCGACTGCCCAAAGGCCCGTATAGCTACGGCAATGCTGGACGGTTTGCGCAGCTTGGACCATGATCCAATGCCCTGGACCAAGGCCAACAGGTTGCTGCAGGCACGCGTCGATTGGTTACGCCAGCGCGGTGCCGACTTGCCCGATTGTTCGCCTGCTGCACTGTTGGATCGTGCCGATATCTGGTTGTTGCCATTTCTGGGAACCACGCGCAGCTTGTCCGACCTCAAAAAACTGAACCTGGATCAACTGTCTCAAACCTGGTTGAGTTGGCAGCAACAGCAAATATTGGACAAGATGGCGCCGGCAAAATACACGGCTCCCACCGGCACCTGCCTGTCGATAGACTATGCTCTTGGACAGCCGTCCATCTCTATTCGCTTACAGGAAATGTTCGGCCTGACCCGTCACCCGACAATCGGTCCAGATCATTGCCCTCTGCAAATCGAATTGCTGTCGCCTGCGGCACGACCGGTACAAAAGACGTCGGACCTGCCGGGATTTTGGGCGGCATCTTATGCGGACGTTCGCAAGGACATGCGCGGGCGCTATCCCAGACATCCCTGGCCGGAAGATCCGACAACCGAACCGCCAACACGACGGGTAAAACCCAGAAAGTCGTAACCCCGAAACAGCTGCGCCAAAATGCAAAAAGCCTCCGCTGTGCGAAGGCTTCATAGAATTTCCGATATTATCTCGCTCTCAGAAGACAGCGCTTGCTCTGGCTAGGCAGCTTCGCTGGCGCGGGCGGCCTGACGTTCGCTTTCTTCGCGGCTCAGCGCCACAGAGGTCCGGACACCGCGTCCAACGAACTCCATCATGCCTGAAACACAACGCTCTGTTGGTTCTATCCCTGCGTTCATCAACACCTCGCGGCCATCGCGAGAGCGTGCCCAACGAGCAATTGCCTCTACGCCGTTGCCATATTTTTTATTGTCAGCGATCGCATCGTCCAATGCGGCCAGAACTACAGCGGCAAAAAGCTTTTGTGCCCTTTTGCCCTGGTCGTTGGAGTAAGCCGTTGCATCGACGTAATCGAACATCACGTTTTCCCTTGTCTCTGTCTTGTTTTTGTGTTTCGCGCACTATGCCCATTTTGCGGCGATTCAGAAGTGCGTATTTGACATGGGTGCCATGCGCTCAGTGCATAGCTCGGTTTTTCCGGTAATTTTCAGGGCATTTTCGGGCCGTCATGACCTAGTTGTCACGACCTACTTGTCAGTGCGCCGTCCACTAGATATAGGTTCATCCGGTGAAATTGCTACCTTTATAAGGAATATTCTATGGCCAAAGTGAATGGCAACGAAATTCGGCCCGGAAATGTGCTCGAGCATAACAATGGCCTTTGGATCGCAGTAAAAGTCGACCACGTTAAGCCGGGCAAGGGTGGTGCCTTTGCACAGGTCGAGATGAAAAACCTCCGCAACGGGTCGAAATTGAACGAACGTTTCCGGTCTGCTGACAAAGTTGAAAAAGTCCGTTTGGAACAAAAAGACCAACAGTTCCTCTATGAAAACGACGGTATGCTGGTCTTCATGGATACCGAAACCTACGAGCAGATCGAA
>CAXMUJ010000119.1:0-15154 GCA_964196455.1 uncultured Myxococcota bacterium | reverse complement strand
AAGCGAAGAAAAAAAGCCGGTCGCCCAAGCGAAAAGGAAAACCGATGTGTTACCGGGCACTGAAAATGAGTCAATGTGGGTAAATTCTTTAGGGAGCATTGAAGTGTCCACTGCAACAGTGGTGGTGCTAAAGTATACAAGTGCAAACGCAAAAATGTTAAATGGTAGTGGCATTAAGTTCCACCATCCGGATTTGCCGATGTCATGCATTCGCCTGATGGCCAACGCAACAAATGGGACTAGAATTATCAAAGAAAAAGCATCACCAATCCAACCACCATTATAATTTGTCTGTAGCATGGGTTTCAAAGATTGATTTCCGTCACCGTCTATTGAAAGTTTTAGTGAGCCAATCTGTTCCGGCCCAAAAAGGATACTGTTGACTATGACAGCCAAAATTGATCCGAGGAAAGCGAAGAGAACGAATTTCCAAAACTCTTCGCGCGACGAACGGCCGCCGTAATCCTTGAATCGCACAAACGCCGACTTTCCTGCCTCCAAAACTTTCATCTAGAACCTCGCAATTGAAGCTATTGCCGCACTCACCTCAACAAGAGGAAAATGCGACATTACTAACTTGAAATTTAACCGATCGCCTGCAAGACGGCCTCGCCCAAACCAGCGGGGCTGTCGGCGACCACGATACCTGCGGCGCGCATAGCTTCGATTTTGTCTTCGGCGCCACCTTTGCCACCTGCAACAATCGCGCCTGCGTGGCCCATACGGCGACCCGGAGGAGCTGTGCGACCGGCAATAAAACCAGCGACGGGTTTGCTGCGACCCTTTTTGGCCTCGTCGATCAGAAATTGTGCGGCGTCCTCTTCGGCAGAACCACCAATTTCACCAATCATGATGATCGACTGGGTTTCGGCGTCGGCCAGGAACATCTCGAGGATGTCAATAAACTCGGTGCCTTTGATTGGATCACCACCGATGCCCACAGCCGTTGTCTGGCCCAGACCTGCGTTGGTTGTCTGGAACACCGCCTCATAGGTCAGGGTGCCGGAGCGGGACAGGATGCCACAAGTGCCTTTGGAAAAGATAGAGCCGGGCATAATGCCGATTTTACATTGCTCTGGCGTCATCACACCGGGACAGTTTGGCCCGATCAGGCGGGTTTTGGACCCGTCCAGCGCGCGTTTAACTTTCATCATGTCCAGCACCGGAATGCCTTCGGTGATGGCCACGACCAGCTCAATTTCGGCGTCAATCGCCTCCAGTATCGAGTCCGCAGCAAAGGGTGGCGGAACATAGACCACCGAGGCATTCGCACCGGTTTCGGCGCGTGCCTGATGCACCGAGTTATAGACCGGCAGGTCCAGATGGGTCTGGCCACCTTTGCCCGGTGTAACGCCCGCCACCATTTGCGTGCCATGATAGGCCAGCGCCTGCTCAGTGTGGAATGTACCGGTCGAACCCGTCAGGCCCTGCACGATGATCTTGGTGTCTTTGTTGATTAGAATAGACATTTGATTACCCTTTCACCGCTTTAACAATTTTCTGCGCGGCGTCGTCCAGATCGTCGGCGGCGATAACGTTCAGCCCGCTGCCGTTGATGATGTCTTTGCCCTCTTGCACTTTGGTGCCTTCCAGACGGACAACCAGTGGAACCTTGAGGCCCACTTCCTTGACCGCTGTCACCACGCCCTCGGCGATCACATCGCAGCGCATGATGCCGCCAAAGATGTTGACCAGAATGCCTTTGACGTTGGGGTCAGAGGTAATGATCTTGAAGGCTTCGGTGACTTTTTCCGTAGTGGCACCGCCCCCGACGTCCAAAAAGTTGGCCGGGTTGGAGCCATAAAGCTTGATGATGTCCATGGTGGCCATCGCCAGACCGGCACCGTTGACCATGCAGCCAATCTCGCCATCCAGCGCGATATAGTTGAGGTCGAATTTCGAGGCCGCGAGTTCTTTGGGGTCTTCTTCGGTTTCGTCACGCAGGGACATGATGTCGTTGTGACGGTACAGAGCGTTGCCGTCAAAACCCATCTTGGCATCCAGCGCCTTGAGGTCGCCGCCGTCAGTAACGATCAGAGGGTTAATCTCTAGCATCTCCATGTCTTTTTCGATGAACATACGGTACAGATTTTTGATCAGAGCAACGCATTGTTTGATCTGTTTGCCTTGCAAGCCCAGATCGAATGCAACGCGCCGGCCATGAAAATCCGATAGGCCAGTGGCAGGATCAACCGAGAAAGAGTGAATTTTCTCGGGCGTGGAGTGTGCTACTTCTTCGATGTCCATGCCGCCTTCGGTAGAGGCTACAAAGGATACACGAGAGCTGACACGATCAACCAGAACCGCCAGATACAACTCGCGCTCAATGCCGGACCCGTCTTCGATGTAGACGCGGTTGACTTGTTTGCCAGCCGGGCCGGTCTGTTTGGTGACCAATGTGCGGCCCAGCATTTTCTTGGCCTCGTCGGCTGCTTGCTGCACCGATTTTGTCAGACGCACGCCACCTGCCTCGCCGGCCTCGGGCTCTTTGAACGAGCCTTTGCCGCGGCCACCTGCGTGGATTTGTGCTTTGACCACCCACAGCGGTCCGTCCATTTCACCGGCTTTGGTTTTGGCGTCTTCGGCTTTGAGTACTATACGACCGTCAGAAATCGGTACGCCGAAATCCTTCAACAGTTGCTTTGCTTGATATTCATGGATGTTCATAAGTTGCCCTCTGATCCCGAAAAGAATGTTTGAAGGAACCATGATTCGAAAGGCAATAGAAGTACAAAAAGCAAATTAAATAGGATTATAGCGGAATTGACGAATTTTGTGATCACACAGAATTATCGTGTGATCACAAAATGCGAAGCGGGCGTGAATCCCTTGCTTATTTTGTGGGTATTGGCGGGGGGGCGCAAATTTCGGGGCCAAGATGCGATACGCCCGACATTTCGGCCGGGCGTTTCAATTATGCGTTAACCGACTTAGCCAGTTGTTGGGCTACCGGTCGGATTACGCCCGCCGCCTGGATCACCGGCGTCGTCGGAACCACGGCCGTCGTTAGGATCACGACCACCGGCTGGGTCGCAATAGTTGGTCCCCGGAATTATGACGCAATCGTCAGGCGGTTCGCAGGGATTTTCCCACGTTGAATTCGGGACCAGCGAACTGTCTCGACATCCTGTGACTTCACCCATTTTATTGTAAATTGGTTCGGGCGATATTGTCATTATCGGATCAGGTTGGGAGCAGGCGACCAGTACGATTGCAGTGGCTGCCATAAAAAATTTGGTTTTTAACATGTCTGTCCTCTCTCTAATTGCAATTTGACGTTAGTACAGGTCGCCTGATCTGACAAGCGCCTGTATTAATTCAGTCGTCGGAGAGAACAGAGTGGTTCAAATGCAATCTAAAAAGATCAAAAAAAGGGCGGCAAAGTGTGAACTGTGCCGCCATTTGGTGTTTAGATGTCCAAATTTGGAAGTCTAGAGTTTGCTCATTGACTCTTCTGGAGCTACTTCCATCGAAGTGTCGTCCATCATAGCGTCATCGTGTTTTTCGGCACATGCAGACAGTACAACTGCTGCAAGAATAAGGAGGCCGGACTTGAGTAGTGTCATCGTTTTATCCTTCAAGTTTTTATGTGAGTGAAAGTAAAGGCGATAGCACGGGCCGTATCAAGCAAAATCAACGTGAAGATGTAATTAATATTGGTGGGTCGGCAGATCGTTACTTGGGGGATACGCCTGACTATCTGTGCGGGATGAATGATGACAGAGCTGTCAGCGGAAATGCACCGTGCCGGGTGTAAAAAAAAGCCCGCGACAGCAATGCTGCGCAGGCTTTTGATATACTTGTCGTTTTGGCGTCGCCGGACCCCGAGGTGTCTAGACCAGAGAGCTGTCGATGGCTTTGCAGGCTTCTACCAGTCCGGCAACGGCTTTGACCGAATTGTCGAACATAGTTTTCTCGTCACGGTCCAGTGCAATTTCCACGACCCGTTCGATACCACCGGCGCCAATCACCGTCGGAACGCCAACATAGGTATCCTTCAGCCCGTATGCCCCGTCAACATAGGCGGCACAAGGCAGCAGACGCTTTTGGTCTTTGAGGTAGGCCTCGGCCATTTCGATGGCAGACGACGCAGGAGCGTAAAATGCCGAACCGGTTTTTAGCAGACCAACGATTTCGGCACCGCCATCCCGGGTACGCTGAACAATCGCGTCCAGTTTTTCCTGAGTAGTCCAGCCCATTTTTACCAGATCGGGCAAGGGAATGCCTGCAACAGTGGAATAGCGGGTCAGCGGCACCATCGTGTCGCCGTGGCCTCCTAAAACAAAGGCAGTTACATCCTTAACCGAGATATCGAATTCTTCGGCGAGGAAGTGACGGAACCGTGCGCTGTCCAGAATGCCGGCCATGCCGCAAACTTTTTCTGCTGGCAGACCAGAGAATTTTTGCAACGCCCAGACCATCGCGTCCAGCGGGTTGGTAATGCAGATAACAAAGGCGTTCGGCGCGTTGGCAGCGATGCCTTCGCCAACGGATTTCATAACCTTGAGGTTGATCCCCAACAGGTCATCGCGGCTCATTCCGGGTTTGCGGGCGACACCGGCGGTCACAATACAGACATCAGCACCTGCGATATCTGCGTAATCCGTAGTTCCCTTGAGCTTGGCGTCAAACTTTTCAACCGGGCCGCTTTCGGCCAGGTCAAGCGCTTTGCCTTGTGGAATTCCGTCAGCGATGTCAAAGATTACAACGTCGCCAAGTTCTTTCAGGGCTACCAGATGCGCCAATGTGCCGCCGATCTGTCCTGCGCCGATAAGTGCGATTTTTGCTCGTGCCATTCTGTATCTCCCAAAGGCTGAATTTCACAGATTGCCTACCGTTTTAGGCAAGCAAGGGCAAGACACAACACGTCGCGGTCGTGATGGTTCCATCCAAGACGTCACGTAACTGCTTGATATGCAATTATTTTTTTAGAACCGTTTTCGGCCGGAACAGGGTAATGATACCCCCGTTGGCTGTGGTAAGCCGCTTTTGCGGCTCTTGAAAGCGCGATTCTTGACCGCAATTGTATACTATTGCATTCACTGAGAGGTGACTTAAGTCTTGCCGCCGGCGGTGGGGAGTTCTTCGACGACGGAATCGTAATGTTCTCCGGAGGCAACAAGACACGCAACGCCGTCGGGGCGGGTGAACAGGATAGTCCAGCTGCCAGTGTCGGTAGAGGCATAGACCTCGACAATACTGTTTTGCTGACCAAGACCCATGCTCTGGCGGGTCTCGCCGTATTTTGCGTGGAGTTTTTCGACGATCGCCTGTCGCGGCGCACATTGCATTGTTTGGGCCAATGAATGAGACGGGGTTGTTAGTATTGCCGCAATGCCGAGGGACACGGCAAAGAAAAGTTTTTGCATAGTCGTTCCTTTATTTTACCGCAGCTGAACTGCTGTGAAAATGATTGCAGTCGACAGGCGGTAGAGCAACTTAAGGGTACAGTCCGTCGACCTTGTGCACAGAGTGAAGCCCATAGAAAAAAATTTGGTTAATCGAGCGCCCCCGCAGTCGCGGTAAAATCGTTGCTTGCGCCCGTGGTTTGTGGTTCAAAGCGTGCAATCAAAGGATAACCGGACATGTTTGATCCCAATCGACCCTATCGATCCATGCTGTTTTCACCGGCGGCCAACACGCGGGCGCTGGCCAAGATTGGCAGCTTGGCTTGTGACGGGGTTATCATTGATTTGGAAGATGCAGTGGACCTGCGCCACAAAGAGCAGGCGCGCAAAAACCTGATCGGGTTTTCGGCGACCCACGCACGCGCCAGCCAGTGTTTGGTTTTAGCACGGGTCAATGCTGTTGGATCACGGTGGATCGCTGATGACCTGTCGGCAGCCGTCGCGGCCGGTGTCGACGGTATTGTATTGCCCAAGGTGAGGCAGCCAGCGGATTTGAACCATTTGAGTGCGCAACTGGATGCGCTCGGTGCGCGTGATACGCCGGTTTGGGCGATGATAGAGACGCCACAAGCGGTGATAAACCTGTCGCAGATATGCACAGCATGCCCGGGTTTGGCCGGTTTGATCCTGGGGCCCAATGACTTGACCAAAGAGCTGGGGGCGCAGGCGACGCCGGATCGCGCCGCGCTGGCCTATAGTCTTGGCGCGGTGGTTCTGGCGGCGCGGGCTTTTGGATTGATATGTTTGGACGGCGTCTATAATTCCTTTCGCGATACCGAGGGATTTTTGGCAGACTGTGAACAGGGACGCCTATACGGGTTTGACGGCAAGACCCTGATCCATCCGGATCAAATCGCAGGTGCCAATACGGTTTTTGCGCCGTCCGCGGCGGATGTGGCGCAGGCGCGCCGCAAAATTGAAGCTTTTGATACGGCACAGGTCAAGGGTGCAGGGCTGGCTGTTCTCGACGGTGAAATGATCGAAGAGCTTCATGTTCAAAGCGCCAGAGCCGTGCTGGAAAAACACCGGACTATTATTGAATTGGAAAAGGACAGTGTGATCGAATGACTCTCTTATTGGCGGGAATTGCGCTTTGGTATGGTGCGCATTTGTTCAAACGCGTGATGCCCGAGCAACGGGCTGCTTTGACTGGATGGCTAGGCGAGGGCAAGGCGCGCATTTGTGTCACCGGGGCAATCGTGCTGGCGGTCGTGGCGATGGTGGTCGGCTATCGATCCGCAGAATTTTCATCTGTTTACACACCGATCGCCGGAATGGGGCATTTGAACAATCTGTTGATGCTGGGGGCGGTGATGCTTTTGGGTATGGGCTCGTCGCGCGGACGATTGCGCAGCGTGTTGCGCCATCCGATGTTGACCGGCGTTATCGTCTGGGCAGCTGCGCATTTATTGGTGAACGGCGATTCGGCCTCGATCATTCTGTTCGGGTCCATGGCGGTGTGGGCGGTTGTCGAAATATCGGTGATCAATGCCACTGCCGGGGCGTGGAACCGGCCAGAACCCGGACCGGTGTCTGGCGATTTGCGGTTGCTGACCATCAGTTTTGGTATATTCGCAGTTATTGCCACCATACATGTCCTTTTGGGCCACAGCCCGTTTTTGGGAACCTACGGATGATTGCCTATCGTTTACTGACCGCAGAAGACGGATCAATTTTTTGCCATAAGGTGACAGCCGCGCTGGCCAAGGGTTGGGTTTTGTTTGGGCAGCCCACAATGACATATGACGCATCACGGTGCATTGTGATCTGTGGCCAGGCAGTGACAAAAGAGGTGGACGGAGACTATGACCCCGATACCAAGCTGGGTGCCTTGTGACTGTGGTGTGACCACATTGGCCAAAGTGCCAGCAATCGCCAATATCTCTTGCGGTGTGATCACATTCGCGAAAAATTCGGCGAATGCGACGATACGCAAAGAAAATAATTTAGAAATTTGGCTCAAGGCCCTGTGACTTGCTAACGTTTTGTTATAACAATTCTCTAGCTGAATAAGCAAAGCGAGGGAGACATATGTCTGACATGAATAGGGCCAACCGCCCGTTGTCGCCGCATTTGACGATTTATCGTCCGCAAATGAGTTCCATGACATCGATTTTTGTGAGGCTGACCGGCATCGGGCTGGCGCTGGGCTTTGTGCTGATCGTCTGGTGGTTATTGGCCGCTGCAAGTGGACCGGCGTATTTCGATTTCGTGAACGGATTACTGACCTCTTGGTTTGGTATTTTGGTCATGGTCGCGTCGCTTTGGGCGCTTTGGTATCATATGTTGGGCGGTATCCGGCATCTGATCTGGGATCTTGGCTATGGCTTTGACCTCAAAACAGCAGACATGATGGGGTATGTGATGATCGGTGGCAGTTTTGTGCTGACGATCCTGACCCTGATCATTTTATAGGAGCGCGACGATGAGCTATAAAACAGATATGGGTCGTGTGATCGGTTTGGGCAGTGCGCGGACCGGCGCCGAGCATTGGCTGGGCGAGCGGATCAAGGGTTTGGCCCTGATCCCGCTGACACTGGGATTTTTGTACACGATTGCACCGCTGATCGGCGCGTCGCATGCACAGGTCGTCGAGACCTTTCAAAACCCGCTGTGCGCGATCGTTGTGATCCTGTTTCTGCTGGTGACATTCAAGCATCTGGCCGAAGGGCTGCAGGTTGTGATCGAGGACTACGTTCACGGAAAACCCGCTTTGCTTACGCTGTTGGTTGTTACGAAATTTGGCTGTTGGGCCTTTGGTTTGGCGGGCGTTTTTGCCGTCGCAAAAATCGCCTTTAGCGGCTGATTGGAGAAATAGATGTCAGCTTACGAGTATATCGATCATTATTATGACGTAGTTGTTGTGGGTGCGGGGGGCGCCGGATTGCGGGCGACGTTGGGCATGGCCGAACAGGGTCTTAAAACCGCCTGCGTAACCAAGGTTTTCCCGACACGGTCGCACACGGTTGCGGCACAGGGCGGCATTGCGGCCAGCCTTGGTAATATGGATGTCGGCACCGAAATGAATGACCATTGGAAATGGCACCTGTACGACACCGTCAAGGGGTCCGACTGGTTGGGTGACACGGACGCGATGGAGTATCTGGTCCGCGAGGCACCCAAGGCGGTCTACGAGCTGGATCACTACGGCGTTCCGTTTTCGCGCACCGAGGACGGCAAGATTTACCAACGTCCCTTTGGTGGCCACACCACCGAATATGGCGAAGGCCCGCCCGTACAACGCACCTGTGCGGCGGCCGACCGGACCGGTCATGCGATCCTGCACACGCTGTATGGCCAGTCGCTGAAAAACAATGCGGAATTCTATATCGAATATTTCGCCACCGATTTGATCATGACCGAAGATGGCCGGTGTCAGGGCATCATCGCATGGAAACTAGACGACGGTACGATCCACCGGTTCAACGCCAAAATGGTTGTTATGGCTACGGGCGGCTATGGCCGTGCGTTTTTCTCGGCCACGTCTGCGCATACCTGTACGGGTGATGGCGGCGGCATGGTTGCACGCCAAGGTCTGCCGCTGCAGGACATGGAGTTTGTGCAATTCCACCCAACCGGCATCTATGGGTCCGGTTGCTTGATCACCGAAGGTGCGCGCGGCGAGGGCGGCTATCTGACCAACTCCGAGGGCGAGCGTTTCATGGAACGCTATGCGCCGACCTACAAGGACCTGGCATCGCGAGATGTTGTATCGCGCTGTATGACGATGGAGATCCGCGAAGGTCGCGGTATCGGTGCCGAAGGCGATCATATCCATTTGCATCTGAGCCACCTGCCGCCTGAAACGCTGGCGCTGCGGTTGCCGGGGATTTCCGAAAGTGCACGCATCTTTGCCGGTGTTGACCTGACCAAAGAGCCAATTCCGGTGCTGCCGACCGTGCATTATAACATGGGCGGTATTCCGACGAATTACTGGGGCGAAGCGCTGGACCCGACCGCCAAGGATCACGACCGCATTCTACCGGGCCTGATGGCCGTGGGCGAAGCCGGCTGTGCTTCGGTTCATGGTGCGAACCGTTTGGGCTCGAACAGTTTGATCGATTTGGTTGTGTTTGGCCGTGCCGCGGCGATCCGCGCCGGCGAGATTGTAGACCCCAAAGCGCCGAACGAGCCGTTCAATGAAGCATCAGTAGAGCGATCAATGGACCGGTTCGACGGGTTGCGCCATGCAAGTGGGGCCATTCCAACGGCTGATTTGCGCCTTGAGATGCAGAAAACCATGCAGCGTGACGCAGCCGTTTTCCGCACCGACAAAACCTTGGCCGAAGGTGTGGGCGATATGACAAAAATTGCCAAGAAACTGGGTGATCTGAAAGTGACCGACCGGTCAATGATCTGGAACAGCGATCTGATGGAAACGCTGGAATTGTCCAATCTGATGCCAAATGCGATGGCGACTATCGTCGGCGCCGAGGCGCGCAAAGAAAGCCGTGGCGCCCATGCGCACGAGGACTATCCCGATCGCGACGACAAAAAATGGCGCAAGCATACGTTGGCGCGTGTGACCGATGAAAAGGTCAAGCTAAGCTATCGTGATGTGCATCTTGATCCGTTGACCAAAGAAGAAGACGGCGGCATTGACCTCAAGAAAATTGCACCGAAAGCAAGGATTTACTAGGCGTGTTTAACGTCGTTTCAGTATGTGGATTGAGTTGTAATGATGGTATATAGAGAAAAAACCACAGACATTGGCAGGTCGCATGGCAAATTTGCGATTTCGATTGCGACTGTGGCTGCTGCTTTGCTTTCCGGATGCTCGGTGGGCGACGAGATTGCACGTGACAAGGCCAAGGGCGTTGTGACGCCGATTGTTCAGGAACAATTCCCGGGCATCCCAGCGGAGTTGGTGACAAATTGTGTGATTGATAATTCCAGTGCGGTTGAAATTCTGACATTGGCCGCCGCAGCAGGCACCGGTGCCAGTGGCTTGGCGGCAGAGACTGTTGTCGAGATTGCAAGCCGTCCAGAAACACTTTCTTGTATTGCAAAGGCTGGTTTGCCAACTCTCCTAAGAGGACTGTCATGATGGGTGTAAAAGCACTGACGACTGTTTTGTTTGTAGTTTTGGTCGGGTGTACGCCGGCACCAAAGCCGCTGACCTCTGTTGAGCAAGCTATGGCCGAGTGCCGCGCGCGCATTGCAAATGCAACCGACACCCGTGTCGGCGTCGGTATTGGTGTTGGAACTGGTGGCAAAATACGTGGCGGTATTGCGCTGGGTATGAATGTAGATCTGGCGGCGAAAAACCGACCCCATGAAACATATAACGAATGTGTTCTGGCGAAGTCCGGCAGAACCCCGACCGAACCCCTGTATCCAACAGGCGCATAGAGGACTGACCTATGGTAGAACTTACACTCCCTAAGAATTCGCGTATGACAGTTGGAAAAACCTGGCCGAAACCGGCGGGTGTAACCAATGTCCGGGCCTTCAAAGTTTACCGCTATGATCCTGATAACGGTGAAAACCCGCGGGTTGATACCTATCACGTTGATATGGACGGCTGTGGTCCGATGATTTTGGATGCGCTGATCAAGATCAAAAACGAAATTGACCCGACGCTGACATTCCGGCGGTCCTGTCGTGAAGGTATTTGCGGCTCTTGTGCGATGAATATCGACGGGATCAACACGCTGGCCTGTATTTACGGGCTGGACGAGGTCAAGGGCGATGTCAAAATCTATCCGCTGCCGCATATGCCGGTGGTCAAGGACCTGATCCCTGATTTGACGCATTTTTACGCCCAGCACGCCTCGATCATGCCGTGGCTGGAAACCAAAACCAGCCGCCCCGAAAAGGAATGGCGCCAGTCGATTGACGATCGCGCCAAGCTGGACGGTCTGTATGAATGTGTGATGTGCGCCTGTTGTTCCACGTCCTGTCCGTCATATTGGTGGAACAGTGAACGGTATCTGGGACCAGCCGCGTTGTTGCACGCCTATCGCTGGATCATCGACAGCCGCGACGAGGCCACAGGCGAGCGTCTGGACGAGTTGCAAGACCCGTTCAAGCTGTACCGGTGTCACACCATTATGAACTGCGCCAAAACCTGTCCCAAGGGGTTGAATCCTGCCAAGGCAATCGCCGAGATCAAAAAGAAGATGGTCGAGCGAACAATGTAGGGTTTTTGACCTGACGTTTAATTTGGGATTGAAAGGGGAGCCATATTGGCTCCTTTGCGGTGTGGGTTAGGGATGCTGGATGGATTGGTTCCGCACTTTGGACGTATCGCAAATCTGGTTTATCCGATGGCTTTTGGCGTGCCTTTGCTTTTTTCTGGTGATGTGGCTAATTTCCCGGGCACAGGGCGGCAAACGTTGCCGTTGGAAGAGGGTCCGGAAACGGCCACGGGGGCAGCTTTCGGCGTATCGATGCAAAAGCTGTGGTGAAGAGGCGCTGACGTCTTCGGGAAAACCACCGCAAGAGTGCAAAGCCAATTTGCGAATACGACCTTTGTGAAGCCCCTTTGAGTGTTTGTGTCGCTGCATTTTGTTGACTAGGGTTGGTCAATACTCAAGCGGAGGCCAGTATGAAAACCACACGAGACTTTGCAGCACCCGTTGATGCGGACGCCCGGCGCGCAGTAGCACCGGTGATATGCTATCCGTATGACGATTTGTCGGCGCCGGATATGGCGGGCTATCGCACGGCGCGAGACCAAATGATTTTGGCAGACAAGGTCGTTGTTCCACCGCGCCAGGCGCGTGTTGCGCGGGTCAAGGCCGGACAGTTCTTTCGTATTGTGTCTATCGAGGGCCCGCAGGTGGGCGATTTGAACCTGCACAACGCACAGGATCTGAACGAGCGCTTTTTTTCCGGTAAAACGCGGGCGCTGCACGGAACGCATGTGTCCACAGGGGACCGGTTGTGGTCCAGCTTTCCTCAGATGCGGCCAATGGCGACGATCACTGCGGACACGCTGGACTGGTATGGCTATGACGATCACGGCGGCGGGGTGCATGATGTGATTGGCACGCGCTGTGATCCCTATACCAACGCTCTGTTGTCGGGGGGGCAGTATCACCATTGCTGTCATTCCAATCTAACCCGCAGTCTGGCCGATGCGATGGATCATGCGCCCAAAGACGTAGAACATCTGGTGCATGATGTGTTGAATGTGTTCATGTGCACCGGCTTTACCCGCGATACGCAGCAGTATTTCATGAAGGCAAGTCCTGTGCGGCCGGATGATTATATCGAGTTTTATGCCGAAATGGACCTGCTGATTAACCTGTCGGCCTGTCCCGGAGGCGATTGTTCGGCCCAACATTCCAGCGATACGGCGGTGTGCCATCCGATGCTGATCGAAGTTTACGACGCGCCTGCGGTGGCGGGTTGGACACCGCCCGCACCAAACGGCTATGACCGCAGCCACGGACGCTAGAGCAGACGGTTCCAATCAACCAGATACGGCGGGCCTGTGACCTCAATCGGCGACCTATGGGCCGCCAGCACAGTTTTTCGCAAGATTTCTGTGCGATGTTTGGTGGGTTCCAGCATAACGATTGCCAGTGTTCCGGCACCATTGATTTGGGTGCAAGTTAACGAGGGTCAGAACCCATTAATTGACTGATTTTGTCGGATGACCGGTTAGAGCCCAACGTGTAGTTCTTCTGAAACCTGTCGAACGACTGCTTTAGGTTTTAGTATTTCGGGGCTCGGTGGCCTTGCCGCCAGGGCGGTTTCGTCCTCGTCCCGCATCGCGGACGAAATAATCAACAATTTAGGCGAGCTACTACCGTGGAATTTTCAGGGGTGAAACGGGTGCTTATGTAAAACTGGACGGATTGCATCTGGTATGGTCATCTAATGACCTTAACGGGGGGTAATCATGAAAAAGCTAATTTGGGCAGTTGTGCTTAGTCTGATTTCAGTAGCGGGGTCAGCCAGCCTGGCATTTGATGCTGGTCAATTGGAAACTTTAATTTCCACAAACGCTTGTCCGGATTGTGATTTATCGCAAGCACAATTGTCGGGTGCTAATCTGGCCAGTTCAAATTTGGCCGATGCCAACCTGTCAGGCGCAGTCCTGACCGGCGCAGTATTGACGTCCGCAGATTTGAACTATGCGGATTTGACCGGGGCTGATCTGACCGGGGCAAACTTGGTGAACGCAAACCTGTCCGATAGTCGCTTGGAAAATGCCAAGTTGATGGCGTCAAACCTGTCAGATGCCAATTTCTCTTACGCGAATTTAAAAGACGCCAACCTCTCCAACGCCGTCATGACAGGTGCAAATTTATCAAATGTGTATTTGAAGCACACGAATATGTCAGGCGTAGATTTGACAGGGGCAAACCTGGAAAAAGCTTATTTTTGGGACGTCGATTTGTCCGGCTCCAGTTTGTCCGCCAACTGGAGCGGTGCCGACCTCAGCCACTCAAACTTTGACATGGCGAACTTGTCCGGCGCGAATATGGAAGCGGTTGACCTCGTAAATGCATCATTGGTCGGAGCGGATATGTCGAACGCCAACATGAGTGCGGCCGATTTATCCGGCGCGGACTTGACGCGGGCAAATCTTTCTAATGCCAATTTGGAAAACGCAATTATGAACCGGGTGACATTTTGCAAAACCATTATGTCGAATGGGCAAGTCAATGACGCGGGGTGTTAAGGCCGTTGACATTAACCTCGTTAAACTGGTTTTCGCCTGTTGCTGGATAGGCATTGTCCATAGGGACAACATAGACTTGTAATATTTTGAAAGTTAGAATTGTTAGAGAGCGGACGTTGAAGCACGTACGGCTGACGGCGGTTAAGTCCGCACAGCCGACCTTGACCGTACAAATGCCGCCTCGAGCGCATCTTCGCAGAATTGGCAAAGCCCGATGCCACAGCCGCGATGTTCTGATGATCGACAGCACCCATCTGAAAGCGCAGCGCACAGCGAGTAGCCTCAAAAAGGCGGGGCGAGAGCCAAAGCTGATAGGCCGCGCCAAGAGCGGCATGAACACCAAGGTGCATACTTTGTCCGACAAACAGGGGTGACCCGTCAGACTGTATTTGACCGAAGGCCAGCGTCGTGACTTCAAGGGTGCAGATGTTCTCTTGAAAGACCTGCCAAAGGCCCGAACCCTCTTGGGTGACAAAGGTATGACAACGACAAAACCCGCAATATGTTGGCCGATCAGGATATCACGCCCAGAATTCCACCCAGAAAAACTGTATTCCACCCAGAAAAGACCGCAAAACCTCCCTCGAAGGTTGCAAGACGCTTGATAAAGTCCGTCACAAAATTGAAACCCTGTTTGCTAGGCTCAACGACTGGCGGCATATCGCAACCAGATACGACAGATGTGCGCATACCTTCAGATCAGAAATAAATCTCGCAGCAACCGTCATATTCTGGTTATGGGTCCTGACCCTAGGAGCAGGGAGGCGCAAAAACAACTATAAGTTACGGGTCAGGTTTGGGCCGAGCGCCCGCTTCGGTTTCCGCATCGGTCGTCTTGTCCATCGTGAACTTTTGGAACAGCCATGCGATCCCCGTCAGGGTACGCCCAAGGGCAATAAAGGCGGTTGCACGCCCCAAACCCTGAAGCCCCGCCTTTTCCCACAAAAACACTTTGACCGCCGTCAGCGCCACCAGCCCCAGACCCCATTTACGCAAAGTCGCATCCTTGCGGATCAGGGCGGCAACCACACAGGCCAGTGTCGCGACCAGCAAAACAACGGTGTAAGTGTAAAGTTCCGGCGTCAGGATGCCCTTGTTCGCATCCAGA
>CAXMUJ010000118.1:0-2036 GCA_964196455.1 uncultured Myxococcota bacterium | reverse complement strand
TTTCATCATCGTCCCAAGATCACTTTGGCTTTTCGGATCGTGTTTTTCGTCAGATAGTACAGCGGCCATCGCAAGATCGAACAAAATCCAACTGCGAAAGCCGTCCCAACAACAACACCGTTTTGAATAAACAACCACGGTATAATAACGACGATAGTCGGGATCAGCAAAAACACAGCTGCCCGCCAATGGATTTTCCAGGGCAGCAGAGCAATGATCGACGCCACGACAATCCAGACCGCGGCAGAGATCACCGACCCCGTCATTTTGCCATTGCACCGGGCAGGTTATACGCCCATGCGCTGACGGTACCCGCGCCCAGGCAAACCAACAAATCACCAGGTTGACAGTGTTCACGCACGAATGCCAACAATCCTGCCTCGTCTGCGACCACATCGGCGTGGCGATGGCCGTGGCTGCGCAATCCGGCAACCAGATCATCGCGCGATGCGCCCGCAATTGGATCTTCGCCTGCGGAATAAACGTCGGATATGCCGACAACATCGGCGTCGTTAAAACAGGCGCAAAAATCCTCAAACAGATCATGCAGTCGGGTGTACCTGTGCGGTTGGTGCACGGCGATCACGCGGCCATCTGTGGCCTTGCGTGCTGCGTGCAACACCGCAGATATTTCGACGGGATGGTGAGCATAGTCATCAATGATCGTAATACCGTCCACTTCGGCCACATGGGTAAAGCGACGTTTTACGCCCTTGAACGCCGCCAAAGCTTCTCTGATTTCGTGTTTCTTCAAACCCAGATGCCGTGAAACCGCAATTGCAGCCAGCGCATTGGACACATTATGGTCACCCGGCATCGGCAGCACGACATTGTCAATGCGTTGGTCTTCGGCTTGCAAAACCACATCAAAATAGGCCGAACCTTTTTTGTACGTCAGGTTTTCGGCACGCACATCAGCCTGTTTGTTAAATCCGTAGGAAATCACCTTGCGATCATCAATCCGGCCAACAAGTGACTGGACCTCGGGGTGATCGGTATTGCAGATCGCGACACCATAGAACGGGATATTGGATACAAATGTATAAAAAGCATCGCGCAGATTATCAAAGGTTCCATAGTGTTCCATATGTTCGGGATCGATATTGGTAACAACTGCGATTGTTGCCGGCAAACGGTTGAACGTGCCATCGCTCTCGTCGGCCTCGACGACCATCCACTCGCCCGCACCCATGCGAGCGTTGGACCCATAGGCCTGAATAATTCCGCCGTTCACAACCGTCGGATCAATTCCGCCCGCATCCAAAAGGGTTGCGACCATTGTTGTGGTTGTGGTTTTTCCGTGAGTTCCGGCAATTGCGACATTGGATTTCAGCCGCATAAGTTCGGCCAGCATTTCTGCGCGTTTCACAACCGGCAGGCCCCGTGATCGTGCGCCGTCCAATTCAGGATTGCCGCGTTTTATCGCTGACGATACGACAACCACATCCGCACCGTTCAGGTTTTCAGCCGTTTGGCCAATAAACACCGTCGCGCCCAGCCTTTCCAGCCGCTGTGTGATGTCTGTGGCTTTCAGATCGGACCCTTGTACCTGATACCCAAGGTTCAACAGCACCTCTGCGATACCAGACATGCCGATACCGCCAATGCCGGAAAAATGGATCGGTCCCACATCCGTGGGTAATTTGGTTGCACCAGCTGCGTTCACGCGACACCTTCCTTTTTTGCCAATTGCTCCACCAGCGCGGCCAGCGCCCGAGTTGCATCCGGTTTGCCCTGTGTCAGAGCGGCGGCGGCCATGGCGTTTGCCCTGTCCGCATCATCGAGAATAGTCATTATATGTCGTGCCAGAACGTCTGGTGCAAGGTCTGATTCTGCAATGACGATGGCCGCATTGGCATCTTTTAGCCCGCGTGCATTGGCGGTTTGGTGATCATCAGTTGCGATCGCAAGCGGGATCAGAATCGACGGTCGACCAATGACTGCAATATCCGCAACAGACGAGGCCCCCGATCGCGCTACCACCATTTGTGCATCAGCCATGCGGTCCGGCAAATCGGTAAAGAACGGCGACACCT
>CAXMUJ010000117.1:0-3124 GCA_964196455.1 uncultured Myxococcota bacterium | reverse complement strand
GAAGCAGTTGGTGTTGATCTTTTGCCAGATGATCTGGATGAGGAAGTCGAAACATTGGGTGGCCTGGTCTTTATGTTGATCGGTCGGGTTCCATCACGCGGCGAATGCATTCGCGACGGTCGTGGGCATGAATTCGAGGTTGTCGATGCAGACGCACGACGGGTCAAAAGCTTGCGCGTGCGACTGAAAGCTAGACGGCCAGTCGGCCACGCGGCGGAATAAGCTGCGTGGGGTTAGCTGCGCGGATAGGGTTACTTGAAGGCTGGCGACAACTGTTGCTGGCCTTTGTTATGGGAGCGGCACTGGGATTGGTGCAAGCCCCATGGTCCTTTCCGCTGGCATTCTTTGCGGCCCTTCCAGTTATTTTCTGGCTGCATTCGGGCGCTGAACGACAACGGCGTGCGGCGGCTGTCGGGTGGTTTGCCGGTCTTGGGTATTTTGGCCTGACCTTGTCGTGGATTGTCGAACCATTTCTGGTCGCCATCGCACGTCACGGCTGGATGGCACCGTTCGCGCTGTTCTTTATGGCAGCTGGGCTAGCGCTGTTCTGGGCCGCCGCGTTTTGGATTGCCCCGCGCGGCAGGATATTTACACTTATATTGTTGTGGTCCATGGTGGAGCTTGCGCGATCCTACGTATTCACAGGGTTCCCTTGGGGGTTGATTGGATACGGGTGGGTCGAAACCCCGATAATTCAGGTGACTTCAGTAATCGGGGTGCATGGCGTCGGTTTCCTGACGATGGCGGCTGTGGCCTTGGCTTCACGACGCCAAGTTGTGGGGATCGCGTCTGGTGCGCTGATACTTGTTGTAATGTGGGGATTCGGTTCTTTCCAATTGTTCCAACCTGTGGCTTTGCGAGCGGATGGTTTTACGGTTCGAATTGTCCAGCCTAATGTCGAACAAAAGCTGAAATGGTTGCCCGAATTCCAGCATGTTTTCTTCCAACGGCATTTGGATTTAAGTGCCGCGGAGGGTTCGCCTGACATTGTCATATGGCCCGAGGCGGCAGTGCCCTTCCTGCCCGAAGAACGTCCGGATATATTGCAGGAGATTTCCACAGCATTGAACGGCGCCGAAGTGATTTTTGGGGCCAGACGGCGCGACGCGGATGATAACTGGTTTAACCGCTTGGTGTTGCTGGGCGGTGATGGTGTGTTGCAGGACAATTACGACAAACATCATCTGGTACCGTTCGGGGAGTATATTCCTGCGCAAGCCCTGTTGTCCAAAATAGGACTATCGGCCCTGACAGGTCGCGGATGGACGCCGGGCGAGGGGCCAAAGGTTATATCAAAGGGTGATACACCGCCTTTCCTGCCGCTGATTTGTTACGAGGCGATATTCCCAAGTCATGCATCGGTTCGCGGGGCGCGCGCGGACTGGATTGTGCAAGTTACCAACGACGCGTGGTTTGGAAAGTTTAGCGGCCCCTATCAACATTTGGCAAAGGCACGCGTTCGCGCGATTGAGCAAGGGTTGCCGATGGCGCGCTCGGCCAATACCGGTGTGTCGGCGATGATCGACCCTTATGGGCGCGTGGTGGACGCCATACCGCTTGGACAGATGGGCATTATTGACGTGACTTTACCCACAGCATTGCCCAAAACTCTCTATTCACGTTATGAAGATTGGCCGATTGCAGGATTGTTACTATTGTTAACAATTTTTAAATTAATACCAAATAAAAGGCGCGAACGCTGAGAAACCCCAAGTACTTACACCGGTTGCGTCCAATAAGCAGCCTCAGGGCATTGACGCCACGACTTAGCTTCATTTAGAGAAACAATGCATTCGTAATTTGCGATGGAGGCCATCAATGGCTCGACAAAATTATCTGTTCACCTCGGAATCCGTTTCTGAGGGTCACCCAGACAAACTCTGCGACCGGATTTCGGACGCGGTCCTAGATGCGTTTCTGGCAGAAGACCCCGAAGCGCGCGTGGCGTGTGAAACCTTCGCGACCACAGATCGCGTTGTTGTTGGCGGCGAAGTGCGCGGTCCACAGGAGGTGATTGATAGTGTTGAAGATATAGCGCGAAAATGTGTTCGGGATATCGGATACGAGCAGGAAGGTTTTCACTGGAAGACTTTCAAGATGAACAACTATCTGCACGGCCAGTCGTCAGATATTGCACAAGGTGTCGATGCGGCCGGTAACAAAGACGAAGGTGCCGGTGATCAGGGGATCATGTTCGGCTATGCCGTTGATGAGACCAAAGAACTGATGCCTGCCCCGATACATTACGCCCACGCGATTTTGTCCCGTTTGGCGGAGGTTCGAAAAAGCGGCGCTGAGCCGACACTTGGGCCGGATGCAAAAACGCAGTTGTCGCTGCAATATGAAAACGGAGTGCCGGTTGGGGTGTCCTCAATCGTTCTGTCGACGCAGCATCTTGATGAAAACATGACGTCGCAAGATGTGCGAAATGTGGTTGAGCCCTACATCCGTGATATTCTTCCGCAAAGTTGGATAACGAAGAAAACGGCATGGCATGTTAACCCGACCGGTAAATTCGTGATCGGTGGACCGGACGGTGATGCAGGTCTGACTGGCCGCAAAATTATCGTTGATACATACGGCGGTGCGGCCCCACATGGTGGCGGTGCGTTCTCCGGCAAAGACCCGACCAAGGTTGACCGTTCGGCAGCATACGCCGCGCGCTATTTGGCAAAGAATGTAGTGGCGTCAGGGATGGCGAAGCGTTGCGTTATTCAGCTGTCCTATGCAATTGGTGTGGCCGAGCCATTGTCGATTTACGCAGACACCTACGGAACCGGTAGCGTGCATGAGGAAGAGATCGAACGTGCAATCGCAGAGGTCATGGACCTGACACCGCGAGGTATCCGCGAGCATCTTGGCCTAAACAAACCTATTTACCAACGTACCGCGGCCTATGGCCACTTCGGGCGTGCGCCCGAGGCAGACGGTGGGTTTAGCTGGGAAAAGACAGATCTGGTCGATGCACTGAAGCGGTCAGTTTAAGTCAGAGACATGTCAGACATACCAAACATTAAACCCGAGGACGCACCGCGGCGGAATTTTTATGGCCGCCGCCGGGGCAAAGCCCTGCGTAAGAACCAGATCAAGCATCTGGATACAACGCTGGAGGCGGTGTCGCCGC